>NZ_JADFUE010000013.1:0-152580 GCF_054967145.1 Bradyrhizobium sp. UFLA06-24
CGTGCCAGGTCTGCGCCGGCAGCGAGCCACCGGTCATCCGGTTGGTCGGCGAGTAGTCGTCGTTGCCGTACCAGACCGCGCAGGTGAAATTGCCGGTGTAGCCGACGAACCAGGCGTCGCGATATGCATTGGTGGTACCGGTCTTGCCCGCGGTCGGAATGCCGTCGAGCGCAGCGCGGCGAGCAGTGCCCTCGCTGACGACGTGGCTCATCATGCCGGCCATGTCGGCGGCGATATTCGGCGGAATCGCCTGCCTCGGCTTCGCGCCGTCGCGGTCCCAGCGCCAGACCAGATCGCCCGCGCCGGTGCGCACTTCGAGCACCGCATGCGGCGTCACCGCCTTGCCGCGATTCGGGAAGGTCGCATAGGCGACCGCGTGCTCGAGCACGGTGACTTCATCCGAGCCGATCGGCAGCGATGGCGTGTCGGGCAGCGGGGCTTTGATGCCGAAGCGGCGCGCGACCTCGACGATCTTGGCGCGGCCGATCTTGGCCGGGTTCGGCGCCTTCGGCTGCTCCTTCTGGCCGATCGCGATCGACAGCTTCACCGGCACGACGTTGATCGAGCGCGTGATCGCCTGCGTCAGCGTGACCGCGCCGGAATAGGAATGGCCATAGTTCTGCGGGCACCAATTGCCGATGCAGACCGGGCCGTCGACGACGACCGAGTTCGGCGTGAAGCCGTTCAGGAGCGCCGTGGTGTAGACGTAAGGCTTGAACGAGGAGCCGGGCTGCCGATAGGCGTCGGTGGCGCGGTTGAACTGGCTCGCGCCGTAATCGCGGCCGCCGACCATGGCGCGGATGCCGCCGTCGAGATCGGCGACGACGGTTGCGGCCTGCGTCGCGTGATAGTCGCGGCCGAACTGTCGCAGCTGGTTCTCGATGGCGTCTTCGGCCGCCTTCTGCACATTGGTGTCGATCGCGAGGCGCACGACGAAGACGCGCTCGGTGTAGGATTTCGGGAAGGTGTCGACCAGCTTGCGCATCTCGTCGAAGGCATAATCGAGATAATAGTTCGGCGAGGCCTCGTCGCGGCGGTCGACCGCGAAGGCCGGGTTGCGACGGGCGCCGAACACCTGGCCCTCGGTCATGAAGCCGGCATCGACGAGATTGTCGAGCACGACGTTGGCGCGGGCGCGCGCGGCGGGCAGGTTGATGTGCGGGGCGTATTTCGTCGGCGCCTTGAACAGGCCGGCAAGCATCGCGGCTTCTGCGAGATTCACGTCGCGCGCCGACTTGTTGAAGTAGAAATGCGCCGCGCCGTCGACGCCGAAGGTGCCGCCGCCCATATAGGCGCGGTCGAGATAGAGCTTGAGGATCTCGTTCTTGGTCAGGCGCCATTCCAGCCAGACCGCGAGGAAGGCCTCGTTGATCTTGCGCTCGATGGTGCGTTCGTTGCTCAGGAACAGGTTCTTGGCGAGCTGCTGGGTGATCGAGGAGCCGCCCTGGCGCACGCCGCCGGCCTGGGCGTTGGTGACGAGCGCGCGGGCGGTGCCGGCGATGTCGATGCCGAAATGGTCGTAGAAGCGGCGGTCTTCGGTCGCGAGCGTCGCCTTGATCAGGACATCGGGGAAATCTTCCAGCGGGATCGAGTCGTTGTGCTTGATACCACGGCTTCCGATCGGATTGCCGTAGCGGTCGAGAAACGTCACCGCGAGGTCGGATTTCTTCAGCCAGTCCTCGTCCGCGGTCTCGCGGAAGGCGGGGATGGCGAGGATCAGCATCAGGACCATGCCGCCGAGGCCGATGGTCGCGGCTTCCGACAGCGGCTCGATGAACACCCAGCGCTTCCACCGCCCGACATAGAAACGGTCCATGAAGGTCGAGTAGCGCTCGTAGAGCTCGCGGATGCCCTTGGCCGAGGAGAACAATGAGGAGTCGATGCGTGCATCGAGGTCCAGGAAGAAGTTCCTGACGCGGGTCTTCCAGTTGGATGGCGTGTTCTGGACCACCTAGAACCCTTGAGGCTCGGTTCGAAAGCGTTCAAGCACCCGGCCGGGGCGGCATCGAGACGTCTTGCGGGATTGTTGCGGCAAACCCAAGGCGCCCGTGTCGCGGACCTCAGGGGACTTGCTGTTCTTCTAGCCGAGCAGTGCCTATAAACCAATGGTCACGCTCGCAATTTTGAACAACAGGCCTAATTGAACCCCGGTTCATTACGGGTCTTTTGGGACCGTTGCTTGCAGCTTTGCCGCCGCGCCCCCTAGATGGCGCTGGCCGCAGCTCTTTGGATCAGTATCAGACGCATGACCGCAGCTCCTAAACGACCTTCAGACCAGGATGGATTCTTCTGGAAAACCAAGAAGATGGAGGATATGTCGACGGCCGAATGGGAGAGCCTGTGCGACGGCTGCGGCCGTTGCTGCCTGAGCAAGCTCGAAGATGAAGATACCGGCGAGATCTATTTCACCGATGTCAGCTGCAAAATGCTCGATTCCTGTACGGCCGGCTGCAAGGACTACACGAATCGCTTCGACTACGTACCGGACTGCGTTGTCATGACGCCCGAGAGTGTCCGCGTCCTGAAATGGCTGCCGCCGAGCTGCGGCTACAAGCTGGTTGCGGAAGGGCGCGATCTCTATTGGTGGCACCCGCTGATCTCCGGCGATCCCAATACGGTGCATGAGGCCGGCGTCTCCGTGCGCGGCCGGGTTGCCGGTACGGAAGACGAGATCCCGGACGACGAACTTGAGAACAACCTCGTGCAATGGCCGGGGCAGCTCCCCAAACGGGCACGCCTGAAGCGACGCCCCAAGGATTGATCAAGGCCTGCTCCGCCTGCCGTTTCAGATCACTTGTTCGGGATGACCGCAGTGCGGGATGCACCCATGCGCCGGGGTGCCTGCCCGAGAAGGACTTTGCTGTCTACATTGACTTCATAGCACGAATCCTTCGCGGCTTTGCACCGCAACACGCTCGATCCGACAGCCCGAGATGAACCAGTTCACACGGCAGAGCAGCCAGTCTGCCGACATCCAGACATTGCCCGACGACATCGCCGAGGAACTGACCCGCCTTCCGGGCGAGGTCATGAGCGTCAGCGACTCGCCGTCAATCTCGCCGCCGGCGCCGCTGTCACAGGACGAGGTCCGCACCATCGTCATGAGCCTGATGCTCACGATGTTCCTGGCCGCCCTCGACCAGACCATCGTCGCCACCGCGCTGCCGACGATCGGCCGCCAGTTCCAGGACGTCTCAAACCTGTCCTGGGTCATCACCGCCTATCTGCTCGCCTCGACCGCCGTTGCGCCGGTGTTCGGGACGCTGAGCGACATCTACGGCCGCAAGGCCATGCTCATCACCTCGCTCAGCCTTTTCATTGCCGGCTCGATCCTGTGCGCGATCGCGCCGAGCATGCCGATGCTGATCCTGGCGCGCGGCCTCCAGGGTCTCGGCGGCGGCGGCATCATGCCGGTCGTGCAGACCGTGATCTCCGACGTCGTCTCTCCGCGCGAGCGCGGCCAGTATCAGGCCTACTTCTCCAGCGTCTGGATGGTCGGCGGAATTCTCGGCCCCGTCATCGGTGGCGTATTCGCCGAGCATCTGCACTGGTCGATGATCTTCTGGATCAACCTGCCGCTCGCCGCAGCGGCGCTGGGGCTGCTGCTGCCGAAGATGAAGAAGATCCCGGTGTTCCACCGCAAGCGCAAGGTCGACTGGCTCGGCGGCGTGCTGCTGATGGCCTCCGCCGTCGTTTTCATGCTGGTTCTGACCTGGGGCGGCACGCGCTATCCCTGGCTCTCGCCGACCGTGCTGTCGATGGTGGGTGGCGCGGTCGCGCTTGCGCTCACGTTCGTCTGGCACGCGCGCCGCGCTGATGAACCGTTCCTGCCGTTGCCGCTGCTCGGCGGATCGGTCGCGCCCTTTGCTCTCACCGCCGGCGGCTGCGGCCTCGGCGCCATCACCGGCCTCACCGTGCAGCTGCCGCTCTATTACGAGTCAGTCTACCACCTCAGCGCCAGCGAGGCGGGGCTTGCGTTGATTCCGCTCGCGGCGGTCTCGACCTGCGGTGCCGCGATCGCCGGCCGCACCATGGCACGTGCCAAGCACTACAAGCGGGTCGCCATCATCGGCACCTCGTGGGCAGCGATCTGCGGCCTCGGGCTCACCGTCACGACGCTGCCGCTCTGGGGCCTCTTGACGCTGATGGCCGCGTTCGCGCTCGGGCTCGGCACGACCTTCCCAGTCTGTGTGGTCTCGCTGCAGAACTCGGTGGCCCGTCCGCAAGTCGGCACCATCACGGGCGCGATGAATTTCTTCCGCGCGCTGATGTCCTCATTCACAGTCGCCGCGTTCGCCGCCATCTTGCTGATCGCGCTGGGCGCCGACATTCCGCTGGCGGGCGAACATCATGCCGCCGGCGGCATCCCCGCGATCCCCGTCGAGGACATGCGGCATGCCTTCCGCTATGTCTTCGCAGCCGCGACCGCGCTGATGACCACCGCCTCGCTCTGCCTGATCATGATGGAGGAGCGGCCGCTGGCCGGTCCCTCCACCACGCAGGCCGTCGAGATGGCGGAGTAGGGACGGTTAGCCGCTGCCGTCCA
Organism: Bradyrhizobium sp. UFLA06-24; assembly: GCF_054967145.1. NCBI lineage: Bacteria > Pseudomonadati > Pseudomonadota > Alphaproteobacteria > Hyphomicrobiales > Nitrobacteraceae > Bradyrhizobium > Bradyrhizobium sp. UFLA06-24. The sequence continues at coordinate 4,547 of NZ_JADFUE010000013.1, forward strand.
CAAAGCTGTTCTTTCGCGGCAGCACAATCGTAAATTCCGTGAACTTGCCGGGCTCCGTCGCGACCTCGATCGTGCCGCCGTGCTGCTTCACGACGATGTCGTGGCTCATCGACAGCCCGAGGCCAGTGCCTTCGCCGGCCGGCTTGGTGGTGAAGAACGGGTTGAATATCTTCGCTTTCACATCGTTCGGAATGCCGGTGCCGTTGTCGCGGATGCGGATCTCGATGGCATCGCCCCGGTCGCGCGTCGTGGCGGTTATGGTCGGCTCGAACGTGCCGGCGCCACTTTCCACCTTGCGTTTTACCGCCGCATAGAACGCGTTCGAGACAAGGTTCAGCAGCACCCGCGTGATCTCCTGCGGGAACAGTTCGGCGGAGCCTGCCGCCGGATCGAACGCGCGTTTCAAGGTGACTTCGAACTGCGGCTGCTCGGCGCGCGCGCCGTGATAGGCAAGGTTGAGGCTCTCCTCGACCAACGCATTGATGTCGCTCAACCGATACTCGCCGCCGCCCTCGCGGGAATGCAGCAGCATGTTCTTGACGATGGAATCGGCACGTTTGCCGTGCTGTACGATCTTTTGCAGATTGTCCTTCAGCATGCCCGTCAGTTCGTCGACCTCGCTGCGAACCTCGGCGGCGAGTGAAACCGGCGCAAGCACCTCGTTCAGTTCGTCCGCCAGCTCAGTCGACAGCGCGGCGAAATTGTTGACGAAGTTGAGCGGGTTCTTGATCTCGTGTGCGATGCCGGCGGTGAGCTGGCCGAGCGAGGCCAGCTTCTCGGTCTGGATCAGCCGGTCCTGCGCCGCTCGCAAGTCGTCGAGAGATCTGGCGAGCTCGATGGTGCGGGCCTGAACCTGGTTGAACAGGCTGACATTCTTGACCGCGATCACCGCCTGGTCGGCGAAGGTTTGCAACAGCCGCACGTGATGCTCGGCGAACGCACCGGCCGTGCGCCGCGTGGCGATGATGACGCCTTTGGCCTCGCCTTCGCTCATCAGCGGCGTGAACAGCATGCTGCGAAAGCCACGGGCGCGCGCGATGTCGCGTGCGGCCGGCTCGAGCTCGGTATCGGGCAGTTGCGCCTGACGACCATTGGCCGTGAGCTGGTAGGCCGGGAATTGCGCGAACGGCACCGGGAACGACGCTTGCAGCACGCGGTCGCCCTCGGGATCGCCCGGCGTGAAGGCCGCCAGATGCGCTTCGCCATCGATATAGCGCAGCACCGCAGTGGAGAAGCCGCCGATCAGCCGGTTGGCATTGGTGGCGATGGCATCGAACACCGGCTGCACGTCGGAGGGCGAGGCCGCCATCACCTTCAAAATGTCGGCGGTCGCAGTCTGCCGTTCCAGCGTCTCGCGCGTCTCGTTGAAAAGCCGGGCGTTCTCGATCGCGATCACGGCCTGATCGGCAAAAGTCTGAAGCAATTCCACAAGGTCGGGCGTGAACGCACCGGGTTCGATGCGCGTGACGCTGATCATGCCGACCGCCGTGCCGCGGTTCATCAGCGGCATGAACAGCACGCTGCGAAAGCCGCGCAGCCGCGCAAGGTCCCGGTTCAGCTCCGGGACGTCCTCAGCCTCGGCATCCGGAAACTGGATCGTCTCCCCGCCGCGAACCAGGGCGAAGGTTGGAAAATCCTCGATCCGCCGCGGGAACGACGCCTTCAGCCCTTCGTCGCCATCCGGACTGGTCGGCGTAAACGCTACCAGATGCAGCTCGTCGCCGATGAATTGCAGCACGGTCGCGGAGAAGCCGCCGAGTAGACGCTTTGAGCTCGATGCGATTGCCTCGAAGACCGGCCGGGCATCAGACGGGGAGGCCGCGATGGTGCGCAGGATTTCGGCGCTGGCACTTTGCCGATCGCGCAGTCGCGCTGTCTCGGCTGCCGCCATCCGCAATTGCTGTTCGAGTTCCTTGGACGGGGTTGTCATTCGCAATCCGGCTTGGTGCCGCGGCGCGCGCGGCACGAGGGCCGGATTATCACATCTCCTGCAGCTGGAGCCAGCGCCCTCGGCGCTGCGGTCGCCTCACGTCCCCGGCCGCGAGACCTCGGTCTCCTTGGTGGTGATGAACTCGAGCAGCACCGGCACGCCTTCCCTTGTTTTCTGGATGCCGCGTTTGATCGCCGGGATGATATCCTCTGGCCTCGTCACCCGCTCGCCATGGCCGCCGAAGGCGCGCGCCATCGCTGCGTAGTCGCCGGAAATGTCGGTCGAGCGATATTTCTCGGTCGAGATCGGCATCACCTTCAACTCGATCGCCATCGAGAAATTATTCAAGAGGATCGACATGATGGGGATGCGCTCGCGCACTGCGGTCTCGAAATCCATGCCGGTAAAGCCGATCGCCGCATCGCCCCAGACATTGATGCAGAGCTTGTCGGGCTTTGCCAGCTTGGCGCCCATCGCAAGGCCAAGGCCGTAGCCGAGCTGCGTCGTCTTGCCCCAGCCGAGATAGGAGAGGGGAGTCACAGCTTTCCAGAACGGCGAGAGCTGATCGCGCGGGCTGCCGGCATCGTGGGTGATGATGGTGTTGTCGATGTCGACGGTGTGTTGCAGGTCCCACAGCACGCGATAGGGGCTGAGCGGCGCATCGTTGCTGGTGAGCTTGGGCATCCACTTCGCCAGCCACTCCTCGTGCGAGGCCGCGATCTCGGCCGCCACGGCCGATGCATCTCGATCCGTGCTGACCGTCTTATTGACCTCCTCCAGCAGAGCATCAAGCACGAGCCCGGCATCGCCGACGAGGCCGATCTTTGCCTCGACATCCTTATTGAGATGGTTCGGATCGAGCGTGGAGTGGATGATGGCCTTGCCTTTCGGCATCGCAATGCCGAAACTCGTCTCGGTGAAGGAGCAGCCGATGCCGAAGATGACGTCGGCTTCGCCGAGGAATTTCGGCACCGCGCGCGGCACGGCGAGGCCGCCGGAGCCGAGCGAGAGCGGATGCGTCTCCGGAAACGACGATTTGCCGCCGAGGCTGGTGGTGACAGGAATGGCCAGCCGTTCCGCAAGCCGTTTCAGCTGCGGCCATGCCTGCGCGTAATGGACGCCCTGGCCGGCATAGATCACGGGGCGCTTGGCGTTGACAAGCAAGCTTGCTGCTTCCTTCACATGCACGGGATCGGCGCCGTAGCGGGTGCGCAGCACCGGCGTGTAGTTCAGCGGTTCCGGCACCTCCTCGTTCCACATGTCGGCGGGGATTTCGACGATCACGGGCCCGCCGCGTCCGTTCTTCAGCTTGGTGAAGGCGCGACGGAAGATGTTGGTAACCTCGGCCGCCAAGATGATCGGTTCGGAGGATTTCGAAAACGGCTTCATCGCCTCGCTGGAGTTGAAGTTCGGCCCGATATGCGCCAGCCGCCGCTGATAGCCCATCGGCAACACCAGCACTGGAACGGATTCGCCAAAGCATTGCGCGACGCCGCCCATCGCGTTCTCCGCGCCTGGCCCATGCTGCATACAGAATGCGCCGATCGTGCGCCCTGACGTCACCCGCGAGATCGCATCCGCCATGTGCACGCCGACGCGCTCCTGCCGCACCATCACGGGCCGGATCTCGGCCTTCGCCGCGTGCTCGATCAGATGATTGACGGGATAACCGCAGAGGATCTCGATTCCCTCACGCCGCATGATTTCCGCAATGGCGGTGCCGAGCTTCATGGCGTCTCTCTCTCCCTGGCAAAGCCGGTTGATCCGGCTGTTGGGGAGAGAGGATCAGGAAATTGGGGGAGGGTAAAGCCGCGGTGGCACGCGCTGCGGTAGGTCAGCCATGCAGCGAGATGCCGGCCTCTACTTGCAGTTCCTGCAAATCGTCAGCTTGCGCTTCAGCGCGTCGTCTTCCTGATCAATCGATGACTGCGCGTCGAGGCCGTTTGCATTCCGACCGGAGCCCTTCGCTGCGCGTAACCTCACGGGCGGCGTCACCTGGCTGGGTGCGTCATTGTCGTCGGTGCCGGCACTGAAGCCGTCGTAATCGGTCGCCGGGTTCGGCGATGCCGGAGGCGCGCCGATCACAGGCGGCGACGGGTCTCGGCCCGACGTCGCTGGGGCGCGAGGATCGTTCGTCACCAAGGCCGGCTCCCTCCTGGGCTTGACGGCTTTGGCGCCCGTATGCGGTGGAGAGGCGTTGGGCGGAGTGAGCGAAACCGGCGGCGCGGCCGAATTCTGTGCTCTCGTGCTGTCCTGGGTCGATGCGCCGACAAGCAGCAGGCCGAGCGCAAGCAGCGTGGCGCGTTTCATCGGCATACTTCGGGAGCCTTGGTTCGCTGGTTGACCGCAAGGCTCATCGAGCCCGGCCAGGAAGATATCACTGACAGGGCCGTCGAAGTCCACGGAAATAGCATTGAGCCGAGCGGGATGGCGCCATGTCGCGTTGGCGTTTGACCCAGGTCAAGCTGGCAGCCTCTTGCAGCATGGCATGATGACGGCGACGATGAGATGGCGCGCTCTCATCGTCCAAGGAATCTTGGGAAACTTCATGAAATCACAGGCGATGCAGGGGCTGACCGCATCCGAAGCACAGGCCCGGCTGCAGGCCGAAGGCTTCAACGAGCTGCCTCCCGCGGGCCGGCGGACGATCATGCGCCTCGTCATCGAGGTGCTGCGCGAGCCCATGCTGCTGCTGTTGCTGGCGGGCGGCCTGATCTATTTCGTTCTGGGGGATCTCGGCGAGGCGCTGCTGCTTCTGGCGTTCGCAACGCTCTCTATCGTCATCACGATTGTGCAGGAGGCGCGCACCGAGCGTGTGCTCGATTCCTTACGCGATCTGACCAGCCCGCGCGCGCTGGTGATCCGTGGCGGCGAGCGCATCCGAATTCCCGGTCGCGAGGTCGTTCGCGGCGACCTGATCGTCCTCTCCGAGGGGGATCGCGTGGCCGCGGACGCCGTGGTCCTGCGATCTGTCGATCTCCTGCTGGATGAATCCCTGCTGACGGGGGAATCGGTTCCGGTTCGAAAACAAGCTCGAGCGGCGTCCGAACAATCGATCCCGCCGCGCGCCGGCGGTGACGACCAGCCGTTCGTGTTCTCCGGCACGCTAGTGGTTCGCGGCAGCGGTCTGGCCGAAGTGACCTCGACCGGCGTCTTGAGCGAGATCGGCAAGATCGGACAGTCCCTGCATTCGCTCGCGACCGAAGCACCCCGCCTGCAGCAGCAGACGACGCGGCTGGTGGCGATATTCGCCGTCGTCAGCGCTTTCGTAATCGCGTTGGCCGTTCTCCTGTACGGACTCTATCGCGGCGGATGGCTGGAGGGCGTGCTCGCCGGCATCGCGCTCGGCATGTCGATGCTTCCGGAGGAGTTTCCGGTGGTCCTGACGGTGTTCCTCGCCATGGGCGCCTGGCGCATCTCGCAGGCGCGGGTGTTGACGCGGCGCGCCTCGGCCATTGAATCGCTGGGCGCCGCGACCGTGCTCTGCACAGACAAGACCGGCACGCTGACGGAAAACCGCATGACGGTCGCGCGCCTGATGCTGCCCGACGGGACGCAATGTACGCCGGACGCCGCAACGCGCGTTGCCCCCGCGTTCAATCCGTTGATCGAAACCGGCGTGCTGGCCTGTGCCCGCGAGCCGTTCGATCCGATGGAGAAGGCATTGCACGCGCTCAGCCCGGATGCCGGTGGCGAGTTGCGGCTGGTGCGGAGCTATGGCTTGCGTCCCGGCCTCTTGGCCATGTCGAACGTGTGGCGCCGCAACGATAACGAGTCCGTTGTGGCGGCGAAGGGCGCTCCCGAGACAGTTGGCATGCTTTGCGGAATGAGCGAGGAAGAGTTGGCTGAATTGCGGGCGCGCGTTGACGCGCTCGCACGTGAAGGGCTCCGGGTGCTCGGTGTGGCGCGGGCGAATTGGGCGGAGGCGGATTGTCCCGAGACTCAACGCGGCTTTCCCTTTCACTTTTGCGGCCTGACCGGTTTTGCCGATCCGCTGCGGCCTGAAGTCGAGGATGCCATTGCCGAATGCCGTTCCGCAGGCATCCACGTCGTCATGATCACGGGCGACTATCCCGCGACTGCGTCGGCCATCGCGCTGCAGGCGGGCCTCGATCCCGAACGCGTCCTGACCGGCACGGATGTCGAAGCCATGGCCGATGCCGAACTCGCCGGCGCGGCACGGGGACGAGCCGTCTTCGCGCGAATAGCGCCGGCCCAGAAACTGCGCATCGTCGATGCGCTCAAGCGCGCGGGCGAGATCGTCGCCATGACCGGCGACGGCGTCAATGATTCACCGTCGCTGAAGTCCGCCCATATCGGCATCGCCATGGGTGGGCGGGGCACCGACGTGGCGCGCGAAGCGTCCTCGATCGTTCTGCTCGACGACGATTTCGGCTCGATCGTGAAGGCCATCCGGCTCGGCCGCCGGATCTACGACAATCTACGCAAGGCGATGAGCTTCATCCTTGCCGTCCACGTTCCGATCGCCGGACTTGCGCTGTTGCCGCTGCTCACAGGGATGCCGCTGCTGTTCGGCCCGGTTCACATCGCGTTTCTCGAGATGATCATCGATCCCGTCTGTTCTCTGGTCTTCGAGGCGGAAACCGAGGAGAGCGACGTGATGCAGCGGCCGCCGCGTTCACCGGACGAGCCTTTGCTGCCGAGGCCTCTGCTGATCTGGTCGGCGCTGCAGGGAGGCTTGGCGCTGGCCCTGACCGGGGGGGTAATGGTGACGGCAAACCGATATGGCATGCCGGCGAGCGAGGTGCGCGCACTGACATTCTTCTCGCTGGTGTTGGTGATCGTGAGCTTGATCTTCGTCAACCGGTCGTTCTCGACGTCGCTGGTCGAAGCTTTTACCCGTCCGAACCGGACGCTGGCCATCATCGTGGTGTTCGTGACGTCGGTGCTTGCCCTGAGTCTGGTGTGGCCGGCCGCGGCGGGCCTGTTCCGCTTTGGTCCCCTGCACGCGGATGATCTTGCCGCTACGGCGGTGGTCGCGTTGATCTCCCTGGTGCTGCTGGAACTCTCGAAATACCCGTTGCGCCGCAGGGTGCGGACCTCGGGGCCGGCTTGAGTCAGGTGGTTTGGCGCCGCCCCTCAGGGACCCCGTGAGGTGATTTGCGCCCTCAATCGATGACAAAAATCCTCGAGGAGCGTTTGCAGGTTTTCGAGATTGACCAGCAAACGGCCCGCTTGTTCGCGCTCCGGAGTGTCCAGGGCAAACGAGTCGAGAAGGGTCCTGACATGGTTCAGGCGAAGGCGACCGTTTGCGGCCCTGTTCTCGGCAAATTCGAGTTGCTCGAGATCGTGACTGAGCTTGTCCTCTTCGGCGATCAGCATGGTGCTACGGTTTTGCGGCAAAAGCCCGCCGTCCAGCAGGCCAAGGTAATGATCTATATTGGCGCGCGCGACGAACTGATTCATGCCGCTACTCCCGGGAGGAAGCTGCATGTTACCACAATTGAAGGGCGACGTCGAAAAACAGCGTCTACCCGGGCGGGGTCGTGCTCTGGTCATGCTGGAGACGCCTGCGAAACAAGATGGCGTCGTCGGCGAAGTTTGCCACGCAGTCGTGGCTTTTTGCAAAATTGCGCAAGCGCCCCAGAGCTGCATCATTCTCGCCGAACAGCCGCTCGTAGTCGCACCGCAGCATGCGGTGGACCGCGCCTTCACGCAGATTGAACAGCTCTTGCTCAAGCTCGGGTAGCGTGAAATTGCGTCGCATCGGCTGGCCCATTGAAGACCAGGAAAAACTACATCGGGAGGAGGGGCACCGGATTGACCTGGGTCAAGGGAACTCAGGACGTCGCATTGATGGGTCTCGCCTCGGAGGAAAACATTCTCAGACGCGGCCCGCGACCGGATCGAACAGGAGTTTGTGGCTCCGACCGCGTCGAATGTCGCTCTATCCGTTGTCCTGCAGTGCCCGCCGCAGTCTTCGGATGATCACGCCGCGCGCACGATCGTCGGCAGCGGCCCCAACCCTGTCGTTGATGTCGAGCATCAGCTCCGACATCTCGTTGTGCCAGTCGAGATGGGTCACGGCCTCCGGCGCGAGGCGCCGGCGATGATCGGCATCCATCACGCGCGGTTCGGCAGCGGCAAGCTCATAGATGTCGTCCAGCATCGGCTGGTAGACCTTGGCGGCGGGAATGATGCGTTCGGCGACGCGGTCCGCCAGCCCGGAGATGGCGCCTTCCTCGCCGTGGACCAGGAACAGTCCGCGGGCGATGGGACGGCGCGCCGCGATCCAGCCCGCCATTCCGGCGCCGTCGGCGTGACCGGAATATTCGTCGATCATGCGGATCCGCGCCGCGACCCGGATTTCCTCCCCCTGGATCCGCACGGCCTTGGCGCCGTTCTGCAGGAAGCGGCCGAGCGTGCCGTTGGCCTGGAAGCCGGCGAGCAGCACGGTCGCGCGCTCGTTCCAGAGCCAGCGCTTCAGGTGATGGCGGATGCGGCCGGCATCGCACATGCCGCTGGCCGCGATGATGATGTGAAATCCGCTGAGGCGCATGATCGCCTTGCTCTCATCGGCGGTCTCGGTGAATTTGAGGTGCGGCGAGTTGAGCAGGCGTTCGGCGTCGACGGCCGGATCGAGGCTCGCGGCGTGCCGGCGGAACACTTCGGTGGCGCGGATCGCCAGCGGCGAGTCGAGGAAGATCGGCGCGGTCGGGATCGCGCCGTGCTCCATCAGATCGACGAGATCGACGATCAGCTCCTGCGTTCGTTCGACCGCGAAGGCCGGTATCAGCAGCGCGCCTCCGGCCGCCGCCGCCTCGCGCACCTCGGCGGCGAGGTGCTGCCTGCGGAGCGCGGGCGTCGTGGCGGCGCGTACGCGATCGCCATAGGTGGATTCGGAGATCACATAGTCGAGGTCGCTTGGCGCTTCGGGATCGGGCTGGAGCAGCTTTGCCTCCGGGCCGACGTCGCCGGAGAGCAGCACGCGCAACGGACGCTGCGAACCCTGTTCGGCGATCTCGAGCTCGATCGAGGCGGAGCCGAGCAGATGGCCGGCGTTCCAATAGCGCGCGCGGACGCCCGGGATCACGTCGGTCCAGTGTTCATAGTCGACGGCGCGAAACGATTGCAGCGATGCGATCGCGTCGGCCTGCGTGTAGATCGGCTGCACCTCCTTGCGCCCGCGCGAGGCGTTGCGCCGGTTGAGCTGCGCGACCTCCGACTCCTGGATGCTGCCGGCGTCCGGCAGCATGTAGGAGCAGAGGTCGATCGTGCCCCGCGTCGCCAGGATCGGTCCTGCAAATCCTTCACGGACGAGCTTGGGCAACAAGCCGCTGTGGTCGATATGGGCGTGCGTGAGCAGGACCGCTTGGACGGTCGCGGGACGAAAAGGGAAGGCGCCGTAATTGAGCTCTTTGAGCGTTTTCGGCCCCTGGAACAGGCCGCAATCGACCAGGAAGGTGCCGGCGGCGGTCTGGAACAGATAGCTGGAGCCGGTCACGGTGCGGGCGGCCCCGCAGAAGCGAACGGTGATGCTCATCTTGTCGTCTCCAGGGAATGTGTCGTGCCGAGTTCGGACGACAGGGCAGCCGCGAGCGTCTTATCGAGCGTGATCGCGTTGGTCGGATGCGGCACGCTGTCAGTCGAACGGATCGAGCGGATGCCGGCGTCGGCGAATGCGGCCACCAGCGCGGCCGGAAACAGCGCATGCGTCACAACCGCATCGACGGCCGTTGCACCGATCGCCCGCAGTGCCCTCGCTGCGACCATCAGCGTCGTTCCCGACGAGACGATGTCGTCGACCATCAGCGCCGGTCGCCCGCAAAGCAGCGCCGGATCGGCAAAATCGATATCCACGGAGCGATCGCCCTGCCGCGTCTTGCGCGCGACGGTGTGCTGCAAGCCGAGGCGCGCCGCAAGATCCCTGACCCAGGGCTCGGACTCCGCGTCGGGACCGATCACGACGGTGGCGGGATCGAGACCATCGGCGCCAAGCGCATCCGCGATCGCCGGCATCGCGGACAGATTCTGCGCCTCGATGCCTGGAAAGACGGACCTGATGTTGGGGGTGCGGTGCAAGTGGGCGTCCACCGTGACGATGCGATCCACGAGCGTTGCCAGCAGTGTGCCCATGGCGCGCTGGCTGATCGCTTCGCCCGGATGAAACGCGGCGTCCTGCCGCATGTAGCAGAGATAGGGAGCCACCAGCACCAGCCGCCGGGCGCCACCGCGCCGCAGCGCTTCCGCGGCGAACAGCAGAGCGATCAGCTTGTCGTTGGGTTGATCGAGCGGCGCATAGAGGATCGTCGTCTCTGCCGCAGGAGCGACCGTGACGCGCAGCTCGCCGTCGGGAAAGCGGTGCAGGGCGATCTCGTCGCAGCCAAGTTCAAGCCGCCCCGCGAGGCGCTTCGCCGCGCCGGTCGCGCAGGGCAGCGTTTGAAGCGCGATCGTTCTCACGACGGCGTCCTGCCCTGGAGAGCCTCATGGCCGTTGAGGATGTAGCCGGTCTCCTGCTGGGCGGCAGAGGCGGCGAGATCGTGTTCGGGTCCGTCGAACGTGTAGACCCGATAGAGTGGCTCGCCTTGCTCGACGCGATCGCCGATCTTCTTGAAGAGGCGGATGCCGGCGCCCTTGTCGAGCGGCGCCCCGGCGGTGCGGGCAAGGCGGTTGAGGCGCAGGCAGTCGATCCCGGACACCACGCCGTCATGGGCAGCTTTGACCTCGAAGCTGCTGGGGCCGAGCTCGGTGCTGCATTTCGACGGCCCCTGAGCGTCGATGATCTTCTGCATCTGTTTCAGGGCGGCGCCGCTCTCGAGCAGCTCGCGCGCGCGTGCATAGCCGGCACCGCCGCGCAGCTTCGGATCATATTCCAGCAAGTGAGCGGCGAGCCGCAGCGATTTCTCGCGCAAATCACGCGGCGCATCCTTATCGTTGCCGAGCACCGCCATTACGTCGTTGGCCTCGAGCACCGGCCCAATGCCGTTGCCGATCGGCTGGCGGCCGTCGGTCGTGATCACCTCGACTGCTCGGCCGAACCGGTCGCCGACGAATTCGAACAGCTTTCGCAAGCGCATCGCCTCGGTCGCGGTGGTGACCTTCGCCGTCGGCCCCACCGGAACGTCGATCAGCAGGTGGGTCGATCCCGCGGCGATCTTCTTGGACATGATGGAGGCGACCATCTGCTCGCGAGTGTCCAGGCTGAGCGGCCGTTCGACCGAGATCAGCACGTCGTCGGCCGGCGACAGGTTCACGTGCCCGCCCCAGATCAGGCATCCGCTGCAGGACGAGACGATCGATTTCATCTCCTCGACGCCGACATTCACCCGGGCCAGCACCTCCATCGTGTCGGCCGTTCCGGCCGGCGAGGTGATGGCGCGGGAGGAGGTCTTCGGGATCGGCAGGCCGTGGGCGGCGACGATCGGCACCACGACCATCGAGGTACGGTTGCCGGGAATGCCGCCGATGCAGTGCTTGTCGACCACGATCGGGTCCGGCCAAACCATCTGCGTACCGGCCTGCGCCATGGCGCCGGTAAGCGCCAGCAGCTCGTCGCTGGTGATGAAGCTCGCCGAGCCGATCAGGAACGCGGCGATCTCCATGTCGGAATAGCGAAAATGCGCGAGGTCGTTGATGATCGCGCCGATCTCGGCCTTGTCGAGCGTTTGGCCGCGAATCTTGGCGCGGACCGCTTCGAGGCTTTCCGGAGGCGCGGCCGGTGCGACTGTGACCAGGGTGCCGACGGGCTTTGCGAAGCGGTGGAATGCCGGCTCGGAAAGGCCGATCTCGTCCTCGGCCGCCAACGCGTCGTCGTCGGTGATCAGGAGCGTCGCGAGCAGCGTCTTGTCGTCGAGACGCAGCTCGACGCGGCTGAAGCCGCGAAAGATGTCCGCACGCAGCGCCTTCGAGCGCCTGGAGACGACGACCACGTTCTCGCGGCCCGTATCGAGATGGACGCGGCGTATCTTGAGCTGGGAGCGTGAGGGATCTGGAAGCATGGCGCGGACCGCAGGAGCTGGGTCCGTCATGCTTAGCCGCCGCCGGTTCGACAGGCTTGACTCAGATCATGGTGCGCGAGATCGGTGGCGTGCCTCGCAAGGGCCAGGGGGAGTTACTTCGCGGCCGCGCTGATCGAGACGAACTTGTTGCTGAGCAGGACGCTGCCCGTGTTGGTGACGACGGTCACGATGGCGAGTGCGATGCCGGCGGCGATCAGGCCATACTCGATTGCGGTGGCGGCACTCTCGTCGGCAAGAAAAGACCTGAGCAAAATCATCGCCAACTCCTTCATTCGGTCCAGTATAGGCGGGCGCCGTTATCAAAGTGGTAAAGTGATCGACGAGACTTGCGCCCATCAATAAGGGCGTGCTCGGCCGAGCTGGCCTGATGTGTCTTAAGGTAACAGCCGTTAAGCGAAGGTTTCATTATCCAATTCAAATGAACGGAAGCGAGCGCGCCCCGCGTGGTGGTGTGCGCCTGCGGCGGCAGGATGGAGTCGTGGTGGCGAAAGTGACCATGCCGCTTAAGGGATTGTTGAGGCTGTTCCTCAATCGATCGGCAAGCATGCCGATCGCGGCTCATCGACGCCGGGTATTCGCGCTCAATGCGCGCAGCATGCCGATGCGGGCGAACATCAGCCAGCCGCCGCCGGTCTCCGCTGCGTTGATCAGCATCTCGATCGCGGTCTGCCAGCGAGCCTCCTGCTGCTCGGCCTCGGGCAGCTGCATGATGAAGTCGGCCGCCTCTTGCAACGTGCGCAGCTTGCGCCCGCCGCGCAAGCCGATCGGATCGTCGAACGGCGTCGACCAGGGCATGTCAGGCTGCCCGATCGGTGAGGAGCGGCGTCACGGTGCGACCAGCGATGCGATGCCGTCAGCCGGCTTTCTTGGCTCGCGTTGTGGTGCGCACCGGCTTGTCGGCTTTCTTGGGCGCAGCCTCCTTGGCTGCGGCCTCCTTGCCGCCCTTGCCGGAGATCGGCAGCAGCATCTCGCGCTGGCCCTCGACGCGCTTCTTGGACTTCTTGGTTTTGATGGCTTCCTTGGCGACCTTCGCCGCAGGAGCTGCATCCTTCTCGCTCGCGAGGCTCTTCTTCAGCGCGTCCATCAGGTTGATGACGTTGCCGCCGGTCTTCGGCGTGGACTTGGCCGCGATCGGTGTGCCCGCGCGCTTCTTGTTGATGAGATCGATCAACGCGGTCTCGTAATGGTCCTCGAACAGCTCGGGCTCGAAGGCGCCGGATTTCTTCTCGACGATGTGCTTGGCGAGGTCGAGCATGTCCTTCGTCAGCTTCACGTCCTGGATGTCGTCGAAATATTCCTTCTCGCTGCGAACTTCGTAGGGATAGCGCAGCAGCGTGCCCATCAGCCCGCTCTCGAGCGGCTCCAGCGCGATGATGTGCTCGCGATTGGTCAGCACCACGCGACCGATCGCGACCTTGTCCATGCTGCGAATGGTCTCGCGGATCACCGCATAGGCGTCGTGGCCGACCTTGCCGTCGGGCACGAGATAATAGGGGCGGATCAGATAGCGGTTGTCGATGTCGGCCTTCGGCACGAACTCGTCGATCTCGATCGTATGGGTGGAGTCGAGCGCGATATCGTCGAGCTCGTCCTTGGTGACCTCGATGTAGGTGTCGGTGTCGACCTTGTAGCCCTTGACGATGTCCTCGGAGGTCACCTCGTCACCGGTCTCGGCGTCGACCTTGAGGTACTTGATCCGGTGGCCGGTCTTGCGGTTGATCTGGTTGAACGAGACCTTCTCGGTATCCGATGTGGCGGGATACAGCGCGACCGGACAGGTCACGAGCGAGAGGCGCAAAAAACCCTTCCAATTGGCACGGGGGGCCATGGGTTACTCCAAACGCAACAGGGACAGCAGACAAGGATACCATCGAGGAACAGCGAATCATAGCGAGGCGGGACGCTGAATCTGGCAACTGCGTTAACCGGTCGCTGGGCCTGTGGTCGCTGCCTGATCCCGCGGCAAAAGGCCGGAACATCGTATCGGATGGGGCGTTGGCTCGGGACAGACGGCTGCAAGGAGGTTGCAGTCACCGGAGACGACATCCAAAGATTGAGGACACTATGGCAACCACGCGAGAGCAGAACCGGGTCGTCGAAACTCCGACCGAGGCGCGCCAGGGCGAACCGGGACCGTCGGTCGCCGCACTGCTCGCCATCTCGACCGGGCTTGCGATCTTGATCCTCGCCGTCATCTGGTTCGTGTTCTTCCGGACCTGACGGCCGAATCGACGGGAAGGGCGGACCTTCCTCTTCGCCGCACAACGCGGCACATTGCGCCCGTCACGCTGCCGGCCGGTCCGGTGGTGTGGCGGGCGCAGTCGCATCGGGCCCGAACACATCGTATATGACCAAAAAGTAACGCGCCCGGTTCCCGGTGTTCATATTCAGTTCACGCCGGAATTGCTCATCTGGTGCCGTGTTCATGCGGCCTATGTCTGGAGAGAAGCGTGCGCCTGCTCGTTGTTGAGGATGACCCCGATCTCAATCGCCAGCTCACCAAGGCGCTGACCGACGCAGGCTATGTCGTCGACCGCGCCTTCGACGGAGAAGAAGGACACTATCTCGGCGACAACGAGCCCTACGACGCCGTGGTGCTCGATATCGGCTTGCCGAAGAAGGACGGCATCTCGGTGCTGGAGGCCTGGCGCCGCAACGGCCGCACCATGCCTGTGCTGATCCTCACCGCCCGCGATCGCTGGAGTGACAAGGTGCAGGGTTTCGATGCCGGCGCCGACGATTACGTGCCCAAGCCGTTCCATCTGGAGGAGGTGCTGGCGCGCATCCGTGCGCTGCTGCGCCGCTCGACCGGTCATGCCCAGAGCGAACTCAGCTGTGGCCCTGTCACGCTCGACACCCGCACCGGCCGGGTCAGCGTTTCGGGCAACCCGGTCAAGATGACCTCGCACGAATATCGGCTTCTGGCCTACCTGATGCACCATTCGGGTCGCGTCGTCTCGCGCACCGAGCTGGTCGAGCATCTCTACGACCAGGACTTTGACCGCGACTCCAACACGATTGAAGTCTTCGTCGGCCGCATCCGCAAGAAGCTCGACGTCGATATCATCCAGACCGTCCGCGGGCTCGGCTATCTCCTGACCCCTCCGGCCGCCGGCGCCTGAGAGGTCTCTCCAAGGATCTTGGCTTGACGCACGGCGCGACACGGGCCTTGGTCGGGTCATGACTGCCGATGCCATGCCGCCCCCTCGCGCTCCCGGGATCATTCCGATGCCCGCCAGCTCGCTTGCGAACCGCCTGTTCCTATCGGCGACCGCCTGGCTCGTGGTGATCCTGGCCATCACGGGCGTGGTGCTGTCCTCGGTCTACAAGAACGCCACCGAGCGCGCCTTCGACCGCCGGCTCAACCTCTATCTCCGCACCCTGATCGCCGAGGTGGCCACCCCTGACGAGCCGCCGGACCGCCAATTCCAGTCGCTCGGCGAGCCCCTCTTCGAGCTGCCGCTGTCCGGCTGGTATTGGCAGATCACGCGTACCGACACCGAGAAGCCGGAGGTGCGCTCCTCGCGCTCGCTCTGGGACAAGAAGCTGCCGAAACTGGAAGACCAGGGCGCCGAGCTCACCGCCGCCGGCATTCGCCTCGCCTATGTCGATGGGCCGGAAGGGCAGAATCTGCGCATGGTCGAGCGTCCGGTCGATCTCGGCGCCGACGGCAAATACCTGGTCAGCGTCGCTGGCGACGACACCGAGATTTTCGATGAGACCCGCAGCTTCGACTATTATCTCGGCGGCACGTTCACGGCGCTCGGCATCGTGCTGCTGCTGACGACCGTGTTCCAGGTCCGCTTCGGTCTCGCGCCGCTCAAGCGCATCTCGGAATCCATCGCCGATATCCGCTCCGGGCGGGCGGAGCGGCTCGAGGGCGAGTTTCCGGTCGAAATCGCGCCGCTGGCGCGTGAGACCAACGCGCTGATCGATGCCAACAGGGAGATCGTCGAGCGCGCCCGCACCCATGTCGGCAACCTCGCCCATGCGATCAAGACGCCGCTGTCAGTGATCGTGAATGAGGCCGGCTCGCATGCCGACGATCCGTTCGCGGCCAAGGTGATGGAGCAGGCCGACGTGATGCGCAATCAGCTCGCCCACCACCTGGAGCGCGCCCGCATTGCGGCAAGAGTCTCGATCGTCGGCACGGTGACGGAGGTTGCGCCCGCCATCGAAGGACTGCGGCGGACCATGGAGAAGATCCACCGCGGCCGGGGCATTACCGTCGAAGCCAAGGCCGATCCCTCTGCGAAATTCCGGGGCGAGCGGCAGGATCTGGAGGAGATGGTCGGCAATCTGGTCGACAACGCCTGCAAATGGGCCGCTTCGCGGGTCTTTATCGAAGTCTTGGTAGAGGCCCCGCAGCAGGCGGGCGCGGGCCCCCGGCTGCGGCTTATCGTCGATGATGATGGGCGCGGCCTCTCGGAGGCCGAGCGCGCCCAGGTTTCCCGGCGCGGCCAGCGGCTCGACGAATCAAAGCCGGGCTCGGGCCTCGGCCTGTCGATCGTGACCGACCTCGCCGCTCTCTATGGCGGCAATCTCTCGCTTGGCCGTGCGCCGATCGGGGGCCTGCGGGCCGAGCTGGTGTTGCCGGGAATATAATCCTCTGATCCAACACGATTATTTGGGTTTCCGGGTGAAACCGGGGGAATTCGGCGCAACGTCCTCAACGGCTTCTTAAGGCGCTCCCACCTATGATCGGAACGGACGCATCCCACGTCCGCCACTTTACCATGCATTACCCGGGCGCATGAGCCAGACATCGATCGAGCGGCTGAGGGAATATCTCGCGCAGCTCCCGCCGCAGGCGCAGGCGCTGCTGATGCGGGAGTTCGAGCGCGCGCTCGAGCGCGGCCAGGATACGGCCGTGGCAACGCTCGTGCTCGAGCAGTTGCGCAAGATCGTACGCAAGAGCGAGACCGACGACGCCCCGCCGCCACGCACCGACGATCTATCGCGGCTGCTGTTCCAGGTCGTGGAACCGTTTCTGGTCGAGGCGGGCGCCCCGATCCGGGTCGGCCAGATCCGTCGCTCTTCGCTGCATCCGATCTGGCAATGGCTCGGCCGCGATGGTGCTCCGGACAAGGTCGCTGAATTCGAGGCCGCACTGGCCCGCATGCCGGCATCAGACAGCGCAGGACAGGTCGAGGCGCTGGCGCTCAAGCTGCAGGCGGTGGCCGCCGATGCCATCTCCGAGCTGACGGGACCTGGCGGCGGCGACAAGTCGCGCGCGCTCGCCCGCGTCGGTGCGCCCAACGTGATCGAGGACCTCTATTCCATCGGCGCTGTCCTCGCCGTTCGCGAGGCCCTCGCCACGCTCAATGAAAAGCTGCCGCGCTTCCTGCGCACGTTCGGCGATCCCCAGATCGCCTCCGTGACATCTGCGCTCAATATTCCGGTGCTCCAGACCCCGCAGATGCTGCCCTTTGCGCTCTCGGTGGTAGTCCAGCGGATGACCGCGCCGTGGCAGATCATTCGCCTTGCCATCAAGATCGCCGCGTCGGACGACGAGATCCGCGTCGCAGCCACACCTTACGGCGTCGCCGTCACGATAGCCCTGCACGATCTGTCCCGCGTTGCCGCCATTTTGCGAATGGACATCAAGCGCGGTCATTTCGAGACCGTCGCCGACAATCTCAAGGCGCTGCATGACGGTGTTCGCGGCCTGCGCACGGAACTCGACCTGCGCAACGATTCCGCCTGGGGCAAGCAGCTGACGTCGATCCGGGCCGACATCTCCAACGCGCTGCAATCGGAGATCGACAGCGTTCCCGGCCGCGTCCGCCGCATTCTGCGTCAGCGACCCGAAAAGGATATTCCGCCGGGAGCGCGGATCGACAGCACCGAGGTCGAGGAAACCGTCGCGCTGATCGACTTCGTCGCAACCTGCCGCAATTACGCGAGCGAGCTCGCGATCAACGAGGTGACGCTGCGCACCTATTCCGACCTGCAGCAATATGTCGAACGCTCGACCGAGCAGCTGGTGCAGTCGCTGCGGGCCGCCGATCACAAGGTGCGCACCTACCGGCAACAGCAGGTGCAGGCCGCGATCCGCTTCTGCCAGGTGCTGTTCGGTGACGATTATGCGTCGCTGATGAGCCGCGCCGCGGAGAACGCGGCGACAGGCGAGCGCAAATCGACGCGCGCGAGCTGATTTGGGCGCAGTTTTCGAGATCACAATTTATAGTTGACCATGCCGGTCGTGGGTTCTACGGTCCCCGTGCAAGCTTTTGGAATTTCTACTTGTGGGCGCATGAAACCCATCATCAACTCCATTGAAATTGAGAACCGCGTCATTGTTGCCAAATATCGAAGGCTGATGGTGGGCGCGCAGGTCGTACTGGTTGAGAAGGCAAGCGGCCGCCAATTGTCTGAGACCGTCACCAGGGTTGCATCGCCTGTTCCCGTCGGGGCCCTGCGTATCAGATTGCCCGAGGCCATCGAGCCGGGAACATACTTCTTGAGGGCCCTCAACGGGCGCGGCGAGGATGCCGCGCAAAGCGTAGACTTCGAGATCGGCTAAGCCGTTGGATCTTCACCGTTTCGGGATTGTGCGCGCTCGCGCCAATTTGACAATTGTCAATTGCCGCATCGTCCGGCCGTGGTGTAAAGGCACCTATGGGCGCGGCTCACGCGCCGCCGGAAGCTTGCCAGATGACGTTATGGTTCGTGTTCGCGCTGATGACGGTCGCGGCGATATTCGCCGTGCTCTGGCCGCTCGGCCGTGGCGGGCGCGATCAAAATCAAGGCAGCGAGGTCACGGTCTACAAGGACCAGCTGGCCGAGATCGAGCATGATCTCGCGACAGGACTGATTGCGCGACCTGAAGCCGAGGCGGCGCGCGTCGAGATCAGCCGCAGGCTGCTCGCCGCTGATAGCAGCGAGTCCGCGCTCGTGCCGACATCCAATCTGAAATGGCGCCGCGGGGCGGCCGTGCTGGCGCTGGTCGGCCTGCCGCTGGTCGCGGCTGCGATCTATGTTCCACTCGGCTCGCCGGCACTTCACGACTTTCCGCTGGCGCAGCGCGAACGCGAGGCGGCGCGGCCCGGCATGGCGCAGTCGCTCGAGAATCTCGTCGCGCAGGTTCAGCAGCACCTGGAGAAAAATCCGAACGATGGCCGCGGCTGGAACGTGCTTGCACCGGTGCTGGAGCGGCTCGGCCGCTTCGACGAGGCCGTGCGCGCCTACCGCAATTCGATCACCTACAACGGCGAGAGCGCGGAGCGCCGCTCCGACCTCGGCGAGGCCATCGCGGCCGCTGCCGGCGGCGTGGTGACGGCGGACGCCAAGACCGAGTTCGAGCGCGCGCACGCGCTCAACGCCGACGATCCCAAGGCGAACTATTTCCTCGGGCTCGCCGCCGAGCAGGACGGCCGCAAGGATGAGGCGGCCAACATCTGGCGCGCGCTGCTGGCGAAGGCTCCGGCGGACGCGCCTTGGCGGCCACTGGTGCAGACCTCGCTCGCCCGGGTTGGCGGTGGCGGCACGATGCCGGCCCTGTCGGACGAGACGATCGCGGCCTCCAAGGAAATGAACGACGGCGATCGCAACGCGATGATCCGTGGCATGGTCGAACGACTCGCCACGCGGCTGAAGCAGAATGGCGACGACGTCGACGGTTGGCTGCGCCTGGTGCGTGCCTATCTGGTGATGGGCGATCGCGACAAGGCGGTTGGCGCCTCGACCGACGCACGCCAGGCGGTCGCGAACAACGCCGAGCGGCTGCGCCAGCTCAACGAAGGCCTCAAGACTCTCGGGCTCGACGGATGACAGTCGCAGAACGGGACGAGCGGAGAACGGATAAGCCATGACGCGCAAGCAGCGACGGATGACCATCATCGGCGGCTCGCTCGCCGTTCTCGCGCTCGCGGCCGCGCTTGTGCTCAATGCCTTGCGCGACTCCATCGTGTTCTTCTCCACTCCGTCCATGGTGGCCGAGAAGCACGTTCAGCCCGGCAAGCGCTTTCGCCTTGGCGGCCTGGTGCAGCCGGGCTCGCTCCAGCGCGGCGACAATCTCGCCGTGACGTTTGAAGTTGCCGACGGCAGTGCCAAGCTGCCCGTCGCATACAAGGGCATTCTGCCAGACCTGTTCCGCGAAGGGCAGGGCGTGGTCGCCGAAGGCGCGCTCGATGCCAACGGCGTGTTCAAGGCCGACACGGTGCTTGCCAAGCATGACGAGACCTATATGCCCAAGGACGTTGCTGACGCCCTCAAGAAGCAGGGGCATTGGAAGGACGATTACGGCGCTCAAGCGTCTGGTGGCGCAAAGCCTTCCGCGGATGCAAAGCCGGCCACGACGGCTCAGGGCAATTCGCAGGGAGCGGTGCGGTGATCGCGGAAGCCGGACATTACGCGCTGGTGCTGGCGCTCGCGCTGGCGCTGATCCAGTCCTTCGTGCCTGTCATCGGCGCGCGCCTGCGCGACCCTGCGCTGATGAACGTGGCGCGTTCCACCGCGCTGGCGCAGCTGCTGTTCGTCGGCGCGTCCTTCATTGCGCTGGTGACGCTGCACGTGAACTCGGACTTCTCCGTCGCGAACGTCTACGAAAATTCGCACTCCATGAAGCCGCTGATCTACAAGATCACGGGCGTGTGGGGAAACCATGAAGGCTCGATGCTGCTGTGGGTGTCGATCCTGGCGCTGTTCGGCGGGCTGGTCGCTGCCTTCGGCAACAATCTGCCGCTGTCGCTGCGTGCGCATGTGCTGAGCGTGCAAGCCTGGATCGCGAGTGCGTTCTATCTCTTCATCCTGATCACCTCGAATCCGTTCCTGCGCATCGCCAACCCCCCGATCGAGGGGCGCGATCTCAATCCGGTCCTGCAGGACATCGGGCTCGCGGTGCATCCGCCGATGCTCTATCTCGGCTATGTCGGCTTCTCGATCTCGTTCTCCTTTGCGATCGCGGCGCTGATCGAGGGGCGGATCGACGCGGCCTGGGCGCGCTGGGTGCGGCCGTGGACGCTGGTCGCCTGGATCTTCCTGACCCTGGGCATCGCGATGGGCTCCTACTGGGCCTATTACGAGCTTGGCTGGGGCGGCTGGTGGTTCTGGGATCCGGTCGAGAATGCCTCGCTGATGCCGTGGCTTGCAGGCACCGCGCTGTTGCATTCGGCGCTGGTGATGGAGAAACGCAACGCGCTGAAGGTCTGGACCATTCTGTTGTCGATCCTGACCTTCTCGCTGTCGCTGCTCGGCACCTTCCTGGTTCGCTCGGGCGTCATCACCTCCGTGCACGCCTTCGCCAACGACCCGACCCGCGGCGTGTTCATCCTCTTGATCCTCTGCCTGTTCATCGGCGGCAGCCTGTCGCTGTTCGCGGGCCGCGCGACCTCGCTCAAGCAGGGTGGCCTGTTCGCGCCGATCTCGCGCGAGGGCGCGCTGGTGCTGAACAATCTGCTGCTCACGGTGGCCTGTGCGGTCGTGCTGTTCGGAACGCTCTATCCGCTGGCCATGGAAGTGCTGGCCGACTTCAAGATGTCGGTCGGCGCTCCCTTCTACAACCTCACCTTCGTCCCTCTATTCACGTTGCTGCTGCTCGCGGTGCCGTTCGGGCCCATGCTGGCTTGGAAACGGGGCGATCTGCTTGGTGTCACCCAGCGTCTGCTTGCCGCCGGCGTCGCCGGCCTCGTCGTGATCGCCATCGTCTGGGCCTGGACGCGGGGCGGCAGCGCGCTGGCGCCGTTGGCGATCGGGCTCGGCGTCTTCGTCATTGCGGGTGCCGTAACGGACGTGGCTGAACGAACCGGCCTGTTTCGCCTGCCGTTCGCGACCACGCTGCACCGCGCCCGCGGCCTGCCGCGTTCGGCCTGGGGCACCGCGTTTGCCCATGCCGGTCTCGGGATCGCGCTGATCGGGATCGTCTGCGAGACCACCTGGAACAGCGAATATATCGCGACCATGAAGCCGAACGACGTCGCGCAGGTCGCCGGATATGATCTGAAGCTCAATGGCCTGCTTGAGCGCCAAGGGCCGAACTACCGCGAAATGGTCGCCCAGTTCCAGGTCAGCCGGGGCGGCGAAGCGCTCAGCGTCATGACGCCGTCAAAGCGCAGCTTCACGACGCGCGGCGCCTCGACCACGGAAGCCGCCCTTCTGACCCGCGGCGCGAGCCAGCTCTACATTTCGCTCGGCGACGTCACCGCCGAAGGTGCGATCGCCGTGCGCATCTATCACAAGCCCTTCGTGCTCCTGATCTGGTGGGGGCCGGTGCTGATGGCGTTCGGCGGCGTGCTGTCGCTGTCCGACCGGCGCCTGCGGGTCGGCGCGCCCAAACCGGCGCGAGCCAAGCAACGCCTGCAGCCGGCGGAGTGATCCGATGCGTCGGATGATGGCCGCGATCGTTGCGCTCCTGCTGCTGGCTGTGCCTGCGGTACACGCCGTGCAGCCCGACGAGATCATGTCGGACCCGTCGAAGGAGGCGCGCGCGCGGGAATTGTCGCGCGAGCTGCGCTGCATGGTCTGTCAGAACCAGTCGATCGACGATTCGGACGCGCCGCTTGCGCGCGATCTGCGGCTCCTCGTGCGCGAGCGGATCGCGGCCGGCGACAGCAATTCGCAGGTGCTCGACTTCCTGGTCGCACGCTACGGCGAGTTCGTGCTGCTGAAGCCGCGCTTCGAACGGCAGACCATCATGTTGTGGCTGCTCGCGCCGCTGCTGCTGGCCGGTGGCGGCTTTGCACTCTGGCGGCAGAATCGGCGCCGCTCGCGAAGTGGTGCAGATGTACCGGCGCCGCCGCTGACGCCGGACGAAGAGGCTCGGCTCGCCGCATTGATGTCGGACGAAGCGAAGTCCTAGCCGTTTCCAAGTCGCTCCGGTCTACGTAGTGTTACCGGGATTGCCAGCCCTGCTGGCGACTTCATGCTATTTTGACCTTTGTCTGGAAGCTTGTCGCAAGATTTGATTCCAGCCTCCGGGTTCTCCCATGTTCACGAACAGCAATCTGACGATCCGCTTCCTGGTCGGCGCGGTCGTCGCCGCATTATTGTTCTTGCTGGGCATCGGCGGCGGCACCGGCTTCATTGCCGTGCTCTATCTCAACAACGAAATCACCAGCCTGTCGTCCGACTTCGCCGCGCTGAGCGGTCCGGCACGCGACCACGCCATGCAGATCTACCAGCAGGCCCAGGCTGCCTTCTCCTGGTTCCTGGTCGCCTGCGGCGGGATCGCAATCGTCGCCATCGCGATCTGCCTCACCACCTGGTTCGCCGTACGAAACGGCATCCTCAGTCCGCTGGCGGCGATCGTGCATGCGATGCGCGAGGTTGCCGATCAGAAGTTCGAGACGCCGGTTCCGGGCCTCGGCGGCACCAACGAGATCGGCCTGCTCGCCGCCGCGCTGGAAGTCTTCAAGACCAGCGGCATCGAGCGGCGGCATCTGACGGAGCAGCAGCTGCACGAAGCGCAGCACCAGGCGGAGCGATCAAGATATCTCGATGCCCGGATCAAGAGCTTCAACGATCTCGTCGCCAGCGTCGTCGACAGCGTGGCGTCGTCGGCCGAGCATCTGAAGCGCAACGCCGAGACGCTGTCGCAGACCGCGAACGACACCAGCACCAAGGCCAACGCCGTGGCGAGCGCCGCGAGCCAGGCCAGCGCCAGCGTGCAGACGGTCGCGGGCTCGGCCGAGGAGATGACGAATTCGATCGGCACGATCAGCCGCCGTGTCACGGACGCGACCCAGCGTGCCGAGGGTGCGGCCACGCAGGCCGAGAAGAGCCGCGACACCATCCACACGCTCTCGGATGCCGCCGACAAGATCGGCGAGGTCGTACAGCTCGTGCAGGCGATCGCATCGCAGACCAATCTTCTTGCGCTCAACGCCACCATCGAGGCGGCGCGGGCGGGGGAGGCCGGCAAGGGCTTTGCCGTGGTCGCCTCCGAGGTGAAGAGCCTGGCGCATCAAACCAGCAAGGCGACGGAGGAAATCACCTCCCATGTCGCCAGCATCCAGGGCATCACCGCGGAAACGCGCGGGGCGATCGACGCCATCTCGAAGACGCTGTCGGAGATCTCGTCGATCATGTCCGGCATCGAGGTCGACACCGCCCAGCAGCGCAACGCCACGCAGGACATCAGCCGCAGCGTCCAGGACGCCGCGCGCGGCACGCTCGACGTCTCCAATCACATCGTCCAGATCACCTCGACCTCGGCCGAGACCGGCCGGATGGCGGCCGAGGCCCGCGATTCCGCCGTCGATCTGTCGCAACAGGCCGAGACCCTGAAGCGCGAAGTCGACGAATTCATCGTCAGTGTCAGGGCAAGCTGAGGGACCGAAAGAGCGCGCCCCCGCCCGTTCCGGGGAAACCCATCAAGTTCCTGTAAAAGCGTAACTTTCGGGTTGCGATAAACTGCCGCATCGGAGCGGCCGCTTCATTACGAAAGTTTAACCCCGCAGCCAGCGCGCGGTAAGGCGGAAGTCCCCATCTTCAGGTCCGTAAGGTGCCGCCATCGGGCACCAAAAGGATTTCAAGGCCCTGGAGACCTCTGCATGACCGACCGTCCCGATCTCACCAACCTTCCGTCCTACCGGCAGCCCCGCCGCTCGGTGTTGTCCGTCCGCAGGATTGCGCTGATGGCCTCGGTCGTCGCCGGTCTCGGCATCGCCGTCCATGGCTTCAGCCCGTCGACGTCGCCCGCCGATTTGTTCTCCAGCCCGGCGCACGCGCAGGTCAACAACGAGGTCAAGAAGGTCGAGCGTCCGATCGGCTTTGCCGACATTGTCGAGCGGGTGAAGCCCTCGGTGATCTCCGTCAAGGTCAACATCAAGGAGAAGACCGCCAGCAACGACGACGGTGATGATTCCTCGCCGTTCCAGCCGGGCTCGCCGATGGAGCGCTTCTTCCGCCGCTTCGGCGGTCCGGACGGCATCCCGGGTCTGAAGGGCGGCCGTGGCCGCGTCGTGCAGGGCCAGGGCTCCGGCTTCTTCATCTCGGCTGACGGTTATGCCGTGACCAACAACCACGTGGTCGACGGCGCCGACAAGGTCGAGGTGACCACCGATGACGGCAAGACCTACAGCGCCAAGGTGATCGGCACCGACCAGCGTACCGACCTCGCCCTGATCAAGGTCGAGGGCGGCTCCAACTTCCCGTTCGCCAAGCTTGCCGACGGCAAGCCGCGGATCGGCGACTGGGTGCTCGCGGTCGGCAACCCCTTCGGTCTCGGCGGCACCGTGACCGCCGGCATCGTCTCGGCCAGCGGCCGCGACATCGGCAACGGCCCCTATGACGATTTCATCCAGATCGACGCGCCCGTGAACAAGGGCAATTCCGGTGGTCCGGCCTTCAACACCGATGGTGAGGTGATGGGCGTCAACACCGCGATCTATTCGCCCTCGGGCGGCAGCGTCGGCATCGCGTTCTCGATTCCCGCCAGCACCGTCAAGAGCGTGGTCGCCCAGCTCAAGGACAAGGGCTCGGTCAGCCGCGGCTGGATCGGCGTGCAGATCCAGCCCGTGACGTCTGACATCGCCGACAGTCTCGGCATGAAGAAGGCCGAAGGAGCGCTGGTGGCGGAGCCGCAGTCGAACGGTCCGGCGGCGAAGGCCGGCATTGAGTCCGGCGACGTGATCACCGCGGTCAACGGCGAATCCGTCAAGGACGCCCGCGAACTGGCCCGCACCATCGGCGGCATGGCGCCCGGCGCCTCCGTGAAGCTCAACGTGCTGCACAAGGGCCAGGACAAGACCGTAAACCTCACCCTCGGTCAGCTGCCGAACACGGTGGAGGCCAAGGCCGACACCGATAACGACAGCGGCAAGGGCGCGAGCAAGGGCACCGACGTGCCGAAGCTCGGCATGACGGTCGCCCCCGCGAACTCGGTGGCCGGCGCCGGCAAGGAAGGCGTCGTCGTCACCGAAGTCGATCCGAAGAGCGCCGCGGCCGATCGCGGCTTCAAGGAAGGCGACGTGATTCTCGAAGTCGGCGGCAAGAGCGTGAGCACCGCCGGCGATGTCCGCGACGCCATCAACACGGCGCGCTCCGACAACAAGAACAGCGTCCTGATGCGGGTGAAGAGCGGCGGCCAGTCGCGCTTCGTGGCCGTGCCCATCGCCAAGGGCTGATCAAGGGCTGATCAAGGGCTGAGCCTCAGGAGGCTTACGAAATGAAGGGTGTCGCCGGCATCAGTCGCCCCCGCCGCCGACGCTCTTCCGGGGAGTTGAGCCCCGCTCGCTCCCCACGCCTACCTTCCGGTGGAAACACGCCCCCCTCCGTCGGAAGGCCTAGGGCGGTGAGGTCCCCCCAGCTTCACCGCCCGCCTTTTTGCTTACCCAAGCCTCGTTCACCTGGCTTGCATGCGATTGCCGCTCGCGCCATGTTTAGAGAAGGTTGACCTCCTTGACCGCCGCCGAACGCACGATGCGCCTCCTCATCATCGAAGACGACCGCGAATCCGCCGACTATCTCGTGAAGGCGTTTCGCGAAGTCGGACATATTGCCGACCACGCCGGTGACGGCGAGGAGGGCCTCGCCATGGCCGAGAACGGCGATTACGACGTCTTGGTGATCGATCGCATGCTGCCCAAGCGGGACGGCCTGTCGCTGATCGGCGCGCTGCGCGACAAGGGCGACACGACGCCGGTGCTGATTCTCTCCGCGCTCGGTCAGGTCGACGACCGCATC
Organism: Bradyrhizobium sp. UFLA06-24; assembly: GCF_054967145.1. NCBI lineage: Bacteria > Pseudomonadati > Pseudomonadota > Alphaproteobacteria > Hyphomicrobiales > Nitrobacteraceae > Bradyrhizobium > Bradyrhizobium sp. UFLA06-24. Next base: position 31,082 of record NZ_JADFUE010000013.1, read on the forward strand.
AAGGGTCTGCGCGCCGGTGGCGACGACTATCTACCGAAGCCCTATTCCTTCGCCGAGTTGCTCGCCCGCGTCGAGGTGCTGTCGCGCCGCCGCGGGGGACCTGCCGAGGATACGCTCTACCGCGTCGGCGATCTCGAGCTCGACCGGCTCTCTCACCGCGTCGCGCGCGGCAAGGACGAGCTGACGCTCCAGCCCCGCGAATTCCGCCTGCTCGAATATCTCATGAAGCATGCCGGCCAGGTGGTGACGCGCACCATGCTGCTGGAGAACGTCTGGGACTATCATTTCGATCCCCAGACCAACGTGATCGACGTGCACATTTCGCGGCTGCGCTCCAAGATCGACAAGGGCTTCGAGCGGCCGCTGCTGCACACGATCCGCGGCGCCGGGTACATGATCCGTGACGGCATTCGGTAAACTCGTCCGCACCACGGCGTTCCGGCTGACGCTGGTCTATCTGCTGCTGTTCGCGATGTTCGCGGCCTCGCTGCTCGGCTATTTCGCCTGGAACACGCGGCGGCTGATCACCGAGGAAATCACGCAGACGGTGAATGCCGAGACCTCGGAGATCAACGTGATCTATGATCGCCGCGGCTTGGTCGGCCTGGTGCGAACGATCGAATACCGCGCGCTCCGGCCGGGCGCCAACCTCTACCTCGTGACCACGCCGACCGGGCAGGCGGTTGCCGGCAATGTCGGCTCGCTCGCGCCGGGCGTGATGGCGACGCGCGGCTGGTCGGAGACCGCCTATCGGCGGCTCGAGGACGCAGACGACCGCGACCATCGCGCGCTGGTGCGCGTCACCGAGCTCGAGAACGGTTTCCGCCTCCTGATCGGCCGCGACCTCGCCGAGCGGCGGCGCCTGTTCGGCATCGTCGCCAAGGCGGCGCAATGGTCGATCCTGATCGTGGTCGTGCTCGGCCTCGGCGGCGGCGTCTTCGTCGCCCGCAGGGTGCTGACGCGCATCGATGCCATGAGCGGCACGGCCCACCGCATCATGACCGGCGATCTCAGCGAGCGCCTGCCTGTGGGGCGCAGTGGCGACGAGCTCGATCGTCTCGCCGAAAACCTCAATGCCATGTTGGAGCGGATCGAGGCGCTGATGGCGGGGCTGAAGGAGGTCTCCGACAACATCGCCCACGACCTCAAGACGCCGCTGACCCGCCTGCGCAACCGCGCCGAAGAGGCGCTGGCGAAATCAGGCTGCGAGGCGGATTACCGCGCCGCGCTGGAGCGGACCATCGAGGAATCCGACGGCCTGATCCGCACCTTCAACGCACTTCTGATGATCGCGCGCGCCGAGTCCGGCCAGGCGCGCGGCAACATGGATGATTTCGACGCCGCCGAGGTCGCGGGCGGCATCCACGAACTCTACGAGCCGCTCGCCGAAGATGACGGTATGACCTTGAAGGTGAGAGCCGAGCCGGCGCCGGTTCACGCCAATCGCGAATTGATCAGTCAGGCGCTGGCCAATCTCGTCGAGAATGCGATCAAGTACGGCAAGCCGGTCGCGCAGACCGGTGGAACCGTCGTCAGCATGGACTCCAGGCAGATCACGATCGAGGCGAAGCGCGAAGGCGATCAGGTGCTGCTCAGCGTCACCGATCACGGTCCCGGCATCCCGGAGGCGGACCGCAAGCACGCCGTCGAACGATTCGTGCGGCTGGAGGCGAGCCGCACGCTTCCGGGCTCGGGCCTCGGCCTCAGCCTTGCCTCCGCGGTTGCGACACTCCATGGCGGTGAATTGCGGCTGGGCGACGCCCAGCCCGGCCTCGTTGCCACGCTGGTGCTGCCGGCGCGCGCGGACGCCGGCGACAGGGTTGCTCCGCCAATACCGGATGTGCCACAGAAGGTGGCATGAACCACTCCGCGCCGGGAAACGCGGACAAGACTGGGAAGAGCCTGGCCGTACGCTTCGCGGAGGCTCCCCATATTGCCGCTTCCGCAACCCTCGAACGACGTCTTGAATCGTGGTTGGCCGAGATCGAGCCGGCACATCAGGCCCGTCTCGAAGCGCTGCTCGCCCATCCTTTCGCCCGGGACATCCTGGCCGGCATCGCGGAATTCTCGCCCTATCTGTTCGATCTTGTGCGCGCCGATGTGCCGCGCCTGATCCGGCTGCTCGAATGCGATCCGGACACACATCTTGCTGCGTTGATCGCGGAGGCGAGGGGCGCTGTGCTCGCCGCCCCCGCCGAGGCTGAGGTCATGCGGCTGCTTCGCCGCATGAAGGCCGAGGCGGCGCTGCTGATCGCGCTGTGTGACATCGGCGGGGTCTGGCCGGTGATGCGGGTGACGGCGGCACTGACCGACCTTGCCGTCTCTTCGGTGCAGCTGGCGCTTCAATATCTGCTGCGACAGGAAGCCGCACGCGGCAAGCTCGTGCCTGAAGATCCCGAGGCACCGGAAGTCGGCTGCGGCCTGATCGTGCTCGCCATGGGCAAGATGGGCGCGGGTGAGCTGAACTATTCCAGCGACATCGATCTCATCGTGTTCTTCGATCCCGATGCGACGACGCTTGCCCCTGATATCGAGCCGCAGCCGTTCTTCGTCCGGGTAACGCAGGGCTTGGCGCGTATCCTCCAGCAACGCACCTATGACGGCTACGTCTTTCGCGTCGATCTGCGGCTGCGTCCCGATCCGTCCTCGACGCAGGTCGCGATCTCGCGGGATGCCGCGCTGAACTATTACGAGCGGGAAGGGCGCACCTGGGAGCGAGCCGCTATGATCAAGGCGCGCGCCTGCGCCGGCGATGTCAAAGCGGGCGAGGCACTGCTGGCCGAAATCGCGCCCTTCGTCTGGCGCAAGCATCTCGATTTCGCAGCGCTGGCCGACGTGCACGATATGAAGCGGCAGATGCAGACCTATCGCGGTCAGAGCGAGATCGCCGTGGAAGGTCACAACGTCAAGGTCGGCCGCGGCGGCATCCGCGAGATCGAATTCTTCGCCCAGACCCAGCAGCTGATCGCCGGCGGCCGCCACCCGGAATTGCGGGTGCGGCCGACGCTGGCTGCGCTGAACATTCTGGCATCCAGCAATTGGATCACGTCGGCGGCGCGCGACGAACTGACCGCGGCCTATGAGTTCCTGCGCCGGGTCGAGCATCGTCTCCAGATGATCGGCGACGAGCAGACCCACGCACTGCCCGAAGATAAGGATGCGGTCGAACGCTTCGCCTGGTTCTTCGGCTATGACAACCGCGAGACTTTCGCGCGTGACCTGTTGCGCCAGCTCGAGATCGTCCAGGGACACTACGAGAAGCTGTTCGAGGGCGATGATCCGACCGGGACGGCAAAGCTGCCGGCCCTCGACTACAGTACAGGTCCCGAAGATCCGCGCATGCTGCAGCATCTGGCTACGCTCGGCTTCAAGAAGCCCGCTGCGGTCGCGCAGACGGTTCGCGACTGGATCACCGGCGACTACCGCGTGTTCCGCAATGAGGCGACGCGCAACGCGTTCGTCGAGTTCGTGCCGGCCCTGATCGACGGCCTCGCCCATGCCGAAGAGCCGGACCGCGCCGTCGTGGCATTCGATCAGTTCCTCGCGGCGCTCCAGCGCGGTGGGCGGCTGATCACGTTGCTCGGCCAGAACCGCGATCTCGTCGCGCTCGTGGCGCTCGTGCTTGGCGCGGCGCCCCGGCTCGGCGAGATGCTGGCGCGGCAGCCGCAACTGATGGACGGCCTGATCGACCCGCGCTTCTTCGGTGCGATGCCCGATCGTCAGGAATTGTCGGCGCGGCTCGCGGCCACGGTGCAGGATGCCGGCTCCTACGAGGAGTTCCTGGACCGCCTGCGGCTGTTTGGGCAGGAAAGCCTGTTCCTGATCGGCACGCGCATCCTCTCCGGCACCGTCTCGGCGCAGCAGGCGAGCACGGCCTTCGCCGACGTTGCCGAAGGCATCGTTCACACCGTGCACGGCCTCGTCGCCGATCGCTTTGCGGCCCAGTACGGCCGGATCAAGGAACAGGAGACCGCGATCATCGCGATGGGCCGGCTCGGCAGCCGTGAGATGACGGCATCCTCGGATCTCGATCTGATCCTGCTGTACGATTTCGACAGCGAGCATCCGGATTCCGACGGCGAGAAATCACTTCAGGGCGCGCATTATTTCGCCCGCTTCACCCAGCGCCTGATCAGCGCCTTCACGACCCGCACCAATTATGGCGTGCTTTATGAGATCGACATGCGGCTGCGCCCCTCCGGGCGCGCCGGTCCTGTCGCTTCGAGCCTCGTTTCCTTCGCGGACTACCAGGCCAACGAGGCCTGGACCTGGGAGCACATGGCGCTGACGCGTGCGCGCGTGGTGTCGGCGTCGCCGCAATTCCGGGAGCGAATTCAGCGCGTCATCCGCGAGGTCCTGACCCGACGCCGCGATGCCGCGATCATCGCCACCGATGTCGCCGACATGCGGCGCGCGATCGCGCAGGAGAAGGGCGAGAGCGACTATTGGGATCTCAAATATGCCGCCGGCGGCATGGTCGACATCGACTTCATCGCGCAATATCTCCAGCTCGTGCATGCCCATGACAAGCCGGAGATTCTCGACGTCGGCACCATCCAGGTGCTCGAAAATGCATGCCGGCTCGGCGTGCTCGCCCAATCCGAGACCGAGATCTTGCGGGCCGCGGCGCGGCTCTATCACGACCTCACGCAGATCCTAAGGCTCTGCGTCAGCGACCGCTTCAAGCCGGAGACGGCGGGCACCGATCTTCAGCGCGTGATGGCGCGCGCCGGCGATGCGCCGGACTTTTCCTCGCTGGAGGCGCGGGTCAAGGAGACGCAGAGCGAGGTGCGGCGGGTGTTCAGTGCGCTTCTGGAAGGGAAGCCGTCTGCTTGAGCGCGGTGAGCGCTTCGAGCACGTTCGGCTCCAGCCCCGCGCCACCGGCCTCCAGATGGGCGAAGATCGCGCGCTTCATCCGGGGATCCCAGAACTTCTTGATGTGGTCGGCGATCCCAGGCACGGCTTTGTCGTGGCCCTGGCTGCGAAAGAACGTACCGATCTGGTTGGCCATGTAGACGAGGCGGTCAGGCGACGACATCGATGATCTCCTGAGCACGACGAGCCGAGATTCGGCCCTCGTGCGTGAACACTTCAAACCCGTCGCTGCGGGCAATCGCGATCAGCGTGATGCCCGCCGCATTGGCGGTGCGGACTGCAAGCGCGGTGGGTGCGGAGACCGCGACCAGCACGGGCGCGCCGATGGCGGCCGTCTTCTGCACCATCTCGACCGAGACGCGGCTCGTCAGCAGCACCATGCCGGCACTTGCGTTCGTCCGGCTGCGGGCCAGTGCGCCCGCGAGCTTGTCGAGCGCGTTATGGCGGCCGACGTCCTCGCGCAAGGCGACGATGCCGTTCGAGGGCGACCAGAAGGCCGCGGCGTGGACCGCTCGGGTCTGCATGTTGATCGATTGCAGGGGCGCGATCGCCTGCATCGCCGCCATGACCTGCTGCGGCGTGAAGCTCTGTCCCTGCGGCACGATGGAAGCAGGCCGCACCGCCTCGGCGATGGAATCGACGCCGCAGAGCCCGCAGCCGGTGGGACCCGCAATGTGGCGCCGGCGCCCGCTGATACGGGCGGCGTCCTCGGGCGCCAGCCACATCCGCAGCTCGATGCCCTCATCGAGGCGAACCACATCGAGCGACTTGATATCGTCGACCGATTTGATGACGCCTTCGTCGAGGCTGAAGCCGATGGCAAAATCCTCCAGGTTCTGCGGCGTTCCCATCATGACGGCGTAGGTGCCGCCATTGTAGGTCAGCGCCAGCGGCGTCTCCTCGGGGATCAACCGCGTTCCCTCCGACGCGACACCGTCGCGCCAGATTTCGCGGTCGATGGCCTGAACCGGCACGTGCATGCGGTTACTCCGCGGCCTCGGCCGGCACGATCCGGCGGGACTGCCGCGCCTGTGCGTCGTAGCTCTTCTGCCAGTCGGACGGACCGTTCGACGGCGAGATCTGCACCGCCGTGACCTTGTATTCGGGGCAGTTGGTCGCCCAGTCCGAATAGTCGGTCGTGATCACGTTGGCCTGCGTGTCCGGATGATGGAAGGTGGTGTAGACGACACCAGGCGATACGCGGTCGGTGATCTCCGCGCGGAGGGTGGTTTCGCCGGCACGGCTCGTCAGCCGCACCCAGTCGCCATCGCGCACGCCGCGCTGCTCGGCGTCGTGGGGATGAATCTCGAGGCGGTCTTCGGCATGCCAGACCACGTTCTCGGTGCGCCGTGTTTGCGCGCCGACATTGTACTGGCTGAGGATGCGGCCCGTGGTGAGCAGGAGCGGGAAGCGCGGGCCGGTGCGTTCGTCGGTCGCGACATATTCGGTGACGACGAACTTGCCCTTGCCGCGGACGAAGCCGTCGATGTGCATCACCGGGGTGCCCTCGGGCGCCTTGTCGTTGCAAGGCCACTGCACCGAGCCGAGCTCGTCCAGCTTGGCATAGGAGACGCCGGCGAAGGTCGGCGTCAGCGCAGCGATCTCGTCCATGATCTCGGAGGGATGGCTGTAGTTCATCTCGAAGCCCATCGCCTTGGCGAGCGCGATCGTGACCTCCCAGTCGGCCATGCCGTTCTTCGGCGACATCACCTTGCGGACGCGCTGAATGCGGCGCTCGGCATTGGTGAAGGTGCCGTCCTTCTCGAGGAAGCTCGAGCCGGGCAGGAAGACATGGGCATAGTTCGCGGTCTCGTTCAGGAAAAGGTCGTGGACGATGACGCATTCCATCGCCGACAGCGCCGCCACCACATGCGTCGTGTTGGGGTCCGACTGCAGGATGTCCTCGCCCTGCACATAGAGCCCCATGAACGTGCCTTCGATCGCGGCGTCGAACATGTTGGGAATGCGCAGGCCCGGCTCCGGGTTGAGCTTGACGTCCCACATCGCCTCGAACTGCTCGCGCACGGCATCGCCCGCGATGTGGCGATAGCCGGGCAGCTCGTGCGGGAACGAGCCCATGTCGCAGGAGCCCTGCACGTTGTTCTGGCCGCGCAGCGGGTTCACGCCGACGCCGGGACGGCCGATATTGCCCGTGGCCATCGCGAGGTTGGCGATCGCGATCACCGTGGTCGAACCCTGGCTGTGCTCGGTGACGCCGAGGCCGTAGTAGATCGCGCCGTTGCCGCCGGTGGCGTAGAGGCGGGCGGCTTCGCGCAGCGCCTTCGGGGCGACCCCGGTGAGGATCGCGGTCGCTTCGGGGCTGTTGTTCGGCCGGGCGACGAACGCCGCCCATTCCTCGAACTCGCTCCAGTCGCAGCGTTCGCGCACGAAGGCCTCGTTGACGAGACCTTCGGTGACGATGACATGCGCCAGCGCGGTCATCACAGCGACGTTGGTGCCCGGCATCAGGGGTAGATGCAGCGCCTTCACGTGCGGCGAATCCACCATCTCGGTCCGGCGCGGATCGATCACGATCAGTTTTGCACCCTGGCGCAGCCGCTTCTTCAAGCGCGAAGCAAACACAGGATGCGCTGAAGCGGGATTTGCCCCGATGATGACGACGACGTCGGTGTCCTCCACCGAGTCGAAATCCTGCGTGCCGGCGGAGGTGCCGAAGGTGGTGGCGAGACCGTATCCGGTCGGGGAATGGCAGACGCGGGCGCAGGTGTCGACATTGTTGTTGCCGAAGCCGGCGCGGATCAGCTTCTGCACCAGATAGGTTTCCTCGTTGGTGCAGCGGGACGAGGTGATGCCGCCGATGGCATCGCGCCCGTATTTCTTCTGGATGCCGCGCATCTTCGCCGCGGCAAACGAGAACGCCTCGTCCCAGGACACTTCGCGCCAGGGATCCTCGATCCGCTCGCGGATCATCGGGTTGAGGATACGCTCCTTGTGGTTGGTGTAGCCCCAGGCGAAGCGGCCCTTGACGCAGGAATGGCCGCGATTGGCCTTGCCGTCCTTGTACGGCACCATGCGCACCACTTCCTCGCCGCGCATCTCCGCCTTGAAGGCGCAGCCGACGCCGCAATAGGCGCAGGTGGTGACGACGGAGTGTTCGGGCTGGCCGATCTCGATCACGGACTTTTCCGTGAGCGTCGCGGTCGGGCAGGCCTGCACGCAGGCGCCGCAGGAGACGCATTCGGAGCCCAGAAAACTCTCGCTCATGCCGGGCGAGACACGGCTGTCGAAGCCGCGGCCGGAGATGGTCAGCGCGAAGGTGCCCTGCACCTCCTCACAGGCTCGGACGCAGCGCGAGCAGACGATGCACTTGGAAGGATCGTAGGTGAAGTAGGGGTTGGACTCGTCCTTCGGCATCCAGGCGGCGTTGATTTCGCCGCTGGTCTTCGCGAAGACGTGGTTCTCGCCCTCATAGCCGTAGCGCACCTCGCGCAGGCCCACGGCGCCGGCCATGTCCTGCAGTTCGCAATCGCCGTTGGCGCCGCAGGTGAGGCAGTCGAGCGGGTGGTCGGAGATGTACAGCTCCATCACGCCCTTGCGCAGCTTCTTCAGCCGCTCGCTCTGGGTGTGCACGACGAGACCGTTCATGACCGGCGTGGTACAGGAGGCCGGCGTGCCGGCGCGGCCCTCGATCTCGACGACGCAGAGCCGGCAGGAGCCGAAGGCGTCGACCATGTCGGTCGCGCAGAGTTTCGGGATCTGGTGGCCGGCGTCCATCGCGGCCCGCATGATCGAGGTGCCCTCGGGCACCGTGACCTCGTTGCCGTCGATGGTCAGCGTGACCATCGTGGTCGATTTGGAAGCCGGCGTGCCGAAGTCGATTTCTTTGATCAGAGACATTCTCGTTCTCCTATTCCGCGGCCTGAAGCGTGGTCGGCACGGGTGCGAAATCCTCGCGGAAATGTTTCAATGCGCTGAGCACGGGGTAGGGCGTGAAGCCGCCGAGCGCGCAGAGCGAGCCGAATTTCATGGTGTTGCAGAGGTCTTCGACCAGCGTGAGGTTTTCAGTTAGCCGCTCGCCGCGCATGATCTTCTCGATGGTTTCGACCCCGCGGGTCGAGCCGATGCGGCACGGCGTGCACTTGCCGCAGGATTCGATGGCGCAGAACTCCATGGCGAAACGCGCCTGCTTGCGCATGTCCACGCTGTCGTCGAACACGACGATGCCGCCATGGCCGATCAGGCCGTCGCGGGCGGCGAAGGCCTCGTAGTCGAACGGCGTGTCGAACAGCGCGCGCGGGAAATAGGCGCCGAGCGGGCCGCCGACCTGCACCGCGCGGACAGGACGGCCCGTGAATGTGCCGCCGCCGATGTCGTCGACGAGCTCGCCGAGCGTGACGCCGAAGGCCGTCTCGAACAGTCCGCCCTGGCGGATATTGCCGGCAAGCTGGATCGGCATGGTGCCGCGCGAGCGTCCCATGCCGAAATCGGCATAGGCCTTGGCGCCTTCGGCGAGGATGAAGGGGATGGCCGCAAACGACAGCACGTTATTGATGACGGTCGGCTTGCCGAACAGTCCATGATGCGCCGGCAGCGGCGGTTTTGCGCGCACGATGCCGCGGCGGCCTTCGAGGCTCTCCAGCAGCGAGGTCTCCTCGCCGCAAACGTAAGCGCCGGCGCCGACGCGGACTTCCATGTCGAAGCTGCAGGTCGAGCCGCCGATCTTGTCGCCGAGATAGCCGCCGCGCCTCGCCGCCACGATGGCTGCGTTCATCGCCTCGACCGCATGCGGATATTCGCTGCGGATATAGATGTAACCCTTGGTCGCGCCGGCCGTGATGCCGGCGATGGTCATGCCCTCGATCACCAGGAAGGGATCGCCTTCCATGATCATGCGGTCGGCGAAGGTGCCGCTGTCGCCCTCGTCGGCGTTGCAGACGATGAATTTGCGGTCGGCCTTGGCCTGCGCCACGGTCTTCCACTTGATGCCGGTCGGGAAGCCGGCGCCGCCGCGGCCGCGCAGGCCCGAGGCCGTCACTTCGTTGAGGATCGCGTCCGAGCCGAGCGGCAATGCGCGCTCCAGGCCCTTGTAGCCGCCATGGGCGCGGTAGTCGTCGAGCGAGCGCGGATCGATCACGCCGCAGCGAGCGAAGGTGAGGCGGGTCTGGCGCCTCAGCCAGGGGATTTCGTCGGCGACGCCGAGGAGCAAGGCGTGCGGTCCATTGCTCGCCATCGACTCGAGCACGGAGGCCACGTCTTCCACGCTGACCGGCCCATACGCAAGGCGGCCCGCGGCGGTTGCGACCTCGACCATCGGCTCCAGCCAGCACAGTCCGCGCGAGCCGGTTCTGACGATCTCTACGGGCAAGCCACTGATGGCCGCGGCCTGCTCGAACGCTGTGGCAACTTCATCGGCGCCAACGGCGACAGCGGCGGCATCGCGGGGAATGAAGATCCGCATGGTCATCGCTGCGCCTCCGCAACCAGCGCATCGATACGCTTCTCGTCGAGCCGGCCAATGAGACGGCCGTCCAGCATCGCGGACGGCGCGGTCGCGCACAGCCCTAGGCAATAGATCGGCTCCAGCGTGACGCGCTCATCTGCCGTGGTGTTGCCGAGCGAAACGCCCAGCTTCGCTTCGGCGCGCGCCGCCAGCGCATCGCCGCCTGTGGCCTGGCAGGCCTCGGCGCGGCACAGCTTCAGCACATGGCGGCCGGCCGGCTTGTGGCGGAAGTCATGATAGAAGGTGAAGACGCCGTGGATCTCGGCGCGCGACAGATTGAGCGCCTGCGCCACCATGGGAATCGCGGCCTCCGGCACGTAGCCGAACGCCTCCTGGAGCGCGTGCAGGATGACGAGCGTCGCGCCCTCCTGGCCCGCATGTTCGCCGATGATCTCGGCGCCGCGCATCTCGTTCCAGGGTTCGTAACAAGGCTCAAAATGCGCTGTCATTCTTCATTCTCAACCAAAGCGTTTCCTTGGCGCAAACTAGTTGGAATCATTCGAAGATCAATAAAGCTGTCCCGTGCTGCGATTGCGAATTCGGATCGATTTGCAACCGCAATCGATCGATCTGAAACGCTAATGAAAGTTGTATCGGCTGCCGGTTTTTGCGTGTTGGTGCAGGCCCGGCATGCTAGCTTGCATGCCACGATGGAAGTTGAGGGGACGACCGGTTGATCGACAAACTTGAATTATTGCTGGCGCTGGCCAAGGAGCGGCATTTTGGACGGGCGGCAGAGGCATGTGGCGTCACCCAGCCGACCATGTCGACCGGGCTGAAGCAGCTCGAGGAGATCCTCGGCGTGATGCTGGTCCAGCGCGGGTCGCGATTCCAGGGCTTTACCCCCGAGGGCGAACGGGCACTCGATTGGGCGCGACGCATCGTCGGCGATGCCCGCGCGATGCGCGACGAGATCAACGGACTGAAGCATCAGCTCTCCGGCGAGATTCGCATCGCGGCAATTCCGACCGCGCTCGGCATGGTCGCCTCGCTGACGACGCCGTTCCGCGCCCGCCATCCCGAGGTGCGTTTCAGCATCCGCTCGACGACCTCGTCGGAGGTGTTGGGTTTGCTTGAAAATCTCGAAGTCGATGCGGGCCTGACCTATATCGAGAACGAGCCGATTGGGAAGGTGCGCACCATTCCGCTCTACAACGAGAGCTATCGTCTGCTGACCGCGCCCGACGGGATGTTCGGAGACCGCGAAACGGTGACATGGAAGGAAGTCGGGCAGGTGCCGCTGTGCCTGCTGACTCCCGACATGCAGAACCGGCGGATCATCGACCGTGCGCTGCGTTCGGTCGGCGCCGAGGCGACGCCGACACTCACATCGAACTCGCTGCTGGTGCTGTTCACCCACGTCAAGACTGGGCGCTGGGCCAGTGTGATGCCGGCCAAGCTCGCCGAGACGCTCGGGCTGTCGTCCGACAAGGTCCGCTCGATTCCGATCGTCGAGCCGGAAGTCAATTACAGCATCGGCCTCGTGATCCCGCAGCGTGATCCGATGACGCCGCTGATCGCGGCGCTGGTCAATGTCGCCCGCGAAGTGGCGCCGACGCTGCAAGCGTAGATCCGAAGCTGTTCGTTTGAGTCGGTACGAGCCACGAGCTCGGATAACCTCTCCCCATCGGGGAGAGGTGCGCCTGCGGCTCGCAAACGCTCATTCGGCTCTAGGCCGCCGCGGAAATCCCCGACGCGGCCTTGATGGCGTCGCGCGGCAGCGTCACGCGGACGACGGTGCCGACTTCGAGCCTGGAGCGCAGCCGCATCGAGCCGCCATGGAGCTGCGCCAGCGAGCGGGCGATCGCAAGGCCGAGGCCGGAGCCGTGATAGGTCTTGGTGAGCTGGCTCTCGACCTGCTCGAAGGGGCGCCCGAGCCGCGCCAGCGAGTGCGGCGCGATGCCGATGCCGGTGTCGGCGATCATCAGCACGATCCTGTCCTCGAGCTGCCGGCTGCGCACCACGATGCGGCCGCCGTCCGGCGTGAACTTCACCGCGTTGGACAGCAAATTGACGACGATCTGCTTGGTGGCGCGGCGGTCGGCGACGACGGAGATCGATTTCTCGATGTCGGCGTCGAGCGTCAGGTGCTTGTCCTGGGCCCGGCCTGAGACGACGCGCAGCGATTCGGCGAGCGTCCGCGACAGGTCGAGCTCTTCCATGTCGAGCTTCATGCGGCCGGCCTCGATCTTGGACATGTCGAGGATGTCGTTGATGACCTCGAGCAGATAATGGCCGCTGGTCAGGATGTCGTGGCAATATTCCTGGTACTTCTCGCTGCCGAGCTCGCCGAACATGCCCGAGCCCATGATCTCGGAGAAGCCGATGATGGCGTTGAGCGGCGTGCGCAGCTCGTGGCTCATATTGGCGAGGAATTTCGACTTGGTCTGGTTGGCCTCCTCGGCCCGCGTCTTCTCGCGCTGGTACTTCTCGGCGAGGTCGGCGAGCTCGATGGTCTGGCGTTCCAGCGCCGCCTGCGAGCGCTTGAGGTCGATGACGGTGGCGCGCAGGCGCAGATCGTTGTCGACGAGCTTCTGCTCGTGTTCCTTGATCCGGGTGATGTCGGTGCCGACCGAGACGTAGCCGCCGTCCTTGGTGCGGCGCTCGCTGATGTGCAGCCAGCTGCCGTCGTCGAGCTGGGCCTCGAAGGTGCGGGCGCCCGGGCCTTGGGCCGCGGTCTCGTTGTGGCGGGTGCGCACCTCCGGCATGCGGCCGACTTCCAGCACGGTCTCGTAGGAGGTGCCGGGGATCACCGCCGTATCGGGCAGCTTGTGCAGGCGCTGGAAGTGCGAGTTGCAGAGCACCAGGCGGTCACTGGCGTCCCAGAGCACGAAGGCTTCAGGAATGGTCTCGATCGCGTCGCGCAGCCGAAGGTCGGCTTCGACGGTGCGCTCGGCGAGGCTCTTCTGCTCGGTGATGTCGACCGCGATCCCGATCAGGTGCATGCCTGAATCGCTGGCGCCCCGGGTCCGCTCGCAGCGCACGCGCAGCCAGATCCAATGGCCGTCGACGTGCTGCATGCGGAAGGTCTGGTCGATGTGGTCGATCTTCTCGGAGATGAGCTGGTCGGCGATCGCGAACAGGTCGATGTCGTCGGACTTCACCAGCGCGTTGACCTCGCCGAAGGTGAGGAGCTCGTTGCGGCCGTCGAGGCCCAGCATCGAGAACATCGATTGCGACCAGAAGATCCGGCCGCGCGACAAGTCCCAGTCCCACAGGCCGCAGCGGCCGCGGTTAAGGGCGGTGTCGATCCGGCCGCGCACCGCGTCGTTGATGAGGTCGCCTTCGCGGGCGCGGGTCGACTGCCAGTGGAAGGCGAAGCCGAGGATCAGGACGACGAAGCCCGTGGTCGCCGACAGAGTCACCGACAGCGCTGCGTCCGAGCCCCAGATCGGCTCGTTGCGCTCCTGGATCACGGTGACGAGGCCGGGCAGCGACTTGATCGGCCGTGACGTCGCCAGCGCAGCGTTACCATCAGGAAGAGTCATGCTGGTGACGTCATTGTCGCGCGGAGGCGCGGCAAGCAGCTGTGCGGTGGTGATCGCATCGAGCAGGCGGTCGTTGCCGGCTGGATCGCTGTCGATCGGAATGCGGGCGAGGATGCGGCGGTCGACGCCGGCCGAGGTGACGACGACGTGGCGGCCCGAGACCCTGGCCTTGGTCGGGATCATGTCGGGCAGCAGCGTCGACAGGTTTTCGATGTTCCTCAGCCGCTCCGCGCGCACGGAGGTGACGCGGTCGATGCGCTCGGCGAGCAGTTCGGCCAGCATCGAGATGTCGTTCTGGATCACCAGGCGCTTCTGGCGCGTCTGGTCGACGACCTGGACGAAGGCGCCAAGGCAGATCGTGACGAGGAAGGCGATGATGAGCGTCGGTACGGCGCGACGAAGCGCGGGCTCCGCGACCAGGAGCCGATGATAGGCAGGTTTCGCGATCGATTGCGCCAATCCCTTGATCGAATCGGATTGGACGCATGCGTTCGCGGCGTCTGCACGCGCCATGCCTTCGGCCCCCTGAAAACCTGCTTGCTACTCGTTTCGAAAGCAGCCCCACATCGCTTTCGAATCACAGCGATTTGAATCCAGTTTGCGCAGGCTGTCGAGAGTCAACGAAACGTTAACGTGAAATAATTCTTATCCAAGGGAGAGTTCGCGCGCTCTGATCCCGCAAACTCACGTGTGCAATGAGTCCGAAACGAGAACGCAGGACTCCAGACGTATTCCGCGTCACGCGCGCGGCGGCTCGGCGTGGCTGATGACGCGCTTCACGTTGGGGAACGCGCGGCGCAGCGCCCGCTCGATCGCATCGACATGATCGTGCACCTTGATCACGCTCATCGATGGCGTGGCGCGGCAATGGAAATTGACGATCTCGCCTGCATCGGTGTTGCGGACACGCACGTTATGGATGTCGTGGATCTCGCTGCCGTCGGCATATTCCGCCAGCGCCGCCGCGATGGTCTGAACCCGCTCCGGTGTCGCATCGACGCCGAACGGCAGTTCCGGTTCCAGCGGCTCGATATGGACGTCGACCTCGACGTCCTCGCCGAACTCTTCCTTGATGTTCCGCTCCAGCGTGTTGGCGATGTCATGAGCCGCCTCGAGCGGCATATGGGCGTCGACCTCGAGGTCGATGCTGACGATCAGCCGCGTGCCTGAGTTCTGCGCCGGGCCCAGGTCATGCACGGTGACATGGTGGATGGCGAGGCCCGAATTGCGCGCGATCACCATGATGCGGTCGCGCACGGTCTCGTTGTCGCGGGCGACGGGGACGGCTGTGAACGAGAGGTCGGCATCGCCGAACGCCTTGATCACGGCAGCCTCGGCGTTCCGCTTGATGCTCTCGACGCGATCGATCGGGTAGGTCCTGGGCACCTTGACGATGCTGTCGATGAACGTGGTCGCCCCGACCATGCGCACGCGCAGCCGCTCGACATCGATCACGCCGGGCACGCTGCAGATCGCGGCGCTGGCCTTTTCCTGTGCGCCTTCCGGGGCGCGGTCGACCAGCGTCTGCACCGTCGAGCCCGCCATGCGCAGGCCGAGAGCCGCGATCATCACGGCGACCGCAGCGGCCGCTGCGGCATCGCCCCACCAGAAGCCGAGGGCCGCCAGGATCAGTCCGATGATGACGGCGAAAGAGCCCATGACGTCGGATGCAAAATGCAGCGCGTCGGCGGCGAGCGCCTGGCTGTGGGTCTCGCGTGCGGCCCGGTGCAGGGCACGGGCGCGCCAGAGGTTGACGGCGATGTCGAGCACCAGCACCACGAACGGCACGGCCGAGATGGTCGGGGGCGGGGTTCCCTCGCGCAGCCGGCTGTAGGATTCGACCAGGATGCCGCCGGCCAGCACATAAAGCAGCGCGGTGACGCCGAGCGCGGAGATGCTCTCCAGCTTGCCGTGGCCGTAATGATGCTCGTCGTCGGCCGGCTTGTCCGAGACCCGCACCACGGCCCAGGTGATGATGGTCGCGACCAGGTCGATCGAGGAGTGCAGGGCTTCGGAGATCAGCGCCAGCGAGCCGATCGCGATGCCGACCACGAATTTGGCCGCCGCCATGCCGCCGCTGGCCAGGATCGAGATCGCCGCGACCGATGTCTTGTCGTGTTGTCCGCTCATGGCCGGGGATTTAGCAGGGCGGCGGTGAACATCAAGCGACGATCCACAGGCGTAGTCGCGAGTGAGTCGCAGGAGCAGTCTACGTCTTGCTCGGTTTCGTAGGGTGGGCAAACGCGCAGGGCGCCTTGCCCACCATTGTTCCGAGATGGATACGAACCGTGGGCACGCTTCGCTTTGCCCACCCAACGAGACCGGGATCGGAACGGCGGTTACGGCACCGTCACCACGATCTTCCCCAGGTGCTTGTTCGCTTCCATGTGCTCGAACGCCTGGTCGATCTGATCGAACGGATAAACCTTGTCGATCGGCAGTTGCAGCTTGCGCGATTCCACGGCGCCCCAGATGTCCTTCCTGACCTCCTCGAAGATTGCGCGGACTTCCTCGATCGTGCGGGTGCGGAAGGTGACGCCGATATAGCTGATGCGGCGGGCAGCATGCAGGTCGAAGTTGAAGTCCGCATGGGTGCCGCCGAGCCGGCCGACATTGACGATGCGGCCCAAAACCTTGGTGGCGGCGAGGTTCTGGTTGGCGACCTTGCCGGAGACCTGGTCGACGATGAGATCGACGCCTTCGCCGTTCGTTGCCTTCAGCACCTCGTCGACCCATTTGGGATCGGAGGAGTCGACCGCAAGGTCCGCGCCATATTCCTTCAGCCGGCCGCGCCGATAGGCATCGGTCGAGGAGCCGATCACGAGCTTGGCGCCCTTGAGCCTTGCAATTTGCATCGCCATCAGGCCGACGCCGGAGCTCGCGCCCTGGATCAGCACGGCTTGCCCCGGCTGCACGCCGCCAATGGTAACGACGGCATTGTGCATGGTCGCAAGCGCGACGGGGAGGGTGGCGGCCTCCTCGAAGTTCATGTTCGAAGGCGCACGGAACAGCCGGCCGTGGTCGGCGAGCGTGTACTCGGCGAAGGCCGCGCTGCCCGAGCCCATGATGCGATCGCCAACTTTGACCCCCTTCGCATCCGGTCCAAGCTCGGCAACTTCGCCGGCCCACTCCATCCCGAGCACGGTGCCGACGCCGCCGGCCGCGCCATGAGCGTGGCCTTTGCGCATCCCGGTGTCGGCGCGATTGAGACCGCAAGCGCGGACGCGCACCAGCACTTGCGTGCCTTTAGGCTTTGGTTGAGCGACGTCGGAAATCCGAGCGCCTTCAGGGCCGTAGACGTAAGCCTTCATGAATTGCTCTCGCTTCTTGCAGTGACTATTCCGCGGCTTGCGCGGTTGGTTGAACGATCATGCCTTCGAGCCGGCTGCGAATGATCGCCTCGGCTTCACGTACGATTCGCGAGATCAGCTCGCCGCAGCTCGGGATGTCCTGGATCAGGCCCTGCACCTGGCCGGCGGACCAGATGCCCTCGTCGGAGTTGCCTGTGGCGTAGACCATCTTGCCGCGCGCCCCCGCGACGAGCTCGCGGATGTCCTCGAACTTGGCGCCCTCCTTCTCCATTGCGACGACCTTGGTCGAGACCGCGTTCCTGGCGACGCGGGAGGTGTTGCGCATGGTGCGGAAGATCAGCTCGGTCTCGCGTTCGTCATTGGCGACGATCTTCTCCTTGATGAGCTGGTGGATCGGGCTCTCCTTGGTCGCCATGAAGCGGGTGCCCATGTTGATGCCCTCGGCCCCGAGCGCCAGCGCCGCGACGAGGCCGCGGGCGTCGGCAAAGCCGCCGGAGGCGATCATCGGGATCTTGACCTTGTTGGCGGCGGCCGGGATCAGGATCAGGCCGGGCGTGTCGTCCTCGCCGGGATGGCCGGCGCATTCGAAGCCGTCGATGGAGATGGCGTCGACGCCCATCCGCTCGGCGGAGAGCGCGTGGCGGACGCTGGTGCATTTGTGCACGACTTTGACACCGTGCTTTTTGAACTCGTCGACATGCTCCTGCGGCTTGTTGCCGGCGGTCTCGACCACCTTGATGCCGGCTTCGATGATGGCGGCGCGGTACTCGGCATAAGGCGGCGGCTTGATCGCCGGCAGGATGGTGAGGTTGACGCCGAACGGCTTGTCGGTGAGGTCGCGGCAGCGTGCGATCTCCTTGGTGAGGTCCTCCGGCGTCGGCTGGGTCAGCGCCGTGATGAAACCGAGCGCGCCGGCGTTGGCGACGGCCGCGACCAGCTCGGCCCGTCCGACCCATTGCATGCCGCCCTGGACGATCGGGTGCTCGACACCGACGAGTTTGGTGAAGCGTGTCTGCAACATGATGTTTCCCCCTGGCGGCCTGCAGGCTTTGTTGTCGTCGATATCAGGAGGATGCCGCCGGGGGCGGGAAATGTCTATTGCGCCGCCGGGCGGGGTGATCATGCAGGAGGCGAGGGGATTCCGTGCGACGGATAATTCGCGAGGCGTTGTCGAGGCGGCTCCGTCGCCCGGATGGAGAGGCTACTCCGCCGACAGCCGCACCACCTGCCGGCCGCCGTTCATCTCTTTCAGGCTGTTGACGAAGTTTTCCGGGCGTTGCCAGCGGTTGGGGACTTTCAGCCCCATGTACTCGGCGATGTCGCCGATGAAGCCTGTGCAGTTGGTGGTCTCGGCGTTCCAGACCGGTGAGCTCGCCTGCAGCTTCTTGATGTAGGCGAACACGCGCTTGGCGTCGGCCTCGTTGAGATAGACGCGATAGTTCGCGGTCAGATAGTCCGGATCGAGATCGCCATAGCTTGCACCGGTCTCGGACGGCACCCAGGTGAAGTAGCCGAGCACGTAGGTCCAGGTGTCGCCGGCGGGCGTGAGGCCGGCGACCTCGACGGCTTTTTCACTGGTCTTGCCGTACCAGACGAAGGCATGGCCCCAGCTCGCCGCCGTGCGGGCGCGGAAGTCGACGTAATAGGGACCTTTCTCCGTCCGCGCTAATCCGCGCCGCATCACTTGCGGCGCGGAGCGCGGTGCTGCTTCGGAGGCAAGCGCACTGGCGTCAGCCAGGCGCTTGTTCGACTCGAAAGCCGAGGCGGAGGACATCAGGCATGCGAGCATGGTCGCAAGCGCGAGCCCTGCAAGGATGCAGGATCCCGATCGATCAGGTCTGTTCGTCACGTGTGCCCCTCGACTGTCGGCCGTTGACGCAAATTCTTGCGTGGCGTCCGCCGGCGCCTCAGTAGCGCGCGGCGACCGGGCCGGGCGCCTTGCCGATCGGAGCCTTGCCAACCGGGCTCTTGCCGATCGGCATCTTGCCGATGGGGGCCTGTTCGGCCGGATACACCGGCACGGGCTGGCGGCGCGGCAGGTCCGCGGCGTTCGCAGCCGTCACCAGAGCAAGCGTCGCACCCAGAACAAAGACAATCTTCTTCACAGTCATACCCCTAGCAGGTTTGGTCCAAACACGGCCGAGCCGTGCCCCCAGACACGCCCTCCAAAAGGACGACGGAATGCGACCACAGTGCGGCACCCGCGGGACATGTTGGCGGCAATTGAATGGGCGCGCGCAGATGTGATGTTGTGTCGGAATGTCTTGGGTGTGCCAGGCGCGGTTCAGCGGTCCGCGCTGAGCCGGAAATGCATCTCGATCTTTGCTTGCGACGGCTCGTTCGCGACGCGCCAGGGGGAAAAGCCGGGCGTGGGATCGGGATCGGAGGGAAGGTCGATCAGCCAGCGCTGCGTGGGCACATCAGGCAGCGTCAGGCTGACGGCGCGGTGGCGTGTCTTGTACATCAGCAAGGCCGTGGCGATGATCGCCCGGCGCTCGCCGTCATGCGCGCGCCAGTTGGGAGGCAACATCGCGTTGGCATAGCCCGACGCTTCCTCGATCTCGATCCGCACGTCCTCTTCCTTGTCCGGCAGGCTCATGCCGGCAGGAAGCCGAAACTCGACCTGGAGCGTCATGAAGCCGTGACTGAGATTGGGCGAGCGGATGAATTCGTACCATCCCCACCAGCCCAGGATGGCGACGATGAGCGCAACGGTGGCGGCGAAAGGGAAGGACAGCCGCGGAGCGTGTTGAGGCGCGGCATCGGAGGTTTCCGCAGGCAGCTCGGCCCGGACCAGGCCGAAGCGCACGAACAGCCAGACGCCGGCGATCAGGCCGATCACGCCGCCGACCGGCCCGATGTCGAAGAAGGCGCCCATCGCGATGCCGCCGTCGCGGTCCGAGCCAGCCAGCAGGACGATCAGCGCGGCAAGGCCCGCCCAGCCGGCGAGCGCGCCGAGCAGACCGGAGAGGAAGCCGAGGATGAAGCGCATGGGCTGTTGGTCGCGCCCAGATGGCCGGCGGTTCGAATCTACCCGATCCGGTTCAGGCTGTTGCGGATGGTCGAGAAAATGCCGCCGATGTCCTTACGCAAGGCGTCGAGCGCGTTGAAATTGTCGAAGATGCGGGCGAGGCGGTCTTCGACCTCGCGCTTGCTCTTGCTCAGTGCATCGACGCGCGAGGCGAGCGTGACGTCGCCACTGGCCTCGATCTCGCCGACGGTCCTGGCGAGAAGATCGCGGGTGGCGCTGACATCGGCGATCATGGCCTCGATGCCGAACACCGGTGCCTTCAGCGGCACGAGGTCGGCCTGCGATTTCGACAGCTCCGCCTTGAAGGCGTTCAGCGTTGCCAGCGTTTCCTGCAGGGCGCCGAGGCGCTGGCGCGACTGGAGAATGAAATCGTTCAGCGCGTTCTGGCGCTCAGTGAGCGTCTTGCCGCCGGGATCGTTCTCGACCTCGGCGAGCGAGCGGTCGAGCTGGGCCTGGCGCTGGGCGAGCTCCTCGAAATCGAGCCGGATGCTTTTGAGGATGTTGGCGCTGTCGTCGATCCGGGCGAGGCGCTGCTCGATCTCGTTCCTGTTCTTCGACAGCGTCTCCACGCGTGCGCTGAGCGGGGCTTCGCCGCCGGTCTCGAGCTCGTCGATGGTCTTGGCGAGGCTGTTATGGCTGAGGCTGAGCTCGCCGATCAGGGCGTTGATGCCGGCATCGGATGAGCGCAGCGGAGCCAGCTCGGCATGGGATTTCGCCAGATCGTCCTTGTATTGATTGAGCGTCGCGTACGTGGCCTGCACCGCGCCCACCCGGCCGAGCAGCGCCGACACGTCGCGGCCGATGTCCTTCAACCGGTCGGCGAGATTGTTCTTGCGGTCGTCGGTTTCGAGGTCGAGCAGCGCGCGTTCGAGCTGGTTCTGGCGGTCGCGGACCTCGGTGAAGACGGGTTCGACCGCGCGGCGCTGATCGGCGACCTTGCCGACCATCTCGCGCAAGGCCTGCTGGCGGCGGCGGATCTCGGCGAGCTGGTCGTGCATGTCGGTGGACTGGTTGCGGCTCTGCTGCAGGAGTGCGCGCTGCTCGGTCTCGCCCAGCTTGTCGTGCAGCGCCGAGACGGCCTCGCGGGGATCGCTCTCGATCAGGTGCTGGACGGTGGTGTCGAGGTGGTTTTGCAGGGCGTGGGCGACGACGACGTCTTCGCGGGTCTTCCTCAAGCGGTCGCGCAAGCTGTCGAGCCGTCGGTCCTGGCGCGAGAGCCGCCAGGCCGAGCCCCCGATCAGCGCCAGAGCGAGCACCAGGATCGCGCCGGTTGCGATGCGCTGCGGCATCGCCAGACTCGCGAACAGGGCGGGCAAATGGACGACGTCGTAACCAAACGCCTGCGGAGCGAGAAACGCGATGGCGGCGAGCAGGACAAACCAGGCAACCAGGAAAAACAGCCACATCGTGACGTCCTCGGCCGGCGCACATTTTCGCCATGATTGCTATTGGAGAGCGGAACCCAGATCAAGCGGCGGGCGTCGCGCCGGGTTGGTGATCCACAGCTGGGCGCTTCGGCCGGCGGTGGCGCCAACACCTTGGCCGTCATTTCGGCGCGGCGCGCTCCGCGCGCCCTGGAACGACTGGAATTACAGTCGAAACTCGTTCGTGAGCTCGCCGATACCGTCGATCGCCACGGTCACGGTGTTCACCGGCTCCTTCATGACGCCGACGCCGACCGAGGTGCCGACGGCGATGAGGTCGCCGGGGAGCAGCGTCATGTCGTGGGAGATCTTGCTCACCAGGGCTTGCGCGGAAAAAATCATGTCGGAGATCGGATAGTTCTGCCGCTCCGCGCCGTTGAGAATGGTGCGGACGGTGAGCTTGGCCGGGTCGAGGCCGGTCGCGATGACGGGGCCGAACGGGCCGTAATCGTCGATGCCCTTGGCGCGGGCCCATTGCGGGAAGGTGGGATCGCTGGTCAGGATGTCGTTGGCGGTGATGTCGTTGACGCAGGTGTAGCCGAAGATGAAGCCGTCGGCCTCATCAGGCGAGACGCGCGCGCAAGTCTTGCCGATGACGATACCGAGCTCGCCTTCATAGGTCGTCTTGCCGTCGTAGTAGGACGGACGACGGATCACGGCGCCCGGCCTCGTGATTGTGGTGGTGGCCTTGAGCAGATAAAGCGGCTCCGGCGGCTCGGGCTGATTGAGTTTGGCCGCCAGCGCGTGAAAATTATTCCACAGCGCGACGATCTTGCTGGGCGCACAGGGCGCGAGCAGCTCGACCTCCGACAGCGCCAGTGTCTTGCCGCTGGCCGCATTGCGTCCGAACATCTCGCCTTCGTGCACACTGATGCCTGAAGATTCCAGCGTGCCGAAGCCCGTGGTGCCGGCGTGGCGGAAGCGGAGCCACCGTTTCATCTCGCTCGCCATCACGCCACCGCCAGTGCGCGAGGATCCGATGGCGTGGAGACGCCGTCATAGAGGCCGGCGACGCGGGCGCGCTGGGTGACCATCGCCAGCACCGAGTCGAGCGCCGGCGTCGGGATCTTGGTCAGGCGACCCATCTCCTGCACCACGGTGACGAGCGGGTCGATCTCCATCGGGCGGCCACGCTCCAGATCCTGCAGCATCGAGGTCTTGTGCGCGCCGACCTTGCGGGCGCCCTCGATGCGGCGCTCGACGTCGACGCGGAATTTGACGCCGAAGCTTTCGGCGATCGCCTGCGTCTCCATCATGATCGCGCGCGACAGCGCCCGCGTGGACGGATCGGTGCAGATCACGTCGAGCGTGGCATGGGTGAGGGCGCTGATCGGGTTGAAGCAGACATTGCCCCACAGCTTGAGCCAGATTTCGTCGCGGATGCGGTCGAGCACGGGCGCCTTCAGCCCGGCCGCGACGAACAGGTCGGCGAGACGCTGCACGTCGGCGGTGATCTCGCCGGAGGGCTCGCCGAGCGGGAAATTGTTGCCGTAGACGTGGCGGATCACGCCGGGCGCCTCGATCTCGGTGGCGGGATAGACGATGCAGCCGATGGCGCGTTCGGCGCCTAACTCGCGCCATTGCCTTCCGCCGGGATCGATGCTCTCCAGCGTCGAATTCTCGTACGCGCCGCCGTGCTTGTAGAAGTACCAATAGGGGATGCCGTTGACGGCGGTGACGATGCGGGTATGCGGCCCGAGCAGCGGCTGCATCTTCTCGATCACGCCGGTGATCGAATGCGCCTTCAGCGTGACGACGACGTAGTCCTGCACGCCGAGCTCGGTCGCATCGTCGGTGCAGCGGGGATGGACGGTGTGCGTCTCCTCGCCTGCGAGCAGCGTCAGGCCGCGCTCGCGCATCGCGGCGAGGTGGGCGCCACGCGCGACCAGGCTGACGTCAGCGCCTGCGCGCGCCAGCTGCACACCGAGATATCCGCCGATCGCGCCGGCGCCGTAGATGCAGATCTTCATGAAATCCTCGCGGGGGGTAGCGGAATTTGGGACGAATGATCCGGTCCGGCTCGGATCAAGTCCGAGCCGGGGCCGGTCGTCGCGGGGGGAAGAGGAGCTGCCGCTTTAGGTGATCAGGCCGCTTGCGGCGTCGAGTTGGCCGCCTCGTCGACGGCAGCTGCGATGTCGCGCATGCTGATGACGGAGACGAGGCTGTAGTCGTCGATCACGGGCAGGTGCCGGATGTGATTGCGGTTCATCAGATGCCGGACGTGCTCGATCGTATCGGCGGAGGTGCAGGAGACGAGCTGCTGCACCGAGACGAGCTGCGAGACCTTGACGTTGACGGCGCCCGCGCCGTGCTCGGCGACCGCGCGCACCACGTCGCGCTCGGTGAACATGCCGACGGCCGTGTTGCCTTCGGAGCGGACCACGTCCTTGACCACCAGCGCGCTGATGTTGTTGGCCCGCATCAGCTTGGCGGCGATCCCTACCGTTTCGTTCATACGCACCGTGACAACGCGCGGCGTCTTCTTGCGCAGAATGTCTCCGACCAGCATTGCAACCTCCCTGGGTGAACGTTGAGGCAAGTGTGGTATACATAATGCCAATCGTCAAGCGCTGGATTTGGCTGATCCGAAAAATCTTGCGGCAGTAGTGCTGACGTTTGTCATCGCGAAGCACGGAAAGCGCGCAAGGAAAGCAGACAAAGAAAAAGGGGCGCATCGCTGCGCCCCTCGCCCCTTTCGTTCGTTCTGTCGGTCTGTGGCAGCTCAGGCCGTCCCGGTCTTGGCGCGGGTCTCGGCAGGTGCAGGTGCGGTGCTGGCGCTCTCGGCCTCGTTGCCGAGGATGAAGGAGCGGCGCATCGGCTTGATCACGAACAGCGCCATCAGCGCGGCCGTCGCGTTCAGGGCCACGGCCACCACGAACACGGCCTTCCAGCCATAGGCGGCCGAGATCACGCTGGCGAGCGGGACCAGCAGCGAGGCGGTGCCCTTCGCGGTGTAGAGCATGCCGTTGTTGGTGGTCGCGAACTTCGAGCCGAAGGTGTCGCCGCAGGTCGCGGGGAACAGCGAGTAGATCTCGCCGAACACGCCGAAGTAAACCGCGGTTGCCAGCACGAACACGAGCGGGACGTGGCCATAGGTCGACAGCGTCAACAGCATGAGCGCCGCGGTGCCGAAGGCGATGAACATGGTGTTCTCACGGCCGATCGTGTCGGACACGAAGCCGAAGAACGGACGTCCGAAGCCGTCGAAGATGCGGTCGAGCGAGATCGCAAACGTCAGCGCCGCCATCTGGAAGCCGGCGAGAGAGACCGGCGTGTCCGCGATCTTGAAGTCGTGCGCGATCGGGGCGATCTGCGCCGCGGTCATCAGGCCGCCGGAGGCGACCATGACGAACACCACGTACATCACCCAGAAGATCGGGGCGCGCAGCACTTGCGGCGGGGTGAAGTCGATGTGGGTCTGCGGCAGATTGAGCCGCTTCTTCTTCGGCGGGATGGAGATCCGCGGCGGCTGGATGAAGAAGGCGAGCAGGAGCACGATCAGGCCCTGGCCGATTCCGAACGTAAAGAATGCGCTCTGATAGCCTGATGTCGCGATCATCTTCGCGATCGGCACCACGGTGAGGGCTGCGCCCGCGCCGAAGCCCGCGGCCGTCGCGCCGGCGGCGAGGCCGCGGCGATCGGGAAACCATTTCAGTGCATTGCCGACGCAGGTGCCGTACACCGCGCCCGCGCCCATGCCGCCCAGGACGGCCGCCGTGTAGAGCAGGGGAAGCGAGTCAGCGTAGGAATTCAGCACCCAGGACAGCGTGATCATCACGGCGCCGAACATGATGACGATGCGCGGGCCGTATTTGTCGACGAACCACGCCTCAACCGGCACCAGCCAGGTCTCGGTGACGACGAAGATGGTGAAAGCGAGCTGGATCGCGGCGCGACCCCAATGATGGGCGTGATCAATCGGATCGACGAACAGCGTCCAGCCGTATTGCAGGTTGGCGATCATCGCCATGCAGACGATGCCCATCACGAGCTGGAGCCAACGGAAACTTGTGCGAAGAGGCGCGGCCGTGACGGCGCCATCCGTGCTGGAAATCATCAACAACCTCCCAAGCGCTTGTCTGGTCGCGGCAGGCTCGGCCAATATGACGGAGTGTCGCAAATATTGTGGCTTATCGTCGCAAGCGTGGCGGGCAGCTTGGTATACCATATTCCAGAATGCAAGTCCTATCTTCTGACGCGACGCAGCAAAATGATTGGTTCCTTCCGGGTTTCCGATGCGGCGTTTTCGGCAAAACGAAAACGCCCGGCGCGAGGCCGGGCGTCGTGAGCGAGGTGGCGCTGGTGAGGCGTATCAGATGGTCGATTGCGCGACCACCGTCTTGCGCCAGGGCTTGAGCACCATGATCGCCAGCAGCGAGGCCAGGATGTTGGCGCCGGCCGCCATGATGAACACGTTGTCCCAATGGCCTGACGTCTGCTGCACGTAGTTGGCGAGCGGCACCAGCAGTGCGGCGGTGCCCTTGGCGGTGTAGAGCAGGCCGGCATTGGTGGTTGCGAACTTCGCGCCGAACGTGTCGGTGCAGGTCGAGGGGAACAGCGAGTAGATCTCGCCCCAGGCGAAGAACACGAAGCCCGACAGGATCACGAACCAGATCGGATCGTGGCCCCAGAGATAGAGCATCCAGATGCCGACGCCTTCCATGCCGAAAGCGATGAACATCGTGTTCTCGCGGCCGATCATGTCGGAGATCCAGCCGAAGAACGGACGCGTCAGGCCATTGAGCACGCGGTCGATGGTCGCAGCGAACGTCACCGCGGTCATGGTCATGCCGATGAGCGTGACCGGTATGGCGTCGACTTTCCAGTCGACTGCGATCGGCTTCAGATTCGCCGTCACCATCAAGCCGCCGGCACCGACGATCACGAACATGAAGTACATCAGCCAGAAGATCGGCTGGCGCAAGACTTCCGTCGGCTGGTAGTTGCGCCGGCTCTGCAGCAGCGCCGCATTCGCCACCACATTCGGCACCTGGCCTGCCTTCGGCGCCAGCAGGAAGAAGGCGAGAACGCAGATGACGATGCCTTGCCCGAGGCCGAAATAGAGGAAGGTGGTCTGGAAACCGCTGTCCTTGATCATGGCCTGGATCGGCGCGACGGTCAGTGCCGAGCCCGCACCGAAGCCGGCGGCGGTGATGCCGGCGGCGAGACCGCGCTTGTCGGGAAACCATTTCAGCGCATTGCCGACGCAGGTGCCGTAGACGCCGCCGGCGCCGATGCCCGCGATGATCATGCCGAGATAATAACCGTTGAGCGTGGTGGCCTGCGCGTTGATCGCCCAGCCGATCGCGCAGAGCACGCCGCCGACGAGCACGACGAGTCGCGGACCGTATTTATCGACAAACCAACCTTCGACCGGCACCAGCCAGGTCTCGAACAAAACGAACAGAGTAAAAGCCCACTGGATCGAGGCGCGATCCCAACCGAATGTCTTCTGGATATCGGGGACGAAGAACGTCCAGCCATATTGATAATTGGCGATCATCACCATGGCCGCGACGCCGATCGCCAATTGCGCCCAGCGATACGTGTCGCTGACGCGTGCGGCCGTAGGAGCCGTAGATGTCTGCACCATGTCCGTCATGCTTCCTCCAATAGCGCTTCTGTTTTTTTGAGCGCGCGTTGGCGGCATTCTTGTATTCATTATGCCAAGCTTCAAGCGCGCGCCGGCCCATTGTGCGCTTATGACGCAACCTCGTTCGAAGCTGCGCGAATGTGCCTGATCTCAAATAGAAATGGCCCCGACGCGCGGGGCCATTCTTCCAAAGTAGGAGTTCGCTGGTTTTACAACCGGCGCGACAATTCGACGCGCCAGCTTCAGGCGTTGAGCCTTACAGGCCGAAGCGCGGCAGATCGCCGTTGTGATTGGAGATCTCGGCGCTCGCCATCAGGAAGCGGTCGACGGCGGCCATGAAGCGGGCGAACAGCGAGGCGGAGGGCGCGAGCGCGACGGAAGCGGTCTTGGACATCGGAATTCCCTTTCGTGGGACAGTCAGTATTGCTGTCTCATTTCGAAGGTTGTTTTATGTATACCAGATGCCAATGTCCATGCATGCCATTGCATGGCAGCATTCGATCTGCCGCATTGCAGCATAACGGTTCTCTAAGCAGCGCAGTAGAGCTCAAAACCTGCCGTTTTAGGCTGAATTGGGGGGCGGACCTACGGATCCGACCTAGAGCCGGGCTCTTGGCACCGCACTGCAAAACGGTTAGTGGTGCGCCCCCTTTCCATCAATCCATCTGAGTGGTTCATGTCGAGCGCCTCGCCCGCCGTCTCGATCGGCATCGATTTTGGGACCAGCAATACCGTCGTCGCGCTCGCGGCGGACGACCGCCGGGTCGAGGCTGTCAGGTTCGAGCACGGTGGACAGCGCCACAGCACCTATGTCTCGGCGCTGTGCTTCTGGGAGGACCGGCCGGGCGCCGGAGCCCAGGCCGAGGGCGGCCCGTGGGCGATCGAGCAGTTCCTCGAAGGCCGCCACGTCTACCGCTTCCTCCAGTCGTTCAAGACCTTCGCGGCGAGCTCCAGCTTCAACACCACCCAGGTGTTCCGGCAGCGCTTCAAGTTCGAGGACATCCTCGCCGCGTTCCTGCGCACGCTGGCGCGCCATGGCGGCGAGAAATTCGGCTTCGAGGCGGCGAACATCACCGTCGGTCGCCCGGTGCGCTTTGCCGGCGGCAATCCCGACGATGACCTCGCCATGCAGCGCTACCGCGCCGCGTTCGAGCGCTTGGGTGCCGGCCATGCCCGCTACGTCTACGAGCCCGTGGGCGCGGCGTTCTCGTTCGCCCGAAGGCTGGAACGCGATGCCACCGTGCTGGTCGCCGATTTCGGCGGCGGCACCAGCGACTTCTCGGTGATGCGTTTCTCGCGCGCCGGCGGGCATTTGCGTGCCGAGCCGCTCGGCCACGCCGGTATCGGGATTGCCGGCGACACGTTCGACTATCGCATCGTCGACCACGTCGTCTCGCCGCGGCTCGGCAAGGGCTCGAGCTTCCGTTCGTTCGACAAGGTGCTCCCGATCCCCAACAGCCACTACACCAACCTCGCGCGCTGGCATCAGCTCGCGCTGATGAAGAGCAACGGCGATCTCCGCGAGCTGCGTGAGCTCGCGCGCACCGCGCTGAAGCCTGAACTGCTCGAGGATTTCATCACCATCGTCGACCTCGACCTCGGCTTCTCGCTCTATCGCGCGGTGTCGGACGCCAAGGTCGCGCTGTCGTCGCGGGACGAGGTGGACTTCCATTTCAAGGCTGGCGGCGTCGATATTGGCGCGGCCATCACGAGGAAGAACTTCGATCGCTGGATCACCGATGACGTGGCGCGGTTGGGAGCAACCGTCGACAAGGTGCTGAATGAAGCCGGCGTCACCGCGCGCGAGGTGGAGAAGGTGTTCCTGACCGGCGGCACCTCGTTCGTGCCGGCGGTGCGAAAACTGTTCGCCGACCGCTTCGGCAACGAGCGGCTGATGTCGGGCGACCAGTTCGAGTCGATCGCCTACGGCCTCGCGCTGATCGGCCACAGTCCCGAGCCGGACCGCTGGACCGCGGACGGCGGGCTGAAGAAGGGCCCGTGACGATCGTTCTCCGTCATTGCGAGCGCAGCGAAGCAATCCATGCTGTTTCTCCGGAAAGTTCTGGATTGCTTCGCTGCGCTCGCAATGACGTGGGGAGAGCTACGTACCGGATCCAACAGTGCCGCAGGGTGGGCAAAGCGGCTTGTCCGCCGTAGCTCGAAGAGCGAAGGCGGAAGCGTGCCCACGCGTCCGTCATCGTCGCGAGAGGTTGGCTGGCACGGCGCAAGTGCGCCTTTGCCCACCCTGCGAGACGAACGTCGTCGCTATTGATTGATCTCCGGCTCGACGAGCTTTGCCAGATTGCGCAGCGATTCCTGCCAGCCGAGATAGCAGGCCTCCACGGGAATGACGTCGGGAAGTCCGGCCTGGGTAATATCGACTTCGGTGCCGACCGAGACCTTCTTCAGGATCACGGTCACCTCGATCAGGCCCGGCAGGTTCGGATCGTCGAACTTGTCCGTGTAGCGCAGGCGCTGACCCGGAACGAGCTCGAGATATTCGCCGCCGAACGAATGGCCGTTGCCCGTCGTGAAATTCCGGAACGACATCTTGAAGGTGCCGCCGACCTTGGCCTCCAGATGGTGCACGGTGCAGGTGAAACCGTTGGGCGGAAGCCATTTTGCCAGGGCGTCCGCCTCGACGAAGGCGCGATAGACTTTGTCCGGGCTGGTCGTGAGAACGCGGTGCAGGCGTACGGTGCCGGGCATGATTGTTCTTCCTCTTGCATTATTGGGCGTGAATTCGGCATCTCGCCCATTCACGTCACGAGGACGAAGGAGGTGGGGTCGATCCGACACGGCATTCCCATTTTTTGCTGAAATTGGTTCAGGGCGCCAGCTGTCGATTGCCGCAACGATAACTCTCCTCACGGCCCGACGATCGAACGAACTTGCACCCGCGGCAAAGCGAGTTCCAAAGCCACAATTCCGCTACCGTTGCCGGCTCAACTCCGGCGCGAAATCGGGGGGCTTGCCTTGCGCAGGACAATTCGGGCTTTCGCAGTCGCACTCTGCTGTCTTGGTTCATTTGCTCTTGGCTCATTTGCAAAGGCGGCAGGCATTCAGCTTCTCGATGCCGATCCGGCGCTGTCGGGCGCGATCTGGTATCCGTGCGCGGCGGAGCCGACGCATGTGGCGCTTGGCAATCTTGCGGTCGGCGCCGATTTCGACCTGAAGGGCGTGAAGGATTGTCCGGTCACGGGCGCAAGGCTGCCGCTCGTGATCTTCTCGCATGGCAGGGGCGGGTGGTTCGGCGCGAACCATGACACCGAGGAGGCGCTGGCCGACGCCGGCTTCATCGTCGCCGCCATCAATCACCCCGGTGACACCACCAACGATTCCTCGCGGCGCGACACGCTGTCGGTCTGGGCATCGCGTCCGGCGGACATCGTCCGACTGCTCGATTTTCTGCTGAAGGACTGGAAGGACAGGGCGGTGATCGATCCTGCCAAGGTCGGCTTCTTCGGGTTCTCGCTCGGCGGGGCGACCGGCTTCGTGCTGATGGGGACCAGGCCGGATTTCGCGAGGGTTGCCGGCCTCTGCAAGGAGACGACCGGCAGTTGCGCCGAACTGCACAGCGGCGTGACCCCGCCGGAGCCGATCCAGGATGCGCGTATCCGCGCGGCTGTGATCGTCGATCCCGCACCGGGCACCCTGACGCGGGAGAACCTCGCTTTGGTCAAAGTGCCTTTTCAGTTCTGGCGCTCGCAGTTCGGCGGCCCCGGGGTCGGCGATGGCTCCGGCACCGCGCGCGTCGCGGACGGCTTGCCCGGAAAGCCGGACATCCATGTTGTAGCGGCCGGCCACTTCGCCTTCCTCGCACCGTGCTCGGCCGAACTTGCCGCGGCCGTCCCGCGCATCTGCACCGACACGCCGGCAGGCTTCGACAGGGCGGGATTTCACCGCGAGTTCAACGCGGCGGTGGTGAAGTATTTTGGCGAGCAGCTCGCTGGCGGAGGTCCGTAAGCACCGAGCGGCCGAGAAATTCCCGGGCCAATTGCAACTGCCGACGTCAATGGTGGTGGAACTGCCGCCACCTGCGGCGCTTCCCGCGCCGACGCCGCTCAACGCGGCGCCGCGGGTTTATTGTCCCTTTCGGAACCATGGTGTCCATGGGATTGAGGCCGGCGGCGTGAACCCCAACCAGAATGTCGTTCGGCTCGAGTGACGGCCGAGGCATTTCGGCCAGTGCGACCTGATCCCAGCCCGCTCTTCATGTGCCCCTGCGCGTGAGTTTGTTCGGGGCCTGGTCGTGTGTTGACGGCAGTCCGCGCTTGTCACGGGCGCCTTCGTCAGAACGCGCGCGCGCGGCCTGCGCCTGCGACACGACCGTCGTCAAGCCGCAGGTCCTTGCGAATTCCGGCATCCACGAGGCCCGCTGGTGCGAAGCGCCGAAGCAAGCGCAAGCGGCCTGCGAGGCGGCCGGCCGTGTACCGGACCTTCGGGCGTGCCGCATTGGCCGCTTCCAGCACGGTGTCGGCAACGACGCCCGGCGGTTCGGCAGTTGCCATCACTTCGTTCACCCGCTTACTGACCTCGGCACGAATGGCGCCATATTCATCGAGCTTGGCATCGGGTTCGACAAAATTCGCATCGAACGGCGTCTTTGTGTAGGCGGGCTCGATGACCGAAACGCGGATTCCCCACATGCGAAGCTCGTGGTCGAGCGATTCCGAGTAGCCCTCCACGGCGTGCTTGGTCGCGGCGTAGAGCGCGCCATACGGCATCGGCAGGAAGCCCAGGACGGAACCGATGTTGATGATGCGGCCGCGTCTCTCGCGCCGCATGTGGGGCACGACGGCGCGGGTCATCCGCACCAGTCCGAAAAAATTGGTTTCGAAGATCGACCTTGCCTGGTCGAGCGAGCTCTCCTCCGCGGCCGCCGGCGCGACACCGAACCCCGCGTTGTTCACGAGCAGATCGATTTGGCCTGAGCGCCCGATCACCTCGCGGACGGCAGCATCCACGGACTCCCCGCTGGTCACGTCGAGCGACAGCATCTCGAACGATCGTCTGCTGGTCTCGGCCCCACGACGGCTGGTGCCGTAGACCTTGTAGCCGGCTTTCGCGAGCCGCTCGGCGGTTGCTTCGCCGATGCCTGACGAGGCGCCGGTCACGAGTGCGATCTTCCCATGGGACTGAGCCATCTGCTTCTCCTGAAGATGTCGGCGGCGGAGGGCGATCAAATCGCACAGGGGCCGGCATCGGTTCGTTCTGGTCCGTTCGTTTAAATTACGATCGTAATGATTGAATTAGATGACGATCGTAATTATAAATGTCAAGGCCCTGCTGTTTTCGCGGGCCAAGATTCCTCAAAGGTTCTCCAGCATGCGCATTTCGAAGGAAAAAACGGCCGAAAACCGCGACCGAATTCTCAAATCCGCATCCCGCCTGATGCGGGAACGCGGCATTTCCGGTGTGGGCGTGGACGCTCTGACCGAAGCCGCCGGCATGACTCACGGCAGCCTATACAGCCAGTTCGGCTCCAAGGAGCGGCTCGTCGAGGAAGCCGTGGCGGACGCGATTGCGTCCAAAGTGCACGAGCTGCGCGGGGGGCTGGGCGACTATGTTTCCCAATACCTGTCGGCAGAGCACCGTGATGATCCCGGACGTGGCTGTCCGTTTGCGGCCTTGTGTTGCGAAATACGATACCAGAGCAATGGCGCGCGCGAGCGTTTCACGGCCGGGGTCAAAGGCGTGGTGGCGTGGTTGAGCAGCCGCGTGGGAAAAGGTTCGAAGCAGAAGCGGCGAGAAGACCAGGCGCTCGCGACTTTGTCATCGCTGGTCGGGGCACTCGTGCTTGCCCGGGCCGTGAACGATCCCAAGCTGTCGGATGATATTCTTCGCGCGACCCGGATTAATTTGGGGCATTGACTGAGAGGTCTTCGATTGCGCCAATGCGTGACCGTCTGGGGGGAATGCTCGCTCTATGCAGTGGGGCAGGCGCTGGCGCCGGGATCATCTGCACCACTGTTTGTCTGCCATGGGCAGCCAGCGGACACCGCCAGCCGCCAGTCGTTCCAATAAGCAATTCTCACGACCCGAGCCGGCTCTTTGCTTCCATAGCGGCAGACGTCTTGTTCCGCGCAATGACGGCGTCGCGTACCGGGCCGATGTGTTCGCGCAGCGTAGGCTTCGCTCTGGCGACAGCGTCGTCAATGCGCGTCAGGTCGGCCAGCCAATCGTCGATCGGCAAGTCGCCCGTGCGTGCGGCAACGTCGCGCTCCGTACCGGCTTGATTCGAAATTGCCGCGCCAGCAATCGTCAGGTGAATCCGGGGTGAGACCTTCCGGACACCGGGATTTCACCGCGAGTTCGACGAAGCGTGACATGTTTCCGTGCGCAACTCGGAGAGCGATGAGCTGCGCGATCCAGGATGGTTGGGTGCAGGTGCTCGCTCTGTCGGATCGTGACATCCTACCCCTGTTTTGCCCGACGCGTCAACAAAAATTCGAAAAATACGAAATTGGCTTGGCGGCCAAGGCGTTGGCTACTGTGCATGGGGTTGTTTTTCAGTTTCTGGTTTGGGCCCGAGGCCGCGCAGCCTTGCTCATGCAAAAGGGCCGCCCCGAGGGCGGCCCTTTGTCTTGGTCGAAGCGGTTCCGCTTACTCGGCGGCCTGCTTCTGCGGCGGGTCGAGCGCGCCTGACTTGTGGATGTCGGCGACCTGGTGATCGCTGAAGCCGAGCACCGAGCGCAGGATCTCGTCGGTGTGCTCGCCGAGCAGCGGCGAGCGGGTGACCTCGGCCGGCGAGTCCGAGAGCTTGATCGGGTTGCCGACCGAGACGTACTTGCCGCGGGTGGGGTGGTCGACCTCGACCACGGTGCCGGTCGCGCGCAGTGACTGGTCTTCCGCGATCTCCTTCATCGACAGGATCGGACCGCAGGGGATGTCGTCCTTGTTGAGGATCTCCATCGCCTCGAACTTGGTCTTGGTCATCGTCCACTGTTCGATGCGCGCAAAAATCTCGTTGAGGCGCGGCAGGCGGGCCGCCGGCTTGGCGTAGTTCGGATCGGTCTTCCAGGTCGGCTCGCCGATCACGTCGCAGATCTTCTCCCAGACCGGGGCCTGGGTGATGAAGTAGATGTAGGCGTTGGGATCGGTCTCCCAGCCCTTGCACTTCAGGATGCGGCCGGGCTGGCCGCCGCCCGAGTCGTTGCCGGCGCGCGGCACGGCATCGCCGAACGGCACGCCTTCGCCGAACTGGCTGTACTCCTTGAGCGGACCGTGGGCGAGGCGCTGCTGGTCGCGCAGCTTGACGCGGCAGAGATTGAGCACGCCGTCCTGCATCGCGGCGGTGACGCGCTGGCCCTTGCCCGAATGCGTGCGCTGATAGAGCGCGGTAACGATGCCGAGCGCGAGGTGCAGGCCGGTGCCGGAATCGCCGATCTGCGCGCCGGTGACGAGCGGCAGGCCATCGCGGAAGCCGGTGGTGGAGGCGGCGCCGCCGGTGCACTGCGCGACGTTCTCATAGACCTTGCAGTCCTCGTACGGTCCGGGGCCGAAGCCCTTGATCGACGCGACGATCATCTTCGGGTTGATCGCCTGGATCTTCTCCCAGGGGAAGCCCATGCGGTCGAGCACGCCGGGGCCGAAATTCTCGACCAGCACGTCGCACTTCTTGATCAGCTCGGTCAGGACTTCCTTGCCCTTCGGGTTCTTGGTGTCGAGCGTGATCGAACGCTTGTTGTGGTTGAGCATGGTGAAATACAGGCTGTCCACGTTCGGGATGTCCTGCAGCTGGCCGCGGGTGATGTCACCCACGCCCGGGCGTTCCACCTTGATCACGTCGGCGCCGAACCAGGCCAGCAGCTGCGTGCAGGTCGGTCCTGACTGGACGTGGGTGAAGTCGAGAATGCGAACGCCCTCGAGCGCTTTGGTCATGGTCTTGCTCCGTACTCTGTCTGCCCCTGCGAACCACAGGGAGTAAAGGGTTGAGGGGTGGACTTACTTCTTCTTCTGCAGAACGCTCTGCGGATTGAGGTTGCCGATGCGGCCGCTCTCCGAGCCGGCAGCCGGATCGATCACGGCGTTGATGAGCGTCGGCTTGCCCGACTTCATGGCGTCGTTGACCGCGCGCTTCAGCTCGTCCGGCGAGGTGGCATTCACGCCGACGCCGCCGAAGGCTTCCATCATCTTGTCGTAGCGTGCGCCCTTGACGAACACCGTGGTGGCGGGATCGGCGTTTGCGCCGTTGACGTCGGTGCCGCGATAGATGCCGTCATTGTTGAAGATGACGACGCAGATCGGCAGATTGTAGCGGCAGATCGTCTCGACCTCCATGCCGGAGAAGCCGAACGCCGAGTCGCCTTCCACTGCCAGCACGGGGTGACCGGTCTCGAGCGCGGCTGCGATCGCCTGGCCCATGCCGATGCCCATCACGCCCCAGGTGCCGACGTCGAGACGCTTGCGCGGGCGGTACATGTCGATGACGCCGCGGGCGAGATCGAGCGTGTTGGCGCC
Organism: Bradyrhizobium sp. UFLA06-24; assembly: GCF_054967145.1. Classification (NCBI taxonomy): domain Bacteria; kingdom Pseudomonadati; phylum Pseudomonadota; class Alphaproteobacteria; order Hyphomicrobiales; family Nitrobacteraceae; genus Bradyrhizobium; species Bradyrhizobium sp. UFLA06-24. The sequence goes on from NZ_JADFUE010000013.1 coordinate 66,728, forward strand.
CTCGTTGACGAGGATCGCCTCGGGGTGCTCCTTGATGACGTTCTTCAAGACGCCGAGCGCGCCGTGATAATCCATCGGCGACTTGTTGTTCATGAGCTTCGGCGCCATCTTGGCGACGTTCTCTTCGCGCTTGGACGAGATCGCCTTGGTCCATTCCGCGGGCGGGGCGGTCCAGCCCGTTCCCATCGCCTGGTTGAAGGCCGAGACCACGGAGCCGATGTCGCCGACGACGGGGGCGACGATCTCGACGTTGGAGTCCATTTCCTTCGGCTCGATGTCGACCTGGATGAACTTCTTCGGCTGATCGCCCCAGCTCTTGCCCTTGCCGTGCGAGAGCAGCCAGTTCAGACGCGCGCCGATCAGCATGACGACGTCGGACTCTTTCAGCACGGTCGAGCGGGCCGCACCGGCGCATTGCGGGTGGGTGTCGGGGAGCAGGCCCTTGGCCATGCTCATCGGCAGGAACGGAACGCCGCTCTTCTCGACGAAGCTCTTGATCTCCTCATCGGCCTGCGCGTAGGCCGCGCCCTTGCCGAGGATGATGAGCGGGCGCTTTGCGCTCTTCAGCACATCGAGTGCGCGCTTCACCGAAGCGGGCGAGGGGATCTGCGCGGGCGCCGCGTCGATCACCTTGACCAGCGACTTCTGGCCGGCCTCGGCGTTCATCACCTGGCCGAACAGCTTCGCCGGCAGGTCGAGATAGACGCCGCCCGGACGGCCGGACACCGCGGCGCGGATGGCGCGGGCGAAGCCGATGCCGATGTCCTGGGCGTGCAGCACGCGATAGGCCGCCTTGCACAGCGGCTTTGCGATCGCGAGCTGGTCCATCTCTTCATAGTCGCCCTGCTGCAGGTCGACGATCTCGCGCTCGGAGGAACCCGAGACCAGGATCATCGGGTAGCAATTGGTGGTGGCGTGCGCCAGCGCTGTGAGACCGTTGAGAAAGCCGGGCGCGGACACCGTGAGGCACACGCCGGGCTTCTTGGTGAGATAGCCGGCGATGCCCGCGGCGTAACCGGCGTTCTGCTCGTGGCGGAAGGAGATCACGCGAATACCGGCGGCCTGCGCCATGCGGCCCAAATCCGTGATCGGGATGCCCGGCACATTATAGATCGTATTGATGCCGTTCAGCTTGAGCGCGTCGATGACGAGATGAAAACCATCCGTCAGTTCCTGCTCGGTGCCCGGTGCCTCGGACTTGGTCGCGGTGTTCAGCATGGGCCTTGTCTCCCTGGTCTCAAGTAGTGGGGCGAATTGTTCGCCCTTCTGGTGAAGGTTGCTAGCTAAAGAGCTCCTGGCCATGCGCTTCGACGTAAGCGGCAAGGCCAAGGGTGTGGTCGCGAGCGCGCTTCTCGGCGAGCTCGGTGTCACGCGCCTCGAGCGCCTCGATCATGGCGAGATGCTCGGGCAGGGAAGTCGCGGTGCGGTCCTTGCGTCCGATCGTCAGCTGCCGATAGCCGCGCACGTGCAGCAAGAGGTCGTTGGTGAGGTCGACCAGCACGGGGGATTCCGACAACGAGATCAGCGCCTGGTGGAAGGCGATGTTGGCCTTCGAATATTCCTCGACGTGATCCTCGGGCAGGCGGTCCTTGCCAAAATCCTTGAAGAAGTCGCGCAGCGCCGAGATGTCCTTCTTGCGCGCGGTGGTGGTGATGAGCCGGGCCGCCATGCTCTCCAGCGCCGCCCAGGCGCGGATCATGTCGACGATTTCGCTCTTGGTCCGGCGCACCACCATGATGCCGCGGCGCGGCACGGTCTTCACGAAACCGTCCTGCTCGAGCATCGCGATGGCTTCGCGGATCGGCGTGCGGCTGACACCCAGGCGTTCTGACAATGCACGCTCGTCCAGCATCACCGGCTCGGGCGTCGAATAGATGTCCATCTTGAGGATGGCTTCCTTCAAGGCATCATAAGCCTTGTTCTTGAAGCTGCTCTCCGGGGCAATACGAACGATTGCGATGTCTGCCTCGGCCATGTTCGGCAACGCCTTGGTTGGTTTCCGCAGTGACACGACGATTCTCCTCCAGTGGGGAGTCGTCTTTTACAGGAATATTGACTGGAAAGTTTTTGGCATACCAAATGCCAGAATGTCAAGCTGGCTATTTTTTGCGGCGTTCCGAGTGGTGCTCCGACTTGACAAGTTGGCTTCTGGCATACCAAATGCCATCGCTAGCCATTTTTGATCCAAGCTGGCGGAGTAATCAAGGCCTTTCGCCGCTCCGTTCCGCCGGATGGAACAGAGCGCGGCGATGGCAAGTGTCACGGCAGCCGCATTCCGCGCGCTTTGCAAAGCAAGAACTGAAGGTCAAGGGAGAAGCCTATGTCCAATCCGAAAGACGTCGTCCGCAAGGTCCTTGACCAGGTCAAGGCCGACAACCGCACCAGCTTGACTGCCCCCGAAGGCAAGGTGGTCTGCGATGCCTACGGCATTCCGGTGCCGAAAGAGGGTGTGGCGAAGTCGGCGGGCGAAGCCGGCAAGATGGCCTCCGCGATGGGCTTCCCCGTCGTGATGAAGATCGTCTCGCCGGACATTCTCCACAAGACTGAGGCCGGCGGCGTCATCGTCGGCGTCAAGACGGCTGAGGATGCCGAGAAGGCCTACGAGACCATTCTCGGTAACGCCAGGAAGTACAAGGCGGATGCCAAGATCGAGGGCATCCAGGTGCAGCAGATGCTGGCCGGCGGCACCGAAGTCATCGTCGGCTCGATCACCGATGGTTCGTTCGGCAAGCTGGTCGCCTTCGGTCTCGGCGGCGTGCTGGTCGAGGTGCTCAAGGACATCACCTTCCGCCTCGCGCCTGCGACCAAGGAGGATGCGCTCTCGATGCTCGACGGCATCCAGGCGCACGAAATTTTGAAGGGTGTCCGCGGCAGCGAGCCGGTCAACCGCACGGCGCTCGCCGACGTCATCGTCAAGGTCTCGCAGCTCGTCACCGATTTCCCCGAAATCGTCGAGCTCGACCTCAACCCGGTGTTCGCGACGCCGAAGGACGCAACTGCCGCCGACGTGCGTATCGTCGTCGACTTCGCCTACAAGCCGAAGCCGAAGCCGCGTCCGACCGAAGAGATCGTAGCTGCCATGAACCGCATCATGCAGCCGAAGGCGGTCGCCGTAATCGGCGCCTCCGCGGAGGACGGCAAGATCGGCAACTCCGTGATGAAGAACCTCATCAACGGCGGCTACAAAGGCGAGATCATCCCGATCCACCCCAAGGCCGCCGAGATCCTCGGCTACAAGGCCTACAAGAGCGTCAAGGACGTGCCGGGTGTGATCGACGTTGCGGTGTTCGCGATCCCCGCGAAGTTCGTTGCGGGCGCGCTGACCGAATGCGGCGAGAAGAAAATCCCGGGCGCGGTGCTGATTCCGTCTGGCTTCGCGGAAGCTGGCGCGCCGGAGCTCCAGGCCGAGATCGTCGAGGTCGGCAAGAAGTACGACATTCGCCTGATGGGGCCGAACATCTACGGCTTCTACTACACCCCGGCGAACCTCTGTGCGACCTTCTGCACGGCTTATGATGTCAAGGGCCACGCAGCTCTGTCGTCGCAGTCGGGCGGCATCGGGATGGCCATCATCGGTTTCTCGCGATCGGCAAAGATGGGCGTCTCTGCCATTGTCGGCCTCGGCAACAAGTCTGATATCGACGAGGACGATCTGCTCGCCTTCTTCGAGCAGGATCCGAACACCAACCTGATCGCGCAGCATTGCGAAGACCTCAAGGACGGCCGCGCCTTTGCGGAAGCCGCCAAGCGCGTGTCCAAGAAGAAGCCGGTCATCGTGCTCAAGGCTGGCCGCACCTCGGCCGGCGCCAAGGCGGCCTCGTCGCACACCGGCGCGCTCGCCGGCAACGACCGCATCTATGAGGATGTGTTCAAACAGTCCGGCGTGATCCGTGCCCGCAGCTTGCGCCAGTTGCTCGAGTTTGCCCGTGGCGTGCCGGTACTGCCGACGCCGAAGGGCGAGAACGTACTGATCATCACCGGTGCGGGCGGCTCGGGGGTGCTGTTGTCGGACTCCTGCGTCGACAACGGCCTGTCGCTGATGTCGATGCCGCCGGACCTCGATGCCGCCTTCCGCAAGTTCATCCCGCCGTTCGGCGCGGCCGGAAATCCTGTGGATATCACCGGCGGCGAGCCGCCGATCACCTACGTCAACACCGTGAAGCTCGGCCTGTCGGATGAGCGCATCCATTCGCTGATCCTCGGCTATTGGCACACCATCGTCACGCCGCCGATGGTGTTCGCCCGCAACATGGTCGAGGTGAAGAAGGAGATGGAGGCCAAGGGCTTCGTGAAGCCGATGGTCGCCTCGCTCGCCGGCGACGTCGAGGTCGAGGAGGCCGCGGAATATCTCTACCAGCACGGCATCCCGGCCTATGCGTACTCAACCGAGTTGCCGGTCGAGGTGCTCGGTGCCAAGTACAAGTGGGCCCGCGGCGCGGGTCTGCTCTGAGACTGCGTTCGCCTCTCCCCGCTTGCGGGGAGAGGCCGAATTCGATCGCAGTTCGAATTCGGGTGAGGGGGACTCTCCACGAGTGTTGCTTTCACCATCCTTGCGGAGGCTTCCCCTCTCCCCGCAAGCGGGGCGAGGGAGAAGAGTCAGGTCGCGATGGGCAAGAACGTGATCCGGCGCAAATCGCTCGAAACACGGTCGGCATCGGAGGCCGATCGTGACGGCGGCGTGCAGTCCGTGGACCGCGCGCTGTCGATCCTCGAGACGCTGGCCGAGGACGACGAGGGCTATCGCCTCAGCGATCTCGCCGTCCGCACCGGTCTCTCAGCCTCAACAGTGCACCGTCTGCTGGCGACGCTGGAAAGCCGCCGCTTCGTGCAGTTCGACCGCGGCGAATCCAAATGGCATGTCGGTGTGCGCAGCTTTACCGTCGGCGCGAGCTTTGCGCGGCGGCGCAATTTCACCGCTCAAGCAATTCCGTATCTCCGCAAGCTGCGCGATCTCACTCGCGAGACCGCCAACCTCGCCGTCGTCGACGACGAATTCATCATCGTGCTAACCCGCATGGAGAGTCGCGAGATCATGCGCTCGCTGACCAAGGTCGGGGGCCGAGTCCCGATGGTGACGTCGGGCGTCGGCAAGGCCGTGCTCGCGACCTATTCCGACGAGGATGTCGGCGCCGTCATTCGTCATCACGGCATGCCGCGGCTGACGGAGAAATCCATCGTGCGGCCCAGCGATCTCTTTAAGGAGCTCGCGGCCATCCGTAGGCAGGGATATGCGATCGACGACGAGGAGGCCGAGATCGGCCTGCGCTGCGTCGCCGCCGTGGTCTATAACGGCCTCGGCGAGCCGCTGGCCGCGATTTCCGTCTCCGGCTTGACCAGCCGCGTCACCGACACGCGATTGCCGGAGATCGGCCGCACCGTGCGTGAGGTCGCCGCGGAACTCACGGCCGCGCTGGGCGGTGTGGTGCCGTCACCCCAAGCCTGAGTTCGATGCTTCCGCGGCTGCCCAATGCGTAAGCATGAGTGCCGTTTTATTTGAGTTGCCCTGTTGGCTCACGGCGGCAACCATTGCCTGATAACTCCCGTCAAGCGAGAGCCCCAATGAGAAAATTCACCCGCTTCGCCGTCGCGCCGCTGCACGAGATGACGCGGCGCCTTGCCGACGTTGCCTCAGCGCGTGTCGCGCCCGATCTCGCCATTTCAGGCGCGCGCGTGCTCTCGACGTACTCGGAGCGCATCCATCCGGGACGGGAGGTCTGGATCACCGGCGGCCGCATCGCCGCGATCAAGCCGGCAGGTTCGGCGAAGAAAGTGTGGCGCGACGTTCCGCTTTATGACGCCGCCGGCGGCATCATCGCGCCGGGCTTGGTCGATCCGCACATCCACATCGAATCTTCGATGGTGACGGCGTGCGCCTATGCCGAGGCCGCGCTGCTCAACGGCACCACCACGATCTTCTGCGACAGCCACGAGATCGGCAACGTCATGGACGTCGCCGGCGTCGAAGCGATGCTGGAGGACGCACGGGAGGCGCCGCTGTCGATCTTTTTGACGGTGCCGAGCACCGTGCCGGCCACATCGGCGGAACTGGAAACCGCCGGCGGCGACCTTACGCCCGACAAGATCGCAGGCCTGTTCGACCGCTGGCCCGAAGCCGTTGCACTCGGCGAGAAGATGGATTTCGTGCCTGTCACCATGGGCGACGAGCGCAGCCACGCGATCCTCGCCGCGGCGTTGAAGCGCGGGCGGCCGGTGTCAGGCCATGTCTATGGCCGCGAATTCGTCGCCGCCTATGCGGCGAGCGGCGTCACCGATACGCACGAAGCGATCGACCGCGACATCGCCGACGATCTGCTCGACGCGGGCGTCTGGGTCTTTTTGCGGGGCGGTCCGCCGACCACGCCCTGGCATTCGCTGCCGCAGGCGATCCGGGCGATCACCGAGTTAGGGGCCTCGCACAAGCGCACGGCGGTCTGCACCGACGATCGCGATGCTGATGACTTGCTTCTCTTCGGCCTCGACTGGGTGGTGCGCGAAGCCGTGAAGGCGGGAATGTCGGTGGAGCAGGCCTGGTCGATGGGGTCGCTACATGGCGCCACGCGGTTCAATATGGAAGGCGATATCGGTGGGCTCGGCGGCGGTCGCCGCGCCGATCTCGTGCTGATGGACGACAATCTCAAGCCGCAATCGACCTGGTATGGAGGCGAGCTGGTGGTGGAGAACCGCAAGATCACGCCTCGGTTGGATCAAGCGCTGTCGCAGCGGTACCAATATCCAAAAGCGGCTTATGCCACTGTCAAGCTGCCTGAGAAGCTGAAGCTGACGCCGGAGCTGCCGGGGAAGGCCTGCACTGTCAACGCCATCAAGACCGCGCTGCCTGGCATCACACTGATCCATGAGAAGATCGCGATCGAACCGTCCAAGGACTGGCCCTCGCTGTTTCAGCGTTATGGCCTATGCTTCGTCACGGTGGTCGAACGCCACGGCAAGTCGGCTGGCAATGTCGCCTACGGCTTGCTCAAGGATTTCGGCCTGAAGCGCGGCGCGGTGGCCTCGAGCGTCGGCCACGACAGCCACAACATCATCGTCGCCGGCACCAACGAGGACGACATGCAGATCGCGATCGCCGCGATCAAGACGCAGCAGGGCGGCGTCTGCGTCGTCGCCGACGGCAAGGTGAGGGCGCTGGTGCCGCTGCCGATCGCGGGGCTCTTGTCCGACAAGCGCGTCACGGAGGTGGCGGAAGAAGTCAGGGCTTTGAAGAGGGAATGGGCCGAGGCCGGCTGCACCATCCCCTACATGGGCTTCAATCTGATTCCGCTATCGGTCATTCCGGAAATTCGTATCACCGACAAAGGCCTCGTGCTGGTGCCGCAGATGGAGCTGACGCCGCTGTTCGAGTGAACGGCTTTCACGTATTTCTCGACTTAACCGCTTGAGACAAACGAAGTTTTTCCGCGGTTGCCGCATCGTGGAAAATAAAATCCATCTCGTTGAGATCGCATCGGGTGCACCCGATGATCTCGCTCGCTGATTTAACCGAGCGAGGTCCGATATGGCGAAGATGCGAGCTGTCGATGCAGCCGTGCGTATCCTGGAGAAGGAAGGCATCTCGACGGCCTTCGGTGTTCCCGGGGCTGCGATCAATCCGCTTTACTCGGCGCTGAAGAAGCGTGGCTCGATCCGGCACATCCTGGCGCGCCATGTCGAGGGCGCCTCGCACATGGCCGAAGGCTACACGCGGGCCAGGGCCGGCAATATCGGTGTCTGCATCGGCACTTCGGGGCCGGCCGGTACCGACATGATCACCGGGCTCTATTCGGCGATAGCCGATTCCATTCCGATCCTCTGCATCACCGGGCAAGCGCCGCGCGCACGGCTTTACAAAGAGGACTTCCAGGCCGTCGATATCGAGTCGATCGCAAAGCCCGTGACCAAATGGGCCGTGACGGTGCGCGAGCCGGCGCTGGTGCCGCGCGTGTTCAGCCAGGCCTTTCACGTGATGCGCTCGGGCCGGCCCGGACCGGTGCTGATCGACATGCCGCTCGACGTGCAGCTCGCCGAGATCGAATTCGACGACGAGACCTATGAGCCGCTGCCGGTCTACAAGCCGGCCGCAACGCGCAAGCAGATCGAGAAGGCGCTGGAGATGCTCAACGCCGCCGAGCGGCCGCTGATCGTTGCGGGCGGAGGCATCATCAATGCCGATGCCTCGGACCTGCTGATCGAGTTCGCCGAGATCGCCAACGTGCCCGTGGTGCCGACGCTGATGGGGTGGGGCGCGATCCCGGACGATCACGTGCTGATGGCCGGCATGGTTGGCCTCCAGACCAGCCATCGCTACGGCAACGCCACGATGCTGGAATCCGATTTCGTGCTCGGCATTGGCAATCGTTGGGCCAACCGTCACACCGGCTCGGTCGAGACCTACACCAAGGGTCGCACCTTCGTGCATGTCGACATCGAGCCGACCCAGATCGGCCGCGTATTCAATCCCGATCTCGGCATCGTCTCGGACGCCAAGGCAGCGCTCGAGCTGTTCGTTTCCGTCGCCAAGGAGTGGCGGCGGTCAGGCAGACTCCGCGAGCGCCAGGCTTGGCCCGCTTCCTGCCGCGATCGCAAGAAGACCATGCTGCGCAAGAGCCATTTCGAAAACGTCCCGATCAAGCCGCAACGCGTCTACGAGGAGATGAACAAAGCCTTTGGACGCGACACCACCTATGTCACCGTGATCGGCCTGTCGCAGATCGCCGGCGCGCAATTTCTCGGCGTCTACAAGCCACGCAACTGGATCAACGCGGGGCAGGCGGGCCCGCTCGGCTGGACATTACCGGCGGCGCTCGGCGTGCGCGCGGCGTGCCCGGATCGCGATATCGTCGCGCTATCGGGCGACTACGACTTCCAGTTCCTGATCGAGGAGCTCGCCGTCGGGGCGCAGTTCAACCTGCCCTACATCCACGTCGTCGTGAACAATTCATATCTCGGGCTGATCCGCCAGGCCCAGCGCGGCTTCGACATGGACTATCACGTCCAGCTCTCCTTCGAGAACATCAACGCGCCCGAGATCGGCGCCTACGGCGTCGACCATGTCGCGGTGGCGGAAGGCCTCGGCTGCAAGGCGATCCGCGTCACCGACCCGAAGGACACGCAGGCCGCGTTCGCGACCGCCCGCGAGCTGATGAAGAAGCACCGCGTGCCTGTGGTGGTCGAGTTCATCCTCGAACGCGTCACCAACATCGCGATGGGCACGGAGATCGACAACATCGTCGAGTTCGAGGAGGTGCTGGACCTGCCGCTCGACGAAGTCGGGACCACCAGGCCCGGCGTATTGCAGCCGGCGGAGTAGGGACCGCATCATGCCGAAATTTGCCGCCAACCTCACCACGCTCTTCAACGAGATGCCGTTCATCGACCGCTTTGCCGCGGCGAAAGCGGCCGGCTTTGCCGGGGTCGAGTATCTCTTCCCCTACGATTTCGACAAGGCGCAGCTCCGCGAGCAGCTCGATGCCCATGGATTGACCCAGGTGCTGCACAATCTCCCTGCCGGCAACTGGGCCGGCGGCGAGCGCGGCATCGCAATCATGCCCGATCGCACCGCCGAATTCCGCGACGGCGTGTTCCGCGCCATCGATTACGCCAAGGCGCTCGATTGCGAGCAGCTCAACTGCCTCGTCGGCATCGCCCCCGTGGATGCCGATCCGCGTGAGCTTCAGGAAACGCTGGTTGGAAACTTGCGTTTCGCGGCCTCGACGCTGGCGCGTGAGAACATCAAGCTGCTTGTCGAGCCGATCAACACGCTCGACATCCCCGGTTTCTTCCTCAATGGCACCGAGCAGGCGATCCAGCTGATCTCAGAAGTCCGTTCGAACAATTTATTCGTCCAATACGACATCTATCACATGCAGATCATGGAGGGCGATCTCGCCCGCACCATGCAGGAATATCTTCCGCAGATCGCGCACATCCAGCTCGCCGACAATCCCGGCCGGCATGAGCCGGGTACGGGCGAGATCAACTATCCGTTCCTGTTCCGCCATCTCGACGCGATCAGTTATCGCGGCTGGATCGGCTGCGAATACAAGCCGCGCACCACGACGCTGGAAGGACTGGCTTGGCACGCCGCGCAGACATTCGACACCTGAGGACATATGACATGATCGACATCGGCTTCATCGGACTTGGCACCATGGGACGGCCGATGGCCGGCCATCTCCTGGCCGCAGGCTATCGCGTTCTCCTGCATGACGTTGCGCCGGTCGCTCCGGAGCTGATTGCGGCTGGTGGCATCGCCTGCAGATCCGCGAAGGAGGTAGCCGAGAACGCGGATGCGGTCATCATCATGGTGCCGGATACGCCGCATGTCGAAGCCGTGCTGTTCGGCAAGGACGGGGTCGCCGGAGGCATCTCCAAAGGCAAGATCGTGATCGACATGAGTTCGATCTCACCGCTCGCGACCAAGGAGTTTGCCAAGAAAATCGAGGCGCTGGGCGCGGATTATCTCGATGCACCGGTGTCGGGCGGCGAACTCGGCGCCAAGGCGGCGAGCCTCACCATCATGGTCGGCGGTCCCGAGCGGGCCTTCGGCACGATGAAGCCGGTCTTCGACAAGATGGGCAAGAACGTCACGCATGTCGGTGCCAATGGCGATGGCCAGACCACGAAGGTCGCCAACCAGATCATCGTCGCGCTGACGATCGAGGCGGTGAGCGAGGCGTTGCTGTTCGCATCCAAGGCGGGTGCGAACCCTGCGCTGGTGCGCAAGGCGCTGATGGGCGGCTTTGCCTCGTCGCGGATTCTCGAGGTGCATGGCGAGCGCATGGTGAAGCGCAATTTCGATCCCGGCTTCCGCATCGAGCTGCACCAGAAGGATCTTAACCTTGCGCTCGAGGGGGCGCGTGCGCTCGGTCTGTCGTTGCCAAGCACCGCGGTCGCGCAGCAATTGTTCTCCTCCTGCACCGCGCATGGCGGCAAGGGCTGGGATCATTCCGCGATGGTGCGAGCGCTGGAACTGATGGCGGGGCACGAGATCGCTGCAGCCTGAACTGTTACGCGGTAACAGTCGCCAGTTTGACGTGTGTTTCATCACGCTGGAACCGGAACAATGCTCCGGCCCCGCTGTTGATGACCCACAACAATCACTGGAGACATCAGGTCATGAAAACCCGTCTTGCGATTACGTTGGCCGCTGCGTCGCTGCTGGCGTCGAGCGCAGCCTTAGCCCAGTCGACGACCGCCGAGGGCGCCGCGAACGGCGCGCGCGCGGGCGGTGATATCGGCGGTCCGATCGGCGCCATGGTTGGCGGGACCGTCGGTGCGGCCGTCGGCGCCGGTCTCGAAATTCCGAACGCGGTACTCGGCGGAATTCCGCGTGATGATTCTGTCGTGGTCCACGAGCGCGTCGTCGTCGGCGAGCCGCTGCCCCCGACCGTGGTGCTGCGGCCGGTGCCGAACTATACCGAATATCGCTATGCGGTCGTCAACGACCGCCGCGTGATCGTCGAGCCGCGCACGCGCCGCGTGATCAAGATCATCGACTGATCGGCGCGTAAGGTGAATTGAATAAGGGCCCCGCGGAGTGACGCTCTGCGGGGCTTCTATCGTCAATGAAAAGGTCTCAGAGCGGTTCGCGCACGCCGAGGCCGTGCATGAAGCGCTCGCGGATCTGCACCGGATCGCGGCGGGTGGTGCCGACGCCGGGCTTGTCGTCGATACGCAGCGCGATCAGGCTGGGTTCGTCAGCCAACATGGCTTCGTCGACCAGTCGTTCGAAATCCTCCTCGTCCGCGGCCCAGGCACTGTTGGCGAGCCCCGAACCCAAGGCGATCGCGACGAGGTCGGCGACGCCGGCGGCCGGCGTCGGCTGCGCGCCGGTGATCTGGTAGATGCCGTTGTCCATCACGATCATGATCAGATTCTTTGGCTTCAACGCCGCGATGGTCGAGAGCGCGCCGAGCTGCATCAGCAGCGAGCCGTCCCCCTCCAGCGCGAAGACGCGGCGGTCGGGCTGCGCCAGCGCGACGCCTAGCGCGATCGGGAAGGCGAGCCCCATGCTGCCCAGCATGTAGAAATTCTGCGGGCGGTGGCCAGCGGCCCAGAGGTCGAAATTGGTGTTGCCGATGCCACCGACCACCGCTTCCTCGTGCTTCAGCTTCGCGATCAGGCGCGAGGTCACATCGAAACGGTTCATCACTTTGGTGTTGCGCGTGGTCATGGCCGGCTCACTTGTCGAAGACCTTGCCGCCCGTGAGCAGCGGATTGAGGATCAGCGCTACCGGCGCCTGGGTGGTGACGGCCTGCTTGATCGAGCGGTCAGCGATGAACTCGAGCTCGTCGAGCCGGGTGATGGTGTGGTGCTCCAGCGCCAGCGAATCCAGCACCGGACGCATGGTCCGGCAGACCAGCGACTGGCCATAGTTGAATTCGCCGAGCGTGCCGCGCTCGGAGACGAACATGATCAGCGGGATCTGGTAGGGCACGGCGAGCGAGGCGAGCACGTTGGCGAGCGTGGCAAAACCCGAAGTCTGCATCAATACCGCGCCGCGCCGCCCGCCCATCCAGGCGCCGGAGACGATGCCGACGGCCTCTTCCTCGCGCGCGGTGGCAAAGGTGGTGAAGAAGGGATCGGCGTGGAGGTTCTTGATCAGCGGCGTCAGTACGCGGTCGGGCACGTAGGGGATCAGGCTGACCTCGTTCCGCTTCAGGGTTTGCAGGACGATGCTGTGCCAGCTTCTGTCGGCGGCGGCCTGTCCCGCCGGAGGCTGCTGCTCCGCAATTGCCATTGCGTTCTCCCTTCGGCCGCGCATGCTTCTTCTGTGTCCGTCGCGGCTATCAGCAGAACTTGACGGAGCAGGCGGGATTGTCAACATGTCCGGGCCGGCACCGTGATCTGCGCCAGACGGCCTGCCGAGGCCGGCACCGCCATGTCATAAGCGAAATAATGAAAAATCGGGGGGCACCAGGAGTTGAGCGCGCGTGGCGCTGACCTACCGGGTTCTCCATGAGAGTCGGAAGGGTCCTGATGTCGGTCAACAGCAAACGCGTCTTCTACGTCAAGTACCTGGCCAACCCTGTCTATATCGACATCGTGAAGGCCCGGCCCGACGTCCGGCTCGACCGCATCGAGAACGAAAGCCCCGAGGATTTCTACGCCCCCATCCTGAGCGCGGCGCATGTCTACCAGATCGGCGCCGCGCGCGACGAGCTGGCGCCGCATTTCCATGTCGACGCCGCCTTCCTGAAGCGCACGCCGAACTTGCTGCTGGTTTCCAGCAACGGCGCAGGCTTCGATCCTGTCGACGTCGAAGCCTGCACCGATGCGGGTGTACTGGTCGTGAACCAGTCCGGCGGCAATGCCCATTCCGTCGCCGAGCACGCGCTGGCGATGATGCTGACCTTGTCCAAGCGCATCATCCAGTCCGATCGCCGCTTGCGCCGCGAACCCAACGTCAATCGCAACGAGCTGGTCGGCAACGAGGTCGAGCACAAGACCGTCGGCATCATCGGTCTCGGCAATGTCGGCCGCCGCATCGCCGCGCTGTGCAAGGGCCTGCTCGGCATGAAGGTGCTCGCTTACGACCCGTACCTCTCGGCCGAGGTGATGGCCGAGCGGGGCGGCGAGAAGGTCGAGCTCGATGAGCTCTTGCGCCGCGCCGATTTCGTCTCGATTTCCTGTCCGCTCAACAAGGGCAGCCGCAACATGATCAGCGTGCGCGAATTCGGCCTGATGCAGCCGCATGCCTATTTCATCACCACCGCCCGCGGCTTCATTCACGACGAGGACGCTCTGCTCCAGGCTTTGCGGGACAAGCGCATTGCCGGTGCGGGCCTCGACGTCTGGTCCAAGGAGCCGCCGCCGCCGGAGCATCCGCTGCTGCAGTTCGACAACGTGCTGGCGAGCCCGCACACCGCGGGCGTGACGATCGAGGCGCGCCAGAACATGGGCCGCATCGCGGCCGAGCAGGTGCTGGAGACGCTCGACGGCAAGCGGCCGCCGCGGATCATCAATCCCGAGGTCTGGCCTGTTTACGTCGAGCGCTTCAAGCAGGCCTTTGGCGTCACGCCCGGGTAGGGCTGCGCGAACTCCGACCGCGCCCGGATCGTTGGTTACGAGGATGAAAACAGAAAGCGGCGAATTCGACTGATGGCGTGAGTGAACGCGTATCGCTTGTCCTGTAGACGAGTGGGCATGAGCATCTATTCGATTGCGACGTCAGGACTTTCTGCGGCGAGCTTGCGCGTGAGCGTGGCCGCGAGCAACGTCGCCAATGTCAGCACGACCGGCCCGCTTCCCGCGTCAGGCGGATCGGCCTCGTCGGCTGGTGCGGCCAGCCCGAGCATCGCTCCGACGTTTCCCCCGGCCTATGTGCCATTACGGGTCGATCAAGTCGACCAATCGAGCAGCTCGACGCCAGGCGGCACGATCGCGACCGTGTCGACGGTTTCGCCGAGCTATACCGCACAATCCGACCCAAGCGCTCCCTTCGCAAACCAGGACGGCCTGGTCGCGGCGCCGAACGTCGATCTAGCTGACCAATTTGTTCAGCTAACGGCCGCAAAGTACAGCTTCATCGCCAATGCGAAGGTCATTCAAGCCTACTCCGAGACCGAAAAGTCGCTCCTCGACATCACCACGTGAGGGCGGGCCCGTCGCCTGAATGGGCTGCGGGAACCTTGCCCGGCTTTGATGCGCGTCAAAATCTCTCTCCCTTCACCGCTCTAAATGGGACTAGAGTACTGCCGGTCCAGCAGGGAGGTCCCATGTCAACTTATGTCGTCAGGTTCATGAAGGACGTGCTTGGCGAGTACGGCCGTCAGTGCGAGGTCTGCCAGGGCACGCTTGAGATCGACGCAGCCGACGAGGACGAGGCTACGGAACGGGCGAAAGCGAAATTCTGCGAGGACCAGGCGTTGCATCACTGGTCCCTGCATGCCGATCGCATCCATGTCAGACCGGCTGACTTTCCTTCGTGAGACTTATCGGCCCGGTGCGGTGACAGGCGGCGGCGCGGTGACGCCGGCGCCGAGCGAACGCTGCACCATGGCGGTATCCGACCAGCGGCCATGCCGATAGGCTACGCCGCTGAGCAGGCCGACGCGCGCAAATCCAAACTTCTCGTGCAGCGCCAGCGACGGCGTGTTGTCGACATCGATATAGCCGATCATCTGGCGGAAGCCGGCTGCTGCACAGGCATCGATCAGCTCCTGGAGCAGCAGCCGCCCGACACCGCGGCCGAGATGCTCGTGGTGGACATAGATCGAGTGTTTGGCCGTGTAGCGATAGGCCGGTCGCTTGCGAAACAGCACCGCATAGGCGTAGCCGACGACCTCGCCGCGCCATGTCGCGACCAGATGCGGCAGCCGGGTCTGCTTCAGATTCTTGCGCCGGTCGCGCAGATCATCGGGCTCCGGCGCGCCGGTTCCCTCGACATCACGTGGCACGCCGTTGCGGACGTGATGGCGGTAGATCGCCAGCATCGCCTCGATATCGCTCTCGCGTGAGGTGCGGACCAGCACCGGTTCATCGCTTGCGCGCACAGCTGTTTCGTTCATCGGCACCTACTCGGAAACGACGTAGGTATAGAGCCCGATGCGACCCCGCGCATCGATCTCCTTGTAGACGCCCTGGATTTCCACATCGAAGCCCGGGAATGTGTTGAAGCAGGTCTCGAACATCTTGAGGTAATCGATCATCGGCTTGGCCCGTTGCGTTAGCCGTTCGCCGGGCACGATGGTAGCGATCCCGGGCGGATAGACCACGAAGGGCGTGGTGGCAATGCGGCCGGCGATCGCCTCGATCGGCAGATAGTCGACGTCGTTCTTGAACAGATAACGGGCGGCATCGCGCGGCGATATCGCGATCTCAGGCATGTGCTCGAGCATGAATTGCCGCGCCTGGAGACCGCTGACATCGGCGGCGCGGAAGAAGCGGTGCATCTCGCCGCAGAGATCGCGTAAGCGCACGCCGGCATAGCGTGTCTGCCGCCGCTGGTAGAATTCCGGGATGGCATCGGCGAGCAGCGCATTGTCGTCGTGCAGCTTCTTGAAGGCGACGAGGCCGGAGATCAACGTGCCTGCCTTGCTCGCCTCGACCCCGGGGGTCAGCAGGAAGAGCAGGGAGTTGAGGTCGTTCTTCTCGGGGACGATGCGGTTTTCGCGCAAATACTGCGCAACAACAGGGGCGGGGATGCCGTGCTCGGCATAAGCGCCGGTGGTGCGATCGAAGCCGGGGGTGAGCAGCGTCAGCTTGTTGGGATCGGTCATGGCGAAACCCTCGGCCATGCCAGGGAAGCCGTGCCAATTGCTGGCGGGGCCGAGCTGCCAGAGCGCCGGATTGGTGGCGAGCTCGTCGGTCGACAGCGTCTCCCAGGCGACATTGTGCGCGGCGCCAGGGCGGCTGACGTCGGGGATGGCGACACGATCCGGGACGAAGGGCTCGAAGAACCAGCGGCGGTCCTCCTTCTGCTCCTTCTCCTCGAATTCCCGGCGCATCGCGTGGATCTTCTTGCGCAGCTCGATACCGAGGCGGATCGTGTCGTCCCACAGCACTTCGCCGGAGCGGCCCTTCATCATCTGCGCGCCGACGTCGAGCGAGGCGAACAGCGGATAGAAGGGCGAGGTCGAGGCGTGCTGCATGAAGCTCTCGTTGAAGCGGCGATGCTCGACCCGTCGCTTCTGGCCGCGGATGTGGCGGTCCTTGATATGGATTTGCGATGCCTGCGAGAAGCTCGCGAGCTGCTTGTGGGTCGATTGGGTCGCAATGATGCCTGGCGCCTCCGGCGGAAGGTTGGCAAGGCCCATCGCGAACCGGCCGGCATAGAGCGGGTGGAATTTCATGAAGCCGGCCCAGGCTTCGTCGAACAGGATGTATTCGCAGAGATGGCCGATACGTTTCAGGATCATTTCGGCATTGTGGATCGTGCCGTCATAGGTGCATTGCTCGACCACGGCGACGCGGAACGGCCGCTCCTTGCGCCAGGCATTCTTGTCCGTCACCAGAGGATGATTGCGGATCGCCTCGCGTAAGGCCTTCTCGTCGAGCACGTCCCAGCGCATCGGGCCGATCAGGCCCCAGGGGTTGCGGATGGTCGGGACGTAGACCGGGATGCCGCCATTGATCATCAGCGCGCCGTGATGAGCGGCCTTGTGGTTGTTGCGGTCGAACAGCACGAGATCGCCGTCGGTGACCAGCGCGCCGAGCGCGACCTTGTTCGAGGTCGAGGTGCCGTTGAGCACGAAATAGGTCTTCTCCGCGCCGAAGATCGCCGCCGCCTCCTTCTGCGCCTTCAAGGCGGGGCCTTCATGGGTGAGGAGGTCGCCGAGGTCGAGCACGGAATTGTCGAGGTCGTCGCGGAACACGGATTCGCCGAGATGCTCGACGAAGACCCGGCCGATCGGGCTGCGGTTGTAGAACACGCCGCCATTGTGGCCCGGGCAGGTCCAGAGCTGGTTGCCTTCCTCGGCATAGTCGACCAGCGCGCCGAAGAACGGCGTCTTCAGCGTCTCGGCATATTGCTTGAGCCGACTGATCAGGTTCTTGGCGATGAAGGTCGGCGTCTCCTCCGACAGGAAGACATAGCCGTCGATGAAGTCGAGCACCTCGACCGGCAAATCCTCGAACCGCTTGCGCCGGATCAAGAGGATGATCGGGAAATCGAGACCGCGGCGGCGCATCAGATTGATCAGCGCCGAGGTCTTGCCCTCCAGCCCCTTCTTGCCCCAGTCTACCACCATGCAGCCGATCGCGGCATCGGTCTGCACGGCGATCTCGGCGTCCTCCAGCTTGCGGGCCCGGACCACCTCGAAGCCGGAGCGCTGGATCTCCTCGATGATCTGGCTGAAGCGGAGGCCCTCGAGGTCGTCGGCGTCGAACACCGGTGCGGCGAACAGGAAGTTGAAGCGCTTGAAATAATCCATGGGCGTGTCCCGAATGTGCAGAGACGAACACGTCTCTGCACATTCGATGACAGTTCGATGACGGCGCCTCCGGCGCGGCGGAGCGCTCAGGCCGCGCTGGCGATGACCATCCGTTTCCGGCCGAAATTCGCCACCGCCGCCTCCGCGACGCCGAAATTGTTGGCGAGCAGGTGCCGCGGCGCCTTCGCCAGCCAATCGCCGAGGCTGCTTTCGTGATAGGTGCCGCTGTCGAGCACGCCAACCATCTCGGCGTCGTCCTTGTCGATGTTCTGGATCGAGTGACCGCAATTGGCGGGGATGTAGGCGCATTCTCCCGCCGCGAGATCCGCGACCGCGACCCGCTTGTCGAATGCGAACAGGGTGACGCGCGTGCGTCCCTTCAGCACGTAGTGCCATTCATTGGCGTTGGTGTGCCAATGCGGCTCGTGCATCGCGCCGGGTTTGAGCTTGAGCACCGTCCCGGTCATGGTGCTAGAAACCGGAAACTCCTTGGCGGAGGCGACGTAAAGCTGCCCGCCGGCGGTGCTCACGCGCGGCTTCTGCGCCATCAGCGGGAAACGGTGGGTGCGGTCGCGGTCCAGCGCGCGTGCGACTTTTGCCTGCGGACCGTCGAGTGCCAGCACCTCGCCCTGCATGATGTAGGTCTCGGCTTTCGGGTTCGGGCTGAAGGTCTCCGTGGATACGCCAAGCGCCTGTGACAAGGTCGGCGCGTCGTAACGGCTCATCCAGTCGCTGATGCCGAACGTGCCGTGCTCGGAATAGAGGCCGTCATCGAAGGCGAGGATGGCGTGGCAGGGGGAGGATCCCAGCGTCTGGATGGCATGGCTGTGGCCTCTGGGAAAGAACCAGAGATCACCGGGAGCGAGATTGACCACTTCGAGCTGGCCCTCGGGATCGACCACCGTCACCTGGCAATGGCCGTCGACGACATAGGCCCATTCGGCCGAATTATGCCAATGCATCTCGCGGGCACCCCCGGCGTTGACGAAGAGGTGCGCGCCGGCAATTCCGGTCGCGAGCGGAAGGGTGCGGGCCGTGACCTCGCGCGCCCAGCCGCCGGAGGTGGCCTTGATCGGCCCCTTGTCGAGCGATGCGGTGAACACCACGGGATCACCCGATTTGCGTGGGATCGTCTTCAGGAATTCGGATGCGGGAGCAACGTCGTAGCCGGCGGCATGTCCATCGGGCGCTGCCAGCGCGGATTTGGCGGCGCCGAGAACGCCGGCTCCGAATGCAAGGGATTGAATGAAAAGACGGCGGCTGGATTTGAGCATGGAAGACCCCGATATGAAATGGCTGCGTGATGTGGGACGCGGTCGCGTCGCGCCCTATCAATTGGGTCTGATGATCGGGTCTGTTGCGCCTCAACCGTATGGTTGAACCCACAATTCAAATTTCTTTGATGAAGGAATGACACAGCCGGCGAGGCGATGCGCTTGACGATTCGGGGCGGAGCCGACCCAGCTACCGCTTCGATTCGCCGAACACGACGGTCGGCACCGCGCGGTTGACGACCTCGCGCAACGCAAAGCTCGATTGCACCCGCGCCACCCGCGGCAGGCGTGACAGCTCGGTGCGATGGATGCGCTCGAAATCCTGGATGTCGCGGGCGAGCACGATCAGGATGTAGTCGTCGGTGCCGGACATCAGGAAGCAGCGCACGACGGAGGGGCACTTCACCACCTCGGCCTCGAACGCCTTCAGCGCCTCGTCGCTCTGGCTCTCCAGCGCGATGCGGACCAGCACGGTGGTGGTGAGGCCGAACTGCGCGAGGCAGAGCGCGGCTTGGTAGGCCTCGATGTAGCCGTCATCCTCGAGTGCCTTCTGTCGCCGCGCCAGTGCCGTGCTTGATAGCCCGACCTTGTTGGCGAGCTCGGTGTGGCTGGCGCGCGCATTGGTCGTGAGTTCCGCGAGAATCGCGAGATCTTTCCGGTCGAGGGCCAAGGTTTCGTTTCCAGCGTCAAAGGCCGATTCCGCGACCGAAGCGGGCGCGGGAAGACCAAAGCTAGCGGATATTTGCACGAAACCAAACTGGCTGCACCGCTACCATCGCGCAGGTGAATCAAAGGAGCCCAAGAATGCGCATCGGTGTGCCCAAGGAGATCAAGGTCCAGGAATATCGCGTCGGGCTCACCCCGGGGGCTGTTCGCGAATATGTCGCAGCCGGGCACCAGGTGACGGTCGAGACCGGCGCCGGCAATGGCATCGGCGCCTCCGACGAGGTGTACCAGCGGGCGGGGGCCTCCATCGCCGCTAGCGCGCGCGACATCTTCGCTAAATCCGACATGATCGTGAAGGTAAAGGAACCGCAGCAGAGTGAATGGGCGCAGCTCCGCGAAAGCCAGATTCTGTTTACCTACCTCCATCTCGCGCCAGACCCTGATCAGGCCAAGGGCCTGCTCGCGTCAGGCTGTACTGCGATCGCCTATGAAACCGTCACCGACGCGGCCGGCCACCTCCCCCTGCTAGCGCCGATGAGCGAAGTCGCCGGCCGCCTCGCCATCGAGGCCGCCGGCGCCGCGCTCAAGCGATCGGCTGGCGGTCGCGGCTTGTTGCTCGGCGGCGTACCCGGCGTGCAGCCGGCACGCGTCGTCGTTCTCGGCGGTGGCGTCGTGGGAACGCAGGCCGCACGCATGGCCGCTGGCCTTGGCGCCGAGGTCACGGTGATCGATCGTTCGATTCCGCGCCTGCGCGAACTGGACGATCTTTTCACCGGACGCGTGCGCACGCGCTTCTCGACGATCGAGTCGGTCGAGGAAGAGGTGTTCGCCGCCGACGTCGTCATCGGTGCCGTGCTGGTGCCGGGCGCCAGTGCGCCGAAGCTGATCACGCGTGCGATGCTCAAATCGATGCGGCCGGGCGCGGTGCTGGTCGACGTCGCGATCGATCAGGGCGGCTGCTTCGAGACCTCGCATGCGACCACGCATGCGGCGCCAACTTACGAGGTCGACGGCGTCGTGCATTATTGCGTCGCCAACATGCCGGGGGCGGTGCCGGTAACCTCGAGCCAGGCGCTGAACAACGCGACGCTGCCATTCGGCCTGATGCTCGCGGGCAAGGGTTTTTCCGCGGTGCTGGAAAATCCGCACCTGCGCAACGGTCTGAACGTCCACCGCGGCCGCATCACCAACAAGGCGGTGGCGGAGAGCCTCGGGATGGAGTTCGCGCCTGTTGGGAGCGGGCTGGCGGCGTAGTGAGGATGCGCTGAGATTTACGCCTTGGTCAGCCTGTACTGCCGCATGTCCGGGTCGTGCGTCATGCGCCAATAGTCCACGAACCGCCACGGCATCGCCGAGAACACGCGGCCGCTGCGGTTGCGGTAATAGGTGCTCATGCCCTTGTGGGTCCAGATCATGGCCTCGTGCTCTGCATCGACCCTGCGGACGTAGTCGTCGAGCACATCAGGGCGAACGTCGATCGCAGCGATGTCCTGCTCGATCATGCTGACGAGGCAAGCCGAGATATAGCGGCTCTGGCATTCCGACTGGAAGATGACACTGCCGCCGTGCGCCGGCCCGGAGTTCGGACCGAGCATGCAGAAGAAGTTCGGAAAACCGGGCACGGTGAGTCCGAGGAACGCCGTCGGATTGTCGTTGGCCCAGGCTTGGCGCAAATCCTTGCCATCGCAGCCGCTGATGTTGAGGCGCGCCGCCATCTCGGTGACCTTGAAGCCGGTGGCGACCACGATGATGTCAGCGGGGCGGTGCGTGCCGTCGGCTGTGACGATACCGCTCTCGTCGACATGGTCGATCGCATCGGTGACGAGTTCGACATTGTCCCGCCTCAAGGTCTTGAACCAGGCGTTGTCGAGCAGAATGCGCTTGCCATAGGGCGGATAGGTCGGCACGCATTTCTCGATCAGGTCGGGCCGGCCCTGCAGCTCCGACAGAATGAAGTCGGTCAGCTCCTGGCGGTGCCGGTCGTTGCCCTTGTTGACCGCGCGCTCCGGATGCGGCCAGGCCGGATCCTTGCGGAGGAATGGCAAGAGACCATCGCCGTAACGCCAGAACATGTTGAAACGGTACCACTGCACATAGAACGGCAGATGGGCGAGCAGCCAGCGCGCGCCGTCGCTGATCGGATCGGCATAGCCTTTTACCGGCCGCGCCCATTGCGCGCTGCGCTGATAGACGGTGACCGAGGCGACGCGGCCGGCGATCGACGGCACCAGCTGCATCGACGTGGCGCCGGTGCCGATTACAGCCACATGTTTGCCCTCGAGCTTAATGTCCTCCGACCACAGCGCGGAGTGCAGGATCGTGCCCTTGAAATCCTCTTCACCTTTGAAGTGCGCGCGCGAAGGATCATTGAGCTGACCGATAGCCGAGACCAGGGCGGTGGATTCGAAAGTCTCTTCGCCGTTCGTCGTCTTCAGCGTCGATATCCAGCGCCGCTTGCCTTCTTCCCAGCGCGAGGACGTCAGTTCGGTATTCACGCGCAGATGCTTGCGGATGCCGTATTCCTCCGCGACCTTCTGAAGATAGCCGAGCAGCTCCTCGCGCTGGCAGAAATAGCGCGTCCATGCATGACCCGAGCCAAAGGAGTAGGAATAGGAATGGTTCGGCGTGTCGACGCCGCAACCGGGATAGCGATTGATCCACCAGGTGCCGCCGAGCTCGGCGTTCTTCTCGACGATGGTGTAGGGGATGCCGAGATGGCCGAGCGCCACACCGAGCGCGATGGCGCATACGCCGGCGCCGACGATGAGAACATGTTGGTCCGCGAGCTTCTCGTCGGGCGGCCGCGTGGTCCAGCGCGCCTCGCGCGGCACGAAGCCCATCTCCTCCCGCATCAGCGGCGCATATTCCGGCGCGACGTTTTCGCCGAGGCACGCCCGCATCATCTTCAGGAGCAGCTCTTCGCCGGGATCAGTGATCGCCGGCGTCGGCGTGCCGTCGGCAAACAGCCTGACGACCGCAGCGCGGATCTCGTCCTGGATCTCGCGAGGCACGCCGGCTTCGGGATCGGGGATGAGGCGGATGTCGCGCTTGGGCAGATAGGGCGGCTCGAGCCAGCGCGCCTCGCCAGTCATGTGCACCAGCACCATGAGGAGGCAGCGGATGTCGGCCTCGGCGATGGCCGAGGCGAGGTCGAGGGGCTTGTGTGGAGATGCGATATTCATCGTCTTCTTCTGATCTCCGGCGATCCCAAGCGTTCGATCTTGGTGGGCGAACGAGGGACGCGCGGCTCGGCAAGGTAGTTGAGGAGTCCCGGATCGTCTATGCAGGGTTTCCGGTGCTCCAATAGGACCGAAGAAGAAAACTATCGCCCCGGCATCGTCTCACGGAAGGAGTTTCCCTTGCGAAGGGCAAAAACGCCAATCGTTTCCATTGCCGTTTAGGTGCGGAACGACGACATTCCTGTCAGGATTTGATGGATTGACGGCTATGGAACGCACCGGATTTGAGCCTTTCGGCGAGCAGTTGGTGTCCGCAACGGACACCCAGCCGCGGTCGCGTGCGTCCAAGCTCCTGCTGCGGGCCGGCACCGGCCTGTTCTGGTCGTTGGTCGCCGCCATCGTGCTCGCGCGGGCCGCGTTCTTTGAGCCGGGCGTCTATGACGGCTTCAGCCACGTGGCCTCGCTCGCCAAGAACTTGCTCTTCTAAGACCGACCTGCCGGTCTGAGCCGGATTATTCCAGGCCGAGGATCAAACTTCCCTCGGCCCTGATATGTCGAAAACTTATTCCCCAATGGAAGAGTGCTGCGTATAAATCTTTCTCCTCAGGGAGAGATTTGTGTCGCAGAATCAAGCATCCAGCCCGGCCGACGCCAAGCCCGCTACCGCTGTCAGCCGCGTGGTCGCGCTGATTCCCGGCATCCTCCTCTGTATGGCGGTCGCCGGTGTCTCGGCCCTGCTGGAAAGGGCCGAACTCGGGGTCTTTGAGCATCCTTATATCGAGGCACTGGTGATGGCGATCCTGCTTGGGATGGCCGTGCGTAGTTTCTGGAGGCCGGCGCCGCGCTGGCAGGCCGGGATCGCCTTCAGCGCCAAGCAGCTCCTTGAAGTTGCGGTCATGCTGCTCGGCGCCTCGATCAGCTTTGCCGCCATCGCGGCCTCCGGCGTCGCGCTGCTGGCTTCGATTGCGGCGGTGGTCGTCATCGCGCTCTGCGTCTCCTTCGGACTCAGCCGGATGCTCGGGCTGTCGACCCGGCTGTCGATCCTGATTGCCTGTGGCAACTCGATCTGCGGCAACTCGGCGATCGCGGCCGTGGCGCCGATCATCGGCGCCAATAACGACGAGATCGCTTCCTCAATCTCCTTCACTGCGATCCTCGGCGTGATGATGGTGCTGGGCCTGCCGCTGCTGATCCCGCTGCTGCAACTGACGGCGACACAATACGGCATCCTCGCAGGCCTCACCGTTTATGCCGTGCCTCAGGTGCTGGCGGCGACCGTGCCGGCAGGCCTGATTTCCACGCAGATCGGCACGCTTGTGAAGCTGATGCGCGTCTTGATGCTCGGGCCCGTCGTCGTCGGCCTGTCCCTTGTCGCCGCACGCTGGCAGGCCGATTCCAAGAAGACCAATATTGGCTTCTTTCGCCTGGTGCCCTGGTTCATCCTCGGCTTTCTCGCGCTGGCGACACTGCGCTCCCTCGAGATTGTGCCGGCGACCGTGGTGGGGCCGGTGACGAAGATCACGACCTTCCTCACGGTGGTGTCGATGGCCGCGCTTGGTCTCGGCGTCGACGTGCGCGTGCTTGCGAATGTCGGGGGCAGGGTGACAGCGGCGGTGACGCTGTCCCTGATGTTGCTGCTCGGCATCAGCATCGCGCTGGTGCACTGGTTCAAGTGAGAAATGCGGACTCCTCTTCCTTCTCCCCTTGTGGGAGAAGGGAAAAAGGATCAGATCACATCCGCCAGCGAATGGCCATGCAACTCGATGTTCAATCCCTGCATGCCCATGTCGTTGATCTCGCCGCCCATCGCCTTCAGGCTTTCCTCACGGATCAGCGACATCAGCCCGCGGCGCAGCGCCAGGAATTCCGACGACATCATCATCGATTGCTGCCGTGGCCGCTCCAGGGGAATCGGAATCTCAGCCTTGATCGAGCCGGGGCGGGCGGTCATGCAGTAGACGCGGTCGGAGAGGAAGATCGCTTCATCGATATCATGGGTGACGAACAGCACCGAGATCTTCAGCCGCTGCCACATGTTGGTGAGGATCTGCTGCATGATGACCCGCGTCTGCGCGTCCAGCGCACCGAATGGCTCGTCGAGCAGCAGAACCTTTGGTCCAGTGGCGAGCGCCCTGACGATGCCGACCCGCTGCTTCATGCCGCCTGAGAGCTTTTCCGGATAGTGCTTTTCGAATGCTTCGAGCCCAGCGAGTCCGAGCAATGTGCGCGCGGCGCGCTCGCGCTGGGAGCGCGGCATTCCGCGCATCTTGAGGCCGAACTCGACGTTCTCCCGCACCGTCTTCCAGGGAAACAGCGAATATTGCTGGAACACCATGCCGCGTTCGGCGCTGGGGCCGTTCACGCGCTCGCCGTCGACGGTGACGATGCCGGTGTTTGGCTTGAGGAAGCCCGCGACTGCGTTGAGCAGCGTCGATTTCCCGCAGCCGGAAGGGCCGACGATCGAGACGAACTCGCCGGGGTTCACGTGGATCTGGGTATCGGTAACGGCCTGCACCGGTCCCTCGATGCTGTCATAGCTGAGGGAGAAGTTCCTGACCTGGATATGGCCCTTTAGTTCGCCCGCCAGAACCTCACTCATCTCGTCGACCTCCATGGCATCACCAGATGTCCCGCGCCTCGGATGAGCAGGCTCGATCCGAGGCCAAGCACGCCGATCGCGATCATGCCGAGCGCGATGTCGGCATACTGAACCAGCGAATAGGCTTCCCAGGTGAAGTAGCCGATGCCGTATTGGCCCGAGATCATCTCGGCGGCGATCAGCGAGACCCACGCGACACCCATGCCCACGGTGAGGCCGGTGAAGATGTGCGGCAGCGAGGCGGGAAAATACACCTCCCGGAAGATCGATCGCTCGCGCGCGCCAAGGCATTGCGCGGCGCGCACTAGCACGGGATCGACCAGCGACATGCCGTGCAGCGTGTTGACCAGGATCGGGAAAAAGGATCCGAGGAAGGTAATGAAGACGATGCTCTGCTCGTTGGTCGGCCAAAGCATGATCGCCATCGGCACCCAGGCGATCGCCGGGATCGGCCGCAGCACCTCAGCGACCGGGAAGACGACCTCGTGCACCAGCTTGAAGCGTCCCATGATCAGGCCGAGCGGTACGCCGATGATCGCCGCAAGCGAGAAACCGATGAAGATGCGCCGGCAGCTCAGCACGATGTGCATCAGAAAGTGCGGGTCGTGGATCGCCTTGGTGAAGCTTGCGTAGACCGCGAGCGGCGAGGGCACATTGGTGAAGCGCACGAAGAACACGACACGATACGTCGTGAGCAGGTGCCAGACCAGGAGGAAAGCGAGCAGCGAGATCACGCTGATCGCGGTGGCGCGCAGCCGCCCCTGGTTCAGCCGGTACCAGCGCAGCGCGAGCGTGGCGAATGAAGTGGGTGTTGCGGGCGGTGTGACCGCGGGCTGGGGGACCGCCTCTGGAAGTGCTGCTGTGGCCGGCATGTTCTCCTCGGGATGTCTGACGAGGGCAGGGCTGCTCACGTCTTGCCTCCGCTTGCTGCCGCCTTCACCGCGTCGTCGAAGCCGAGCACTTTGCCGCTGATCTTGGCGGCATAAGCCTCCGCGTCCTTCTTGAGCAGGAACGGCGCGACGTCGCCATTGCCGACTGCGAAGAAGGCCTGGTCGGCGAACAGCTTAATGCCGCGCGTAGTGTCGAAGACATAGGCGACGTTGATCTTCTTGCCTTTGGCCTTGTAGTCGGCATAAGCGCCGAGCGTGCAGGCGGCGGAGGAAAATGGCATGATGCCTGTGTCGTCGATCCAGACCTCGCCGGCTTTGCGCGGATCGGTGATCGGCTTCTTGCAGAAGGTGTCTTGGCCTGTGATTTCGTAGTTCTTGGTGCTCCCAAGCTGCGCGTCATAGTCCAGCTTCATCTCGGAATAGGCCTTCCGGATATAGCTGTCGTCGACCCACTTCTTGGGATCGAACTCCTTCATGCGGCCGAGATTCTGCAGCACCTTGACGTCGGCGGTCGCTGCATCGACCAACGCCGGCTTGACGGTCGGATCGGTGGTCATGTTGCCACCGGGCCCGAGAAAGATGTAAACGACCTCCTTGTTGATGCCGGTCCATTCCTGGATCTTTTCGGCCGCGAGCTTGGGATCCTCGCGCAGCCACTGGTTGGCGGCGATCAGCGCCTTGAAGTAGGCGACGACGACTTCAGGGTATTTCTCGGCGAAGTCGGTGCGGACCACGATGCCATGAAAGGTCGGCAGATTGGTCTCGACGCCGTCGAAGATCTTTCGCGCAAAACCGCGGAACGGCAGCAGCTCTGCGAAGGGCACGAAGTCGGCGTGTGCGTCGATCTTCTTCTCCTGGAGATTGGTCGAGCCGACTTCAGGGCTCTGGCTGACGAGCTGGAAGAAGTCGCTCCCATAGCCGCGGTCCTGCATGGCCTTGAGGACCATGCCGTGCGCGGCGGAGCCGAAGGGCACGCTGACGAGCTTGCCCTTGAGATCGGCAAGATCGTAGTAGGGCGAATCTTTGTGAACGACGATGCCGTTGCCGGAGCCTTCCAGGCTGTAGGCAGCGATGCCGATCAGCCGGCTCTTGCTTTCAGGATTGCTCTCAAAGGTGAAGCCGTTCACGATCAGCGGGTAGTCGCCCATCATGCCGATCTGCAGCTTGTTCGCCATCATCGCGTTGGTGACAGGCGGACCCGACGTAAAGTTCTGCCATTCGAGCTCGAACTTGATGTTGGCGTACTTGCCTGACGTCGGCAAATATTTCTCGAGCAGATGAAGCTGGCGGATGACGACGCCCGCGGTCACCGTGTTGGTCGTGGTGTCCTGCGTCCCGATGCCGAGCGTGACGGTTTCCGCCGAGGCCGGCTGCACGAGGATTAGCGCCAGCGATGTCGCCGACATCGCGATCGAGAGCGTGGGAAGATGGCGGGCCATTCTCATCCTCATTCGGTTGGATGTGCTGTGATTGCCATGATTGGAGCAGGGCCCGGACAGGGCAAATCCGGAATGACCGCGGTAGTCGATTAGTTGCCGGGAAAAGCTGATTGCATACTCCTTGAGCAGTCCTGCACTATAAAGCCGCTTGCCTGTGCACCGACCTTGCTCGCAAACTTCCTCAGTCGGATGCGTGGCCGCGCATCTCCTCCAGCACGTCGGTCCGGCAGACCACGATCTGCGACCGCCTGGTCAGTACGATTCCTTTTTCCTGCATGCGCTTCAGGCTGATCGTGACCCATTGCCTTGTGGCGCCGACCATGTGGGCGATGTCGGCATGAGTGAAAGCCGCCGCGATGACGCGGCCGTCGGCGTCCGGGACGCCGTAGAGCTCGACGAGATGCAGGAGCAGATGCGCCAGACGCTGCGTGATCGAGCGCGTTCCGAGCATTTGCGCCAGTGCCGAATAGCACTTGCCCTTGAAAGTCAGGCCTTCAATCAGCCCGATCGCGAGATTCGGGATCTCCGCGGCAAGCGACCGCAGCTCCTTTCCCGGCAGGTGCACGACACTGCAATTGCTGGATGCGACGCCGGACCATTGATGCACGGTGCCCTCGAACACTTCGGGCCCACCGACGAAGTTGCCGACATGCCAATAAGCGAGCGTGATCTCGCGTCCCTGCGGGGAAGTGTAGAACACGCGGATACGGCCGCTTTCGATCAACCAGATGCCGTCGTGCCTGCCGCCCTGGCTGAACAGCGTCTGGCCCCGGTTGAGGACCTTGCGCCGGCCCTGCTTCAGCACGAGCTCCCGCTCGCGCGGGTTAAGCTTGTCCATCAGCGGCGGTGGACCGCCGATCCATTGCTGGTTCTCGGTGAGCAACAGCGAGGAACTGCCCGCAGGCCGGACCGCCGGGGGGAGAGTCCCGCGAACCACACTCGCCGCCTGCAACATCGTCTGCCTCCGGAACGTTCAAACCGTTCTAAAGAGGAGCAATGTCCGTGCCAGATAGGTGGGCAAACGGGTGCTTACCGCCCCGCCAGGCTCAGCAGATACGGTTTTGGGTAAATTCCCCGGTTATGTCCGTCCGAAAACGAGATGTTCAGCCCGTAGCCGAGATCGCCGATCTCGGTGATGGCGATGCCGGGAAACGTTTCGGGGAAGCGGCCATCGAAGCGGGCGCGGGTGCAGTGGGCGCATTTGCAGGAGAGCCGAAGCCTCTCGGCGGGGACGCTCAGCGCATCGTCATGCGTCGTGCGGACGAGGAGCGCGGCGAGATCGGCGCTCGCTTCGTAGTCGGCCACGGTCGGTGCAACCAATGCAGTCATGGTCATGACGAACCTCCGGCTTCTATCTATGGCGGCGGGACGTACGCGAATAGCAACTAATTGCCGGCGCGGGCATGACGGCGTGCCTTCACTTCGATCGCTGCCGGCGAAATGTGAAACTAATCGACCAGGAATTTCACTTCCGAATTGCCGGACTCTTCCCTCTCCGTGACCTTGACGTCATCGAGAAGGAGAGATGATGAGCGCATTTCAGAAGGAAACGGTTTTGTCGGTCCGGCACTGGACCCAGTCCCTGTTCAGCTTCACCGCGACGCGTGATCCCGGCTTTCGTTTCCAGAACGGCCAGTTCGCGATGATCGGCCTCGAAGTGGAGGGCAAGCCGTTGATGCGGGCCTACAGCATGGCGAGCGCCAATCATGAGGAGGCGCTCGAGTTCTTCTCGATCAAGGTGCAGGATGGCCCGCTGACCTCGCGCCTACAGAAGATCAGGGAAGGCGACATCATCCTGGTCGGCCGCAAGGCGACGGGCACGCTGATCACCGGCAATCTCATTCCGGGCAAACGCCTGCTGCTGCTCTCGACCGGCACTGGCCTCGCGCCCTTCGCCAGCCTGATCAAGGATCCCGACGTCTATGAAAACTACGAAACCATCGTGCTCGCCCATGGCTGCCGCCAAGTCTCCGAGCTTGCCTATGGTGAGCACGTCGTCGAGGGACTGCGCAATCACGAATTCTTTGGCCCCTTGATCCGCGACAAGCTGGTCTATTACCCGACCGTCACCCGCGAGCCGTTCCGCAATCGCGGCCGCATCACCGACCTGATCGCCTCCAACCAGCTGTTCGACGATGTCGGGCAATCCGGCCTCGATATCGAGACCGACCGCATCATGCTGTGCGGCAGCCCGGCGATGCTCGAGGAGCTGCACACGATGTTTTCGGCTCGTGGTTTCGTCGAGGGCAGTCACAGTCAGCCCGGCCATTTCGTGATCGAGAAGGCTTTCGTCGAGCGCTGAGCCGCAAATCGCGTTCCGGCGACAACTAATTGCTATCGCCGGCTCGCCCCCTGAACAAATCTGACGCAAAGGCGCCGAAGACTCGGCGAATCAGGAGCAAGCGATGGCACTAGATCAGATCGTCGACGGACTTTCGGAGGTTTCCTGCGACGTGCTTGTGATCGGCGGCGGGACGGCTGGCCCGATGGCGGCGCTGAAGGCGAAGCTGAAGAATCCCAAAGCCAATGTCGTCCTGCTCGAAAAGGCCAACGTCAAGCGCTCCGGCGCGATCTCGATGGGCATGGACGGGCTGAACAACGCCGTCATTCCCGGCTACGCGACGCCGGAGCAATACACCAAGGAAATCACCATCGCCAATGATGGCATCGTCGATCAGAAGGCGGTCTATAAATACGCGCAAAACTGCTACAAAATCATCGAGGAGCTCGACAGCTTCGGCATCCGCTTCCTGAAGAACGAGAACGGCGATTACGCCGTCAAGAAGGTGCACCACATCGGCACCTATGTGCTGCCGATGCCGAACGGCGAGACCGTGAAGAAGGCGCTCTATCGCCAGCTCCGTCGTGCCCGCATCCTGATCTCCAACCGCTACATGGCGACGCGACTGCTGAAATCGTCGGACGGCCGCATCGCCGGCGCCATCTCCGTCAACACCCGCACCGCCGAAATCCTGGTGATCAAGGCCAAGGCCGTGATCCTCTGCATGGGCGCCGCCGGCCGGCTGGGTCTGCCGACGTCCGGCTACATGTTCGGCACCTACGAGAATGCTGCCAATTCCGGCGATGGCTACGCGATGGCCTATCACGCCGGTGCGGCGCTCGCGAACCTCGAATGCTACCAGATCAATCCGCTGATCAAGGATTATAACGGTCCGGCCTGCGCCTATGTCGCCGGCCCCTTCGGCGCCTTCACGGCCAACAACGAAGGCTCCCGCTTCATCGAATGCGACTACTGGTCCGGCCAGATGATGCTGGAGTTCTACAACGAGCTGCTGTCAGGCAAAGGTCCGGTGTTCCTGCAGCTCAAGCATCTCCATCCCGACACCATCTCCGAAATCGAATCTACGCTGCATAAGGTGGAGCGGCCCACGCGCGGGCTGTTCCAGCAGGGGCGCGGCGTCGACTATCGCAGCGAATCGATCGAGATGCACATCTCCGAGATCGGTTTCTGCTCCGGCCACAGCGCTTCCGGCGTGTTCGTCGACGACAATGCCCGCACAACCGTGCCCGGCCTCTACGCGGCCGGCGACATGGCGAGCGTGCCACACAATTATATGCTCGGCGCCTTCACCAACGGCTCAGTCGCCGGTATTGACGCGATGGAATTCGCCGATAGTCACGATTTTGCGGAGTTCGACGCCGCCGACGTCGCGATGGAGCACGATCGCGTCATGGCGCCGACCAAGCGTGAGGACGGCATCCCGCCGAACCAGGTCGAATACAAGACTCGCCGCCTCGTGAACGACTATCTCCAGCCGCCGAAGGTCACGCGCAAGTACGAGCTCGGCATGCGGCGTCTTGCCGAAGCACGGGAGGACATGCAGGAGCGCATGATCGCGCGCAACGCCCATGAGCTGCTCCGCGCTCTGGAGGTGCAGTCGATTATGGACTGCGCCGACATGGCGGTGCACGCCTCGCTCTATCGCGAGGAGAGCCGCTGGGGCCTCTATCACTGGCGTACCGATTTTCCGGAGAAGGACAACGAGAACTGGTTCTGCCACACGCTGCTGAGCAAGCAGAACGGCAAGATGACCAGCGAGAAGCGCGCGGTGGAGCCTTACGTCGTGCCGATCGCAGACGACGAGAAGGACCTCTACGACAAGCAGCGCATCCGCGCCACCGCCTGATCCACCAGAGCACAGCAACAGGAGACATCAAATGCCTCTCGCGTCCTATCAGACATCGGTTCCGGTGGTCGTCGACGACGCCAAATGCATTGCCGACAAAGGCTGCACCGTCTGCGTCGACGTCTGCCCACTCGACGTGCTCCGCATCAGCGACATGAGCGGCAAGGCCTATATGGCCTATGACGAGTGCTGGTACTGCATGCCTTGCGAGGCCGATTGCCCGACCGGCGCCGTCACCGTCAACATTCCCTATCTGTTGAGGTGAGAATGTCGAGTCCGTTCGAATCCTACGATGATCTCGAAGACGCCGACGAGCGGCTGCAGGCCGCCGACCCCGCCGAGCGCCGCGTCGCCATCATCGCGCTCGGCCATTCCGGCGACCCTGCTGCGGTCGCGCATCTCGCCAACATGGTCGCCGACCCCGATGCCGGCGTACGCCAGCAGGTCGCGATGGCGCTGGGCGAGTTCGACGGGGCGGAAGCCGCAAGCGCGCTGGTGAAGCTGCTGGTCGACCCAGAGAGAATCGTGGCTGCAGCCGCGGCCGACAGCATGGCCGAGTTCAAGGATCCCGCCTGCGCCGAAATCATCCTGCCGCTGGTCAAGCATGCCCACGCCTTCGTCCGCATGGGGGCGCTGCGGGCGCTGAAGGAATTGCGGTCCAAGGATACGCTGAAGCCGGCGCTCGAAGCGCTGCAGGATCCGGATGCCGCCGTGCGCGTGCAGGCGATCGGCGTCATCGGCTTCCTCAAGCTGGAGGAATCCATTCCCGCGCTGACCGCACTGATCAACGATCCCGATGCCCATGTGCGCCGTGCCGCGGTCAGCGCGCTGGCGTTCTCGCAGATGAAGCCCGCAGCCGAGACGATTACACGCGCGCTGAAGGACAGCGACTGGATGGTGCGGGAGATGGCCGCGGAAACGCTGGGCCTCAATGTCAACGGCATGATCGCGGCGGACCAGCTCATCGCATGCCTTGTCGACGAATTCTGGCAGGTGCGGCTGAAGGCGATCCGTAGCCTCGGCCGGATGAAAGTCGAGCGCGCGGTGCGCCCGATCGGCAATTGCATCAATCACGACCAGGCCAATTTGAGAAAAGAGGCGGCCGCAGCCCTCGGCGAGATCGCCCATCCCGACGGCGAGGCGTTCCTGGCCGTCATCGCCGACGATGCCGATCCGGATGTTCGCAAGAACGCGCGCTGGGCGTTGCAGCAGATCGCGGCGCGAAAGGCGCGGGCAGGGACATAGCACCAGCGCATCCTGCTGCTCTGGACTTCCCCCGCCAGACGTTTATTGGTCTTCGCCAACGGGATCGGCGGCTTGCGAAAGCGTCCGGTCCGAGAAACAGCGAGGACGCCGGCCATGACGACTTTGATGGTTAAAGACCTTCTCCCCGAGGATGGAACGAAGGGAACGCTGGTCGGTCGTGTCTGGCTGCCGCAGGCGAACGGTCCCGCCGTCGTTGCCGTACGCGCCGAGGGCGTGTTCGACGTCACTGCACAGTTTCCGACCGTCAGCGCGCTCTGCGAAGAGGACAATCCGGCCAAGGCGCTTAGTTCAGTCAAAGGCGAACGCATCGGCGATCTCGAAGCCATCCTCGCCAATACGGCGCCCGACGGGCGCGATCCGAACAAGCCCTGGCTACTCGCACCCGTCGATCTCCAGACCCTGAAGGCCGCCGGTGTCACTTTCGCGATCTCGATGCTGGAACGCGTCATCGAGGAGCGGGCCAAGGGCAATCCGGCCTCCGCCGAAGCGATCCGGAAAGAAGTCACGCGACTGATCGGCGACGATCTGTCAAAGCTCAAGCCGGGCTCGGACCAGGCGATGCACCTGAAGCAAGTGCTGATCGATCAGAACGCCTGGAGCCAGTATCTCGAGGTCGGGATCGGGCCCGACGCCGAAGTCTTTACCAAGGCGCCGACCATGTCTTCGGTCGGCACGGGCATGGATGCCGGGCTGCACCCCAAGTCAACCTGGAACAATCCCGAGCCGGAACTGGTGCTGTTCGTCTCGAGCCGCGGCAAGATCGTCGGCGGCGCGCTCGGCAATGACGTCAATTTGCGCGACTTCGAGGGCCGCTCGGCGCTGCTGCTGTCGAAGGCCAAGGACAACAACGCCTCCTGCGCGATCGGACCGCTGCTGCGGCTGTTCGACGACACGTTCACGCTCGACGACGCGCGCAAGCTCGACATCAGCCTTAACGTGAGGGGCACGGACGGCTTTGTGCTCGACGGCCACTCCTCGATCAGCAAGATCAGCCGTGATCCCACCGATCTCGTCGCGCAGACCATCGGCAAGATCCATCAATATCCTGATGGCTTTGTGCTGTTCCTCGGCACGATGTTCGCACCTGTCAAGGATCGCGATGCGCCGGGGCAGGGCTTCACTCACAAGCGCGATGACATCGTCACCATCGCCGCGCCTCAGCTCGGCAAGCTCGTCAACCGCATGCGCAGCAGCGACGAGTGCGAGCCCTGGACCTTCGGGATCGGTGCGCTGATGAAGAACCTCGCGCAGCGGAAGCTGATTTAGCTTCTTGGCTTCTCCGCGCGCTTCGTGTTCATGGCCGGGCGAAACACTCGTCCCGGCCATCCACGTTTTGCCCCAGTACCAAGAGTGTGGATGCCGGGACTTCGCCTCACCGAAAAGGTTTCGGCCGCGCAGGCGGGACAGGCCGGGCACGACGAACGCACGCGTTCGCGCCGGCGACCACCCGATAAATTCTCTTTCATCTTCGCGTTGCATCTATGGAACAAAATCGCGCACGGCGTGTAGTCTCGCCGCCTAGCGTGCAGGTCCCCATCATTCATCCAAATAGTCAAATAATATGACTATACGGAACCATTCTTCCGTGAAATAGTGCTATTCGCCGCCGAAGAGGCGGTCTGAGGGTGCCATGCTACCGATAGGTGCCCCGGATAACACCTTGGGAGACACGCCTGATGACCCCTAAAGCCCTTTTTGCGGCCAGCGCCACGGCCGCATTGCTGTTTGCGTTGCCGGTCAGTGCCGCCGAGCTCACCATCGGCTTTTCGCAGATTGGATCGGAATCCGGCTGGCGCGCCGCCGAGACCTCGGTCTCCAAGCAGGAGGCCGCCAAGCGCAAGGTCAACCTCAAGATCGCCGACGCGCAGCAGAAGCAGGAGAACCAGATCAAGGCGATCCGCTCCTTCATCGCGCAGAACGTCGACGCGATCTTCCTCGCGCCTGTGGTCTCGACCGGTTGGGATTCCGTGCTGAAGGAAGCCAAGGAAGCCAAGATTCCGGTCGTGCTGCTCGATCGCGATATCGATCCGTCGGGGAAGGACCTCTATCTTACCGCCGTCACGTCGGACAGCGTGCATGAAGGCGAAGTCGCCGGCGACTGGCTGGCCAAGACCGTCGGCGACAAGGCCTGCAACATCGTCGAATTGCAGGGCACGGTCGGCGCCAGCGTCGCCGCCAACCGCAAGAAGGGCTTTGACACGGCCATCGCCAAGCACGCCAATTTGAAGGTGGTGCGCAGCCAGACCGGCGACTTCACCCGCGCCAAGGGCAAGGAAGTGATGGAGAGCTTCATCAAGGCCGAAGGCGGCGGCAAGACGATCTGCGCGGTCTACGCCCACAACGACGACATGATGGTCGGTGCGATCCAGGCGATGAAGGAAGCCGGCCTCAAGCCGGGCAAGGACATCCTCACCGTTTCGATCGACGCGGTTCCGGATATCTTCAAGGCGATGGCCGCGGGCGAAGCCAATGCCACGGTGGAACTGACACCGAACATGGCGGGCCCGGCGCTCGATGCCATTGCCGCGTTCAAGGAGAAGGGCACCGTTCCGCCGAAGTGGATCCAGACCGAATCCAAGCTCTACACCGCCGCTGACGATCCGCAGAAGATCTACGACAGCAAGAAAGGCCTCGGTTACTGAAGCGGGCGCCTCGCCGGACCGCTTCCAGCGGTCCGGCGATCCACCTTCGAATCCGTTGCGCGAACGAATAGGCTGGGTGTCCGCAGCATGATGGGACCCCGGTGGGAGTGACGTCGTCATGGAGAACAGCCTTGATCCAGCTCCTTCCCTGTTGGAGGTGCGCGGGATCAGCAAGAGCTTCGGTGCGGTGCGCGCGTTGCAGGAAGTCGACTTCACGCTTCGCGCCGGCGAGATCCATGCGCTGCTCGGCGAGAACGGGGCCGGCAAATCCACGCTGATCAAGGTCGTCACCGGCGTGTTCCCGCGTGATGCCGGCGTTGTCAGGCTCGGTGGCGAGGAGGTCGCGCCTCGTTCGGCCAAGGCGGCACTCCAGGCCGGCATCGCAACGGTCTACCAGGAGGTCAATCTGCTGCCGAACCTGTCGGTGGCACAGAACCTGTTTCTCGATCGCCAGCCGATGCGCTTTGGTATCGTGCGCGAAGGCGAGATGCGTCGCCGCGCCAACGCGCTGCTCACGGGGTTCGGTCTCGATATCGATGTCGCCGCGCCGCTTGGCAATTATTCGGTGGCGATTCAGCACGTCACCGCGATCGCCCGCGCGGTGGATCTCTCCGCACGCGTGCTGATCCTGGACGAGCCGACCGCGAGCCTCGACCGTCACGAGGTCGAGATTCTGTTCGGCATCATGCGCCAGCTTGCCAAGCGCGGCATCGGCATCGTCTTCGTCAGCCATTTCCTCGACCAGGTCTACGAAATCTCCGACCGCATCACCGTCTTGCGCAACGGCCGCCTGGTCGGCGAGCGCGAGACCGCTTCACTGCCGCGGCTCGAACTGATCCGGATGATGCTCGGCCGCGAGCTGGCCGAGACCACCAGCGCGCGAGCCGCGGCGAGCGTGCCCAAGTCGCGCGAGGTCTGCGCCAGTTTCGAGAATTACGGCAAGGCCGGCTATGTCGCCCCGTTCAATCTCGAGCTCCGTCATGGCGAGGTCGTTGGCCTCGCTGGTCTGCTCGGCTCGGGCCGCACCGAGACGGCGCGGCTGGTGTTTGGCGCCGAGCGTGCCGATGGAGGGCAGGCGAGGGTGGAGGGTGCTTCCGTGCGGCTCCAGTCGCCGCGCGACGGCGTGCGCCACGGCTTTGGCTATTGTCCCGAGGAGCGCAAGACGGACGGCATCGTTGCCGAGCTCACCGTGCGCGAGAATATCGTGCTCGCGCTTCAGGCCAAGCGCGGCCTGCACAGGCCATTGTCCCGCCGCGAGCAGGACGAGCTTGCGGGCCGTTATGTCAAAATGCTCGATATCCGGCCGCCCGATCCCGAGCGCCCGGTCGGCCTGCTCTCCGGCGGTAACCAGCAGAAGGTGCTGCTGGCGCGCTGGCTTGCGACTGCGCCGCGGCTCCTCGTGCTGGATGAGCCCACGCGTGGCATCGACGTCGGCGCGCATTCCGAGATCATCCGCCTGATCCGCGAGCTCTGCGACGACGGGCTGGCGCTGCTCGTGATCTCCTCCGAGCTGGACGAGATCGTGACCTATTCCGATCGGGTGATCGTGCTGCGCGATCGCGCCCATGTCGAGGAGCTCGCCGGCGAGGCGATCGACGTCACCAACATTCTCGCGGCCATCGCCGCCGATGGCGCCGCGATGCAAGAGGCCCGGGCATGACAGCGCTGTTGCCGCGCCGCGGCCTTGCCCAGATTCTGGCCTTGATCGTTATCCTCGCGGTCGACCGCCTGGTGTCGCCGCAATTCTTCGACCTGCGCCTGCAGGACGGCCGGCTGTTCGGCAGCATGATCGACGTGCTCAACCGCGGCACGCCGGTGGCATTGCTCTCGCTTGGCATGGTGCTGGTGATCGCGACACGCGGTATCGATCTCTCCGTCGGCGCGGTGATGGCGATCTGCGGCGCGATCGCCGCAAGCCTCGCCGACAGCCACGGCCTGCCGGTGGTGCTGGCGGCGGCGCTTGGCGCTGGCCTCGTCTGCGGATTGTGGAACGGCTTTCTCGTCGCCGTGCTCGGCATGCAGCCGATCGTGGCGACGCTGATCCTGATGGTGGCGGGGCGCGGCATCGCTCAGCTCATCACCGAAGGGCGCATCGTGACCTTTACCTCGCCCGATCTGGTCTGGCTCGGCAACGGCGCCATTCTCGGCGTGCCGGTGCCGGTCGCGATTGCGCTCGGCATGCTGCTCCTGACGGGCGCAGTGGTGCGCGGCTCGGCCCTCGGGCTCCTGATCGAGGCAACCGGCGGCAATGCGCGGGCGAGCGAGCTGGCCGGTGTCGGCACGCGTGCGATGATCCTGGCAGTCTATGTCTGGTGCGGCGTCTGCGCTGCGCTCGCCGGTGTGATCGCCGCGGCCGATATCATGGGGGCGGATGCCAACAATGCCGGCCTCTGGCTCGAGCTCGATGCCATCCTCGCGGTGGTGATCGGCGGCACCTCGCTTTTTGGTGGTCGCTTCAGCCTTATCCTGGCCGTGCTCGGTGCGCTGATCATCCAGACCATGAATACCGGCATTTTGCTGTCTGGCTATCCGCCGGAGTTCAACCTGCTGGTCAAGGCTGTCGTTGTGCTGGCCGTGTTGCTGCTGCAATCGCCGAAACTATCCGGCTTTGCCGGCATCATGGCGCGTCTGCGGAGGACGAAACCGTGAAAGGCCTGCCGCCCGTCCTGATCACGGCCATCGTCCTCGTCGCGGGCTTTGCGGCATGCGCGGTGCAGTTTCCCAACATCGCTTCCACGCGCGTGGTGGGCAACCTCCTCACCGACAACGCTTTCCTCGGCATCGTCGCGACCGGCATGACCTTTGTCATCATCTCCGGCGGCATCGATCTGTCGGTCGGCTCGGTAATCGGCTTCACCACGGTGTTCGTCGCGCTCGCGATCGAGCGTTGGGGCGTGCCGCCGCTGGTGGCCTTCGTTGCCGTTCTCGTGCTCTCGGCAGCCTTTGGCGCTGCGATGGGCGCGATCATCCATATCTTCGATCTGCCACCGTTCATCGTGACGCTGGCTGGCATGTTCCTCGCGCGCGGCGCGGGCTTCCTGCTCTCGACGGAATCGGTGCCGATCACCGCGCCTGTTTATTCGACCGTGTCCGACTTCGCGTTACACATGCCTGGTGGCGGAAGGCTGACTGCGATCGCGATCATCATGCTCGCGATCGTGCTCGGCGGCGTCCTGCTGCTGCGTCTCACCCGGTTCGGCGCCAATGTCTATGCGCTTGGGGGCGGCCGGGCGACCGCAAGCCTGATGGGGGTCGCGGTCGGCGGGATGACCGTGAAGATCTACATGCTGTCGAGCCTGCTCGCGGGGCTCGCGGGCATCGTATTCTCCTTCTACACCAGCGCGGGCTATTCGCTCTCCGCCGTCGGCGTCGAGCTCGACAGTATCGCGGCCGTTGTGATCGGCGGAACGCTGCTCACGGGCGGGCAGGGTTCTGTGATCGGCACCTTCCTCGGCGTGCTGATCCAGGGCATGATCCAGACCTACATCAATTTCGATGGCACGCTGTCGAGCTGGTGGACCAAGATTGCGACCGGAATCCTGCTGTTCGCCTTCATCGCCTTGCAGCAAGGACTCGTCGTGCTGGCGCGCCGGCCGGCGGCGAAGCGTGCGGGAGCCGCCTCATGACTTCGCGCATCGTCGTCATCCCGAC
Organism: Bradyrhizobium sp. UFLA06-24; assembly: GCF_054967145.1. Classification (NCBI taxonomy): domain Bacteria; kingdom Pseudomonadati; phylum Pseudomonadota; class Alphaproteobacteria; order Hyphomicrobiales; family Nitrobacteraceae; genus Bradyrhizobium; species Bradyrhizobium sp. UFLA06-24. The sequence goes on from NZ_JADFUE010000013.1 coordinate 106,353, forward strand.
ACGCCGGGCCCATTCCAACCACGCGGAAGTCGCCCGTTCGATCGGCGTCGACATCATCGCGGGCCGCTATGCCGAGGGGGCGCGGCTGCCGGGCGATGCCGAGCTGACCGCGATGTTCGGCGTCTCGCGGCCGGTCTTGCGTGAGAGCGTGAAGACGCTGGTCGCCAAAGGGCTGCTCACCACCAAGGCGCGGGTCGGCACCGTCGTGCGGGAGCGCGCCGCCTGGAATATGTTCGACGCCGATGTCCTGGCCTGGCATCTCGATGCCGGCATCGACAAACGCTTCCTCAACGATCTCGCGGAGATCCGCCTCGCCGTCGAGCCGCGAGCCGCGGCGCTCGCGGCGGCACAGCGGTCGGAGGAGGATGTCGCCGAGCTTCGCCGCAGCATGGAACGCATGCGGCTCGAAGCTTCCGATTCCGTCGGCTTTGCCGATGCCGATCTCGCGCTCCATGTTGCGGTAGCGCGGGCATCAGGTAATCTGTTCATGCGCTCGATCGGGCATGTGATCGAGGCCGCCTTGCGCGCCTCGTTCCTGCTCAGCGCCCCGGTCGAGCCGGAGGATCGCGACACCGTGCTGCTCTGGCATCAGAAGATCGTCGATGCGATCGCGGCCGGCGATGCCGGGACGGCGTCGGAGGCGATGGTCTACGTCATTCACAACGGCATGAGCCGCCACGAGGGCAGCGTGATCGAGACGGTCCCCGCCGAGCCGCTGCCGTCCGCGAAAAGTGGAGAGTAAAGCGTGACTGAATTACGCATCGCCATCGTCGGCTTCGGCAAGATCGCGCGCGACCAGCATGTCGGCGCGATCGCAGCCACATCGGGTGCGATGCTCGCCGCAATTGCCAGCCGCAACGCATCGCTGCCGGGCCTGCCGCATTTTGCAACGATCGAGGAGCTGCTGGAGAAGGGGCCGCCGATCGATGCGGTGTCGCTCTGCACGCCTCCGCAGGTGCGGCGGGAACAGGCTGCTGCTGCGCTTGCCGCGGGCAAGCACGTCATGCTGGAGAAGCCGCCCGGCATCGGTGTCGCCGAGCTCGATCCCCTGATCGCGATGGCGACGGAAGCAAAGCGCACCCTGTTTGCGACCTGGCATTCGCGCCATGCGCCCGCCGTCGAGCCCGCCCGCGAGTGGCTGGCTGTGCGCCGGATCAAGGCGGTGCACATCAACTGGAAGGAAGACGTCCGCGTCTGGCATCCCGGCCAGGCCTGGATATGGGAACCGGGCGGGCTCGGCGTGTTCGATCCCGGCATCAATGCGCTCTCGATCCTGACGCGCATCCTGCCAAAGCCGGTGTTCGTCACTGCGGCTGAGCTCGCCTTTCCGGCCAATTGCCAGTCGCCAATTGCTGCCAACCTGACCTTGACCGATATCGACGGCCTGCCGGTGACGGCCGAGTTCGACTTCCGCCAGACCGGACCGCAGAGCTGGGATATCGTTGCGGAAACGGATCAAGGCCGGATGACACTGTCGCGTGGCGGCAGGATCATGGAAATCGACGGCAAGGTTGTTGCCGAGGCGCCCGATCACGAATATCGCGAGCTGTACGGGCACTTCGTCAAGCTCGCCGCGACCGGCGAGCGCGATGTCGACCTGGCGCCGCTTCGTCTCGTTGCCGATGCTTTCCTGCTCGGCAAGCGCAACATCGTCGAACCGTTCGTGGATTAGGCATGGCCGGCGCAACAATAACAAAAGACGTCTTCGGAACGCTGCCTGACGGACGCGATGTCGAGCGCATCGTGCTGCGCGGGGAGGGCGGCTTTGAGGTCCGTATCATCACCCAAGGCGCGGTGATCCAGGCGCTGCTTGCGCCGGATGCCAAGGGCCGTTGCGATGACGTCGTGCTCGGCCATGACGCTTTTGCTGGCTATCTTGCCGAACGAAAGTTCTTTGGCGCGACCGTCGGCCGCTACGCCAACCGCATCGCCAACGGGCGGTTCTCGCTTGATGGCGAGACCTTCCAGCTTGCCGTCAACAATGGGCCGAATGCGCTGCATGGCGGCCTCGACGGTTTCGACCGCAAGCTTTGGGACGTTGCCGCGATCGATGACGGCGCCGACCCCGCGGTCACGCTGACCTACACGAGCCCGCATGGCGAGGAGAACTATCCCGGTAGGCTCGACGTGCGCCTGACCTATCGCGTCACTGGCCCGGCTGAGCTGTCGCTGAGGATGGAGGCGCGGACCGACCGGCCGACCATCGTCAACCTTACCAACCACAGCTTCTTCAATCTGGAAGGTGCGACGTCGGGCGCATCGACGCTCGATCACGAACTGATGGTTGGAGCTGAGCATTTCCTCGCCATTGATCCGACCGCCATTCCGCTGCCGGAGCCGCCGCGCAGCGTGGCCGGCACGCCATTCGACTTTCGCGAGCCTCGCGCCGTCGGTGCGCGCATCCGTGAGGGCGATCAGCAATTGCGCAACGGCAGGGGCTACGACCACACGTACTGTCTCGCGCGCGACGGCAAGCTGGCGCTCGCCGCCCGGCTGGAGGCGCCGCGCTCGGGCCGGATCATGGAGCTGTTCACCGACCAGCCCGGCCTTCAGGTTTATTCCGGCAACTATCTCGACGGTACGATCTCCGGCAAGGGTGGCAAGCTGATCCGGCAGTCGGACGCCATCTGCCTGGAGCCACACATCTGGCCGGACGCGCCGAACCGGCCGGACTTTCCGAGTCCGCGCCTCGATCCGGGCGGAATCTATCGCCATCACACCGTCTATCGCTTCGCAGTGAGGGCGCCATGATGGAAGAGGTGCCGACCTCCGTTCTCTCCGCCGAGCATTGTCACCTCGGTGAGGGGCCGACCTATGACGCGACCACGGACACCGCCTGGTGGTTCGACATTCGTGAAGGGCGCCTGTTCGAGGCGCATCTCGGCAGCGGCAGCATCCGCGTTCATGCGCTCGGCCGGATGGCGAGCGCGCTCGGGCGGATCGATGCCGGGCGCCAGCTCGTCGTCGCGGAAGATGGTTGTTACATCCGCACACTCGCCGATGGCGCCATGACGCTGTTCTGCCCGCTCGAGGCGGATAATCCCGCCACGCGCTCCAATGATTGCCGCGTGCATCAGTCCGGCACGTTCTGGATCGGCACCATGGGACGAAACGCCGAGCGAGCGCTTGGGGCGATCTATGCGCTCCACCGCGGCAAGATCTCGACGCTGTTTCCCGGCATCAGCATTCCCAACTCCATCTGCTTCTCACCGGATGGCGCGACAGGCTATTTCGCCGACACCGCCCGCGCCGTGCTCTATGCGGTCCCGCTCAATCCGGCCACCGGGCTGCCGCGCGGTGAGCCCGAGGTGTTGCTGCGCCACACCGGCATCGGCGGGCTCGACGGTTCGGTGTGCGATGCCGACGGGCGGATATGGAACGCCTGCTGGGGCGCCGGCCGGGTCGATGTCTACAGCCCGCAAGGCGAGCGCCTCCGCTCGCTGCGCGTGCCGGCCAAGCAGGCGAGTTGCCCGGCCTTCGTCGGGCAGGATCTGTCGCGCCTGCTCGTCACCTCTGCCTGGCAGGATATGGACGCCGAGGCGCGCGCGGCCGATCCGCAAGGAGGCTGCACCTTTCTGTTGGAGGCATCCGCACGTGGGCGTGCGGAGCCCGATGTCAAGCTCGCATAGGAGATCCGAAGCCGACCTCTACCTCTACCTCTGTACTCGACGAAACGAAGAAACAGTCTGACACCCAAAGGGAGTGAAGCATGTTGAAATTGAAGACGGCATTTCTTGCGATGGCGCTGGCCGGCGCCGCAACGATGGCCTCGGGCCTCAGCGTCTCGGCGCAGGAGAAACCAACCGTGGGCATCGCGATGCCGACGAAATCCTCGGCGCGCTGGATCGACGACGGCAATAACATGGTCAAGGTGCTCAAGGAGCGCGGCTACAACACCGACCTGCAATATGCCGAGGACGACATTCCGAACCAGCTCTCGCAGGTCGAGAACATGGTGACAAAGGGCGCCAAAGTGCTGGTGATCGCCGCGATCGACGGCACCACGTTGTCCGACGTGCTCAAGCAGGCCAAGTCGAAGGGCGCCACCGTGATCGCCTATGACCGCCTGATCCGCGGCACGCCGAACGTCGACTACTACGCGACCTTCGACAATTTCCAGGTCGGCGTGCTACAGGCGCAGTCAATCGAAAAGGGCCTTGGGCTCAAGGAGGGCAAGGGTCCCTTCAACATCGAGCTGTTCGGCGGCTCGCCCGACGACAACAACGCCTACTTCTTCTACAACGGCGCGATGAGCGTGCTGAAGCCCTACATCGACAGCGGCAAGCTCGTGGTCGCTTCGGGCCAGATGGGCATGGACAAGGTCGCGACCTTGCGCTGGGACGGCGCCACCGCGCAGTCCCGCATGGACAACTTGCTCAGCGCCTACTACGGCAACAAGAAGATCAATGCCGTGCTGTCGCCCTATGACGGCATCTCGATCGGCATCATCTCTTCGCTGAAGGGCGTCGGTTACGGCAGCGCCGACCAGCCGATGCCGATCATCTCCGGCCAGGATGCCGAGGTTCCCTCGATCAAGGCGATGTTGCGCGGCGATCAGTACTCGACCATCTTCAAGGACACCCGCGATCTTGCCAAGGTGACCGCCGACATGGTCGATGCGGCGCTCGCGGGCAAGCAGGTCGCGGTCAACGATACCAAGACCTATGAGAACGGAGTCAAGACCGTGCCGTCCTACCTCCTGAAGCCGGTCGTGGTGTACAAGGACAATTGGGAGAAGGTCCTTGTCGACAGCGGCTACTATAAGAAGTCGCAGTTCCAATAAGGCTCTCTCTATCCTCCTCCTCTCCCCGTTCTCGCGGGGAGAGGGTCGGGGCGAGGGGGCTCGCCACACGAGTAACAAAGGACGTAACGACGATGACGGCCATGCTGGAGATGCGCAATGTCAGCAAGAGCTTTGCTGGCGTGCAGGCGTTGCGCGACGTCAACTTCTCGGTCGAGGCCGGCCAGATTCACGCCCTCGTCGGCGAGAACGGTGCCGGCAAGTCGACCTTGATGAAGGTGCTGAGCGGCGTCTACCCCGCAGGCAGCTATGAGGGTACCATCGTCTTCGAGGGCGAGGAGCGCCGCTTCCGCGACATCAACGATTCCGAGGCGCTCGGCATCATCATCATCCACCAGGAGCTGGCGCTGATCCCGCTGATGTCGATCGCGGAAAACATCTTCCTGTCGCATCCGCCGTCGAAGTTCGGCGTGATCGATCGCGACGAGGTTTACCGCCGCACCCGAGAGCTGCTCCGGCAGGTCGGCCTGAAGGAATCGCCCGACACCCTGATTACCGACCTCGGGGTCGGCAAGCAGCAGCTGGTCGAGATCGCCAAGGCGCTGTCCAAGCGGGTGCGGATGCTGATCCTGGACGAGCCAACCGCGAGCCTGAACGAGGCCGACAGCGCCGCCTTGCTGGAGCGCCTGATGGCATTCCGCGAGCAGGGCATCGGCTCGATCCTGATCTCGCACAAGCTCAACGAGGTCGCGAAGGTCGCCGACCACATTACGGTGCTGCGCGATGGCCGGACCGTCGACGGCATCGACTGCCGCGCCGAGCCGATCCAGGAAGACCGCATCATCCGCAGCATGGTCAACCGTGATCTCGCCCATCGTTTTCCGGAACGCAGCGCGAAGATCGGCGAGCCGGTGATGGAGGTTTCGAACTGGTCGGTCTATCACCCCATCCATCCCGAGCGGCAGGTGATCAAGAACGTCAATTTCGGCGTGAGGCGCGGCGAGGTCGTCGGCATCGCGGGGCTCATGGGCGCCGGCCGTACCGAATTTGCCATGAGCCTGTTCGGGCGCTCCTGGGGTACCAATATCAGCGGCCGTATCGCCCTCGAGGGCCGTGACATCGTTCTGCCAAGCGTCGCTGCCGCCATCGACGCCGGGCTTGCCTATGTCACCGAGGACCGCAAGCAGCTTGGCCTGATCCTGGCCGACGACGTCCGCAAGAACATTACGCTGGCAAGCCTCGACCAGGTCGCGCCGGGGCGGGTGATCGACGACATCGCCGAGCTGAAGATCGCCAGCGACTACCGCAACCGGATGCGCATCCGCTGCTCCGACGTCTACCAGGAGGCCGGCCAGCTCTCCGGCGGGAACCAGCAAAAGGTCGTGCTATCGAAATGGCTGATGACCGATCCCAAGGTCCTGATCCTAGACGAGCCCACAAGGGGCATCGATGTCGGTGCCAAATACGAGATTTACTGTATCATCAACGAGCTGGCAGAAGCCGGGCGCGGCGTCGTGGTGATCTCCTCGGAGATGCCCGAACTGCTCGGCATCTGCGACCGCATCTGCGTCATGAACGACGGGGCCTTCGTGGGTGAGTTCCCGGGCGCGGAGGCGACACAGGAAAAGATCATGCGCGCCATCATGCGCAACGAACGAAGCAATGGAAACGGCGCGGTCGAGGCCGCGGAGATGGGAGGATCGCAGCCATGACCGACAAGACGGTGTCGCTGCCCGAGGAGCGCCGTCACGGCAGCTTCATCAAGAACAATCTGCGCAACTACGGCATGCTGATGTCGCTGATCGCGATCATGCTGTTCTTCCAGGTCATGACCGGCGGCACCCTGCTGCAGCCGCTCAACCTGACCAACCTGGTGCTCCAGAACAGCTACATCGTCATCATGGCGCTGGGCATGCTGCTGGTGATCGTCACCGGCCACATCGACCTGTCGGTCGGCTCGGTCGCCGGCTTCGTCGGCGCGGTCGCGGCTCTTCTCATGGTGACCTACAAGGTCGACTACACGCTCGCCTTCATCGCCTGCCTCGTGGTCGGCGCAGCCATCGGCGCCGCGCAGGGCTATTGGGTCGCCTATTTCAAGATCCCGTCCTTCATCGTGACGCTGGCCGGCATGCTGGTGTTCAAGGGCCTGGCACTTGCGGTGCTGCAGGGCCAGTCGCTCGGTCCATTCCCGTCGACGTTCCAGAAGCTGTCGTCGGGCTTCATTCCGGAGCTGTTGCCCGAATCCGGTACGCTGCATCCCACCTCCATGCTGATCGGCGCGCTGCTGGCATTGGGGCTGGTCTACGCCAGCGCCAAGGGCCGCGCGCGTGAGGTGGCGCACGGCATCGAGGTGGAGCCCTATGCGTTCTTTCTCGGCAAGAGCGTCGTGCTCGCCTGTGCCGTGCTGTATTTCACCTATCTGATCGCGACCTATCGCGGCCTGCCCAACGTGCTGGTGATCATGAGCGCCCTGATTGCGCTCTATGGCTTCGTTACCCGCCGCACGGTGGTTGGCCGGCAGATCTATGCCGTCGGCGGCAACGCCAAGGCGGCCGGCCTATCGGGTATCAAGACCGAGCGGCTGACCTTCTTCACCTTCGTCAACATGGGGGTGCTCGCCGCGCTCGCGGGTCTCGTCTTCGCCGCGCGCCTCAACACCGCGACGCCGAAGGCGGGCCTTGGCTTCGAGCTCGACGTCATCGCCGCCTGTTTCATCGGCGGTGCCTCCGCTTATGGCGGCGTCGGTCGCGTCGGCGGCGCCGTGGTCGGCGCCATGATCATGGGTGTGATGAACAACGGCATGTCCATCCTCGGCATCGGCATCGATTATCAGCAGGTCATCAAGGGCTTGGTGCTGCTCGGGGCAGTGTGCATCGACGTGTATAATCAGCGGCGGTAGCCGAATTGGCAGGGCTATCGGGTGAGCAAAGGCGCAACGCGCCGTGCCCACCGTCACCCAATCGAGAGAAGTGGTGAGCACGCTTCGCTTTGCCCACCGTACGGCAGCTTTACTGCGTCGTAAACAAGACCACCGCGATGGCGACGGAAAGGCTGACCGCCGAGACCGTCGCAACGGTCGATAGCACACCCATCCGCCGCAGCGCGATGGCGAAGACGATGATGATCGGCGTCGCCGTCATCAGCCCGAGTTGTGCTTCACTCATGTGATCATCAGCCGTTGTCTGGAAGCGATTATATCGGCCCACGATATGGCGGAGGAACCCGCAAAACGTTGCGTTAGCGCAAATGCTGTTCCGGCTGGTCGCACTATTTGTGCGGCGACAAAGTCGGAACTGCAGCGGGAGGTATCCGGGCGCCGGCTTTGATGTGGGAATCAGATGTCGGCGACAGGCTACGAACAACAGGAAACCGGCTGGGGTATTCTCGAAGATCTTCCCGGCGATCCCATGATCTGGGTGCTGATCTTCAGCGAGCTCGTCGCCTTCGGCCTGTTCCTCGGCGCCTTCGTGGTCGCCCGGGCCGTCCATCCCACGGTGTTTGCGGCGGGGCAGGCCACGCTCGATTCGCATCTCGCCGGACTCAACACCCTCGTTCTGGTGACCAGCGGCTGGGCCGCCGCGCGCGGCACGGCCGCCGCGCGTGCCGCCCGCAGGTGGACTGCGCGCAGCTGGTTGTTCGGAGCCATGGCGCTCGGCACCCTCTTTATCGGGATCAAGCTGTTCGAATATGCCGGTGAGATCGCGCTGGGAAACGGTCTGGAGACCAGTCCGTTCTTCACGCTGTATTTCCTCCTCACCGGCTTTCATCTCCTGCATGTCGGCCTCGGCATCGTGATTCTGGCCGTGGTTTCCCGCAGCGCCAGCGTGACCGGCGTGGAGACGGGGGCCGCCTTCTGGCACATGGTCGATCTCTTGTGGATCGTCATGTTCCCGATCATCTATCTGGTGCAGCAGTGATTCCGGATCGCATCGACATCACCTGGATCATGCTGATCGGTCTTGCGCTCGCGACCCTTCTGATTCCACCTCTCATCGCACGTCCGCTGCTCGGCAATGCTCTTCTACTGGCCTTCGCCGGGCTCAAGGGTCGTCGTCTCGTGCTCGATTTCCTCGATCTTCGCGCAGCCCCGCCGCTGTGGCGCGGTCTCGTCAGCGCCTGGGTCCTCGTCGTCGTGCTGTTCGCCTGGCTCGCATCCGCGATCGTCGCCCTGGTCTGACGGCAGCGCTCCGCATCGCCGCTATCCTTGCGCTTCGACAAAGAGCGACCCGCGCCGATCGGCAACAAATCACACGACCGCATTTCTTCAAGTCTCAAACGGAAAGGATCGGCAATGGCTGAACGCCTGACCAAGTCGGCCGCTCGAAACATCTTCTACGGCGGCTCGGCCTTCTTCTTCGCCATCTTCATCGGACTGACCGCGCATAGCCATTACTACATGGCCACGACCTCCACGGACGCGGCGACGCTGACCGCCTCGGTCGCGCGCGGCAAGCATGTCTGGGAACGCAATTCCTGCATCAATTGTCACACGCTGCTGGGTGAGGGCGCTTATTTTGCTCCGGAAGTCGGCAACGTCTGGGATCGTTGGGGCGGCAAGGAGGATCCGGCCGCTGCACGCGAGACGCTGAAGGCCTGGATGCAGTCGCAGCCCTCGGGCGCGCCGGGTCGGCGGCAGATGCCGCAGTTCAACCTCACCGACCAGGAGCTCAACGATCTCGCCGACTTCCTGCAATGGACCTCGACAATCAAGCGTCAGAACTGGCCGCCGAACCAGGCCGGCTGAGTGCGCTGCTTTCTTCTTTCAAGACAGAGAGAACCCGAGATGAAATATCAGACCCAGAAAGTCGCGATGCTGTATTTCTACGGCGCGCTGACCTTGTTCATGGCCCAGGTGCTGTTCGGCCTGCTCGCCGGGACCATCTACGTCCTGCCCAACACGTTGTCGGTGCTGCTGCCGTTCAACATCGTCAGGATGATCCATACCAACGCGCTGATCGTGTGGTCGCTGATCGGCTTCATGGGCGCGACTTACTATCTGCTGCCGGAGGAGACCGAGACAGAGCTGTACAGCCCGCTGCTCGCGAAAATCCAGTTCTGGATGTTTTTCGGCGCCGCGGGCGTAGCCGTGGTCGGCTATCTCTTCCACTTCCACGAGGGTCGCGAATTCCTCGAGCAGCCGTTCCCGATCAAGGTCGGCATCGTCGTCGTCTGCCTGATGTTCCTGTTCAACGTGACCATGACGGCATTGAAGGGACGTAAGACCACGGTCACCAACATCCTGCTGTTCGGCCTGTGGGGCGTTGCGATCTTCTTCCTGTTCGCGTTCTACAACCCGGCGAATTTGGCGGTCGACAAGATGTACTGGTGGTACGTCGTCCATCTCTGGGTCGAAGGGGTCTGGGAGCTGATCATGGCCTCCGTGCTCGCCTATCTGATGATCAAGCTGAATGGCATCGATCGCGAGGTCGTGGAGAAGTGGCTCTATGTCATCATCGGCCTTGCGCTGTTCTCCGGCATCCTCGGCACCGGCCACCACTTCTACTGGATCGGCGCCCCCGGCTACTGGCAGTGGATCGGCTCGCTGTTCTCCACGCTCGAGGTCGCGCCGTTCTTCACCATGGTGATCTTCACCGTGCAGATGACCTGGAAGGCCGGCCGCAAGCATCCGAACCGTGCTGCGCTGCTATGGTCGGTCGGCTGTTCGGTGATGGCGTTCCTGGGAGCCGGCGTCTGGGGCTTCCTGCACACGCTGTCGTCGGTGAACTACTACACGCATGGCACACAGGTGACCGCCGCGCACGGGCATCTCGCCTTCTTCGGCGCCTATGTGATGCTGAATCTGTCGGTCATGGCCTACGCGATCCCGCAGATCAAGGGACGCGCGCCGTATAACCAGTGGCTGTCCATGACGAGCTTCTGGATCATGTGCACGGCCATGATGGTGATGACCTTCGCGCTGACCTTCGCCGGCGTGGTCCAGGTCCATCTGCAGCGCGTGCTCGGCCAGAGCTACATGGACGTGCAGGATCAGCTCGCGATGTTCTACTGGGTTCGGCTCGGCTCCGGTGTGTTCGTCGTCATCTCGGCGCTGATGTTCGTCTGGGCGGTCCTGGTGCCCGGCCGCGAGAAGCAGGCGATCATTCCGGCTGCGCTGCAGCCGGCTGAGTAAACGAGAAATGGCGGCCGCTGTTCGCCGCGGCCGCCTGTTTCCTAGGGCATGATCCGGAAAAGTGCGCAGCGGTTTTCCGAAAAGATCATGCTCAAACAACAAGCCAAAGCGCGATGACGATTCATTCAAATCTCATCGCGCTTTAGAAAGTCTGGAGAGACATCATGAAACCCGCCCTCCACACCGTGACCTCGGCACCCGCGCTCCCGGCCTATGTCGCAAGCGGCAACGAATGCGCGCTGTTCGAGCATGCCTGGCGGAATCAGCTTCCGGTGCTGCTGAAGGGTCCGACCGGCTGCGGCAAGACGCGCTTCGTCGCGCATATGGCGGCGCGGCTCGGCTTGCCGCTCCACACCGTCGCCTGCCATGACGATCTCACCGCCGCCGATCTCACTGGCCGCTATCTCTTGCGGGGCGGTGACACGGTGTGGACCGACGGCCCGCTGACGCGCGCGGTGCGCGAGGGCGGCATCTGCTATCTCGACGAAGTCGTCGAAGCGCGCAAGGACGTCACGGTTGTGCTGCATCCGCTGACCGACGACCGGCGCATCCTGCCGCTGGAGCGCACCGGCGAGGAGCTCGCCGCACCCAAGAGCTTCATGCTCGTCGTCTCCTACAATCCCGGCTACCAGACCCTGCTCAAGGCGCTGAAGCCATCGACGCGGCAGCGCTTCGTCGCCGTCGAGTTCGGCTTTCTGCCGGCCGAGCAGGAGATTGCGGTGGTGTCGGCCGAGAGCGGATTGCCGCTGGATCGCGTGCGGCCCTTGGTAATGTTGGCCGGCCGGCTGCGTGCGCTCAAGGGCCACGATCTGGAGGAGGGGGTCTCGACCCGTCTCGTCGTCTATTGCGCGACCCTGATCGCCGCGGGCACGCCGCTCGCCGACGCGGTGCTTGCCGGCATGATCGAGCCATTGACCGATGACGCCGACGTCAAGGCGGCGCTGCTGGATGTCGCCCGCGCCGTGATCGGGTGACCCATGTTCGACTTCCTCGAACTGGAGGAAACCGTCGGCCGAGCCTGGCATCGGATGGTCGGTGGCACCGCGAGCTATCCGGTCCACGATGATCATGCAGTTTCGCTCACCGATGTGAAGGGGCGGATTGCGGTGATGTTCCGGGCGCTCGGTGGCGAGACGGGCGTACAGATCGCGAGCGCAGGCGCACGCAGGTCGGGCCACCGGCTGGGTTGGCGGCAGCGCATCGGCCTCGGGGACGAGCGACTTGAACAGCCGGGCCGCGACGCCGCAACCATCTTTCTGCCCGATCGCATCGCGATCTTCCCAAACCGCGCGCTCAATGCGGCGCTCTATCGCTGGCTCGCGGCATGGTTTGCCGCCGCGCCGGTCGAGGCGATCGTGGAGCACGATCCGCTGCGGCGGGATCTTCTGGTGCTGCGCCGGGCGAGCGAGACGGCGGTCTGGGTACTCACGCAATTTCCCGGGCTCGTCGCTGATTATGCGCAGCTGGCCGCGGCGACCGCCGAGGCCAGACCGAAACGTCCCTTGCCGCGCGTCGAGCAGGAGGTCGAGCAGATCGTCCTGGCCCTGCTCGGAGCTGGGAAGGCACCCGCAGGGCCGCTGTGGCCGGCGATGATGGGAACCAGCCCGCTACCGGAGAAGGCGCCGCCGGGCTATTGTTCGATCCTGCCATGTCCGCTCTGGGGCGATTGCTGGACGCGCGAACTCTCGCCCGTTCATTCCAGAGACGATGAGTGTGCGGCGGATTCGGACGTTGCGGCCCAGGACGATCGCAAGCGCTTTGCCGTGCGCGAACGCGAGGACGGCGCCAGCCACCGCGATCCTTTCGTGCTCAACCGCTTCGAAAAGATCCTGGCCATGGCGGAGATGGTCAATGTCGACCGCCCCGACGACGACAGCGACGACGAGGACGCGCAGAAGGCCGCAGATGATCTCGAGGAGATCACGCTCAGCCGCCGCAGCGGCAAGCCGGCGAGCCGCTTCAAATTTGATCTCGACCTGCCGCCGGAAGCGCTCGATGCCTCGCGATTGAACGCGGATCTGACCTATCCCGAATGGGATTATCGCAGCGGATCCTATCTACCCGATCATTGCCGCGTGCTCGTGCGAGCGGCCTCCGAGCAGGGGGAGAGCTGGGTGCCCGACGATGCCGTGCGCCGACACATCCGCCATGTGCGCCGTCGCTTCGAGGTGCTGCGGCCGCGTCATGAATTGATGCGCGCCCAGGCCGACGGACATGATCTCGATCTCGACGCACTCGTGCGCGCGCGATGCGACCTGCGAGCCGGCAGCAGCAATGGCGGGATGGATCGCATCCACATGGCGATGCGGCCGCAAGGCCATGATCTTGCCGTCATGCTGCTTGTCGATGTCTCGCTCTCGACTGATGCCTGGGTGGACGGCTATCGCGTGCTCGACGTCGAGAAGGAGGCGCTGCTCGTGCTTGCTCACGGGCTTTCGGCTTGCGGGGATCACCACAGCATCCTGACCTTCACTTCGCGCCGGCGCTCCTGGGTGCGGCTCGAGACCGTCAAGGCGTTCGGCGAGCCGATGAGCGGGACGGTGGAGCGCCGTATCGGCGCGCTGAAGCCCGGCTATTACACCCGGATCGGTGCCGCGGTGCGCCATGCCGCGGCCGAGCTCGCCCGTCAGCCGCAGCGCAAGAAGCTGCTGCTCGTCCTCACCGACGGCAAGCCGAATGACGTCGATCATTACGAGGGGCGCTTTGCGCTCGAGGACACCCGCAAATCGGTGCAGGAAGCGCGCCGGCTCGGAATTGCCGCATTCGGCGTGACGGTCGATGCCACCGCGCAATCCTACTTCCCGACGCTGTTTGGCCGCGGCGGCTACGCCATCGTCGGCAACATCAAGCGGCTGCCGGCCGCGCTGCCGTCGATCTATCGGCAGGTGGCCCATTGAACGGCGGCTGCGGTGTCGTGTTCTTTAGTGGGCTATTGCCCAGCATTTGGGTATATGATCGAATGGCGGGATGGACCTGAGCCGGCCAAAACCCGATCTGATCATCTTCGATTGCGACGGTGTGCTCGTCGACAGCGAGCTGCTCAGTTGTCGCTGCCTGTCCGAAGTGCTGACGGAATTCGGCATCTCGCTGAGCCTGGAGCAGGCGCTTCAGCTGTTCCTCGGACGCAGCACCAAGGCGATCGAGCAGCATTACCGCGATCTCGGCCAGATCGTGCCGGACGGCTTTCTGCCGCGCCTGAAGGCCCGCGTACAGACGACGTTCGCAAGCTCGCTCAGGCCAATTCCCGATGTTGCTGCCGTGGTATCGGAGTTAACCATGCCATTCTGCGTGGCATCGTCGAGCGACCTCGACCGTGTCTTGCTCTCGCTCGACGTCACCGGCCTTGCCTCGCATTTCGGCGACCGGCTCTACACCGCGCAGATGGTCCAGTACGGCAAGCCGGCGCCGGATCTCTTTCTCTACGCGGCTGAGAAGATGGGCGTGCAACCGTCGCGCACGCTGGTAATCGAGGACAGCGCCAGCGGCGTGCAGGCTGCCAAGGCAGCAGGGATGATGGTCTGGGGATTTGTCGGCGGAGGCCATTATCTCAGCCGCGACGGCCGCGCTATATTGTCCGCCGCCGGAGCCGATCGGGTCTTCGCGCGGATGAGCGATTTCTGGGAGGCGTGAGCCGGCATGGCCGTCGAGAACGAAAAATCGAGGCTCGACGATGCCGCCCGCGCCGGCTGGCTCTATTTTATTGCCGGCCACACCCAGGACGAGATCGCCAAGATGCTCCAGGTGTCGCGCGCCTCAGCGCAGCGGCTGGTGTCGCTGTGCCTTGCGGAGCGTCTCATCACTTTCCGGCTCGAGCACCCGATCGCCGCCTGCATGGAACTGGCGGCGCAGCTGAGAGAGAGGTTTGATCTCCGCCATTGCGAGGTGGTGCCTACAGATCCTGCGGCCCCGCAGGCCACCGCCGGCATCGCCGAGCGTTGCGCCAATCTGCTCGATGCGACGCTGCGCTCGGAAACGCCTGTGATCGTCGCGCTCGGCACTGGGCGGGCGGTGCGCGCCGCGGTCGAGCGCGTCACGCCGATCGATCGCCCCAACCATCAGATCGTCTCGCTGGTCGGTAACATTTCTGCCGACGGCTCGGCGAGCTTTTACGACACCGTGGGCCGGCTCGCCGATCGCACCGGCGCACGGCACTATCCGATGCCGCTGCCGTTTTTGATGTCGTCGGAGGACGAGCGCAACAAGATGGTACGGATCGAGCCGATCGCCAAGGTCAAGGCCGTGGCGGCCAAGGCCGATCTGCGCCTCGTCGGCATCGGACAGATGGACCAGAAAGCGCAGATCCATGTCGACGGCTTCGTCACGCGCGATGAACTGTTCGAGATGATGCGCCAGGGCGCCATCGGCGAGATCACCGGCTGGGCCTATGATTCCAAGGGTCGCCTGCTCAAGGGCGGCGCCAACAAGCGCCTCACCAGCATTCCGCCCGAGGTGCCGGCGAAGACCACGACCATCGGCGCCGCAATCGGCCCGGCCAAGGTGCCGGCGATCGCGGCGGCACTGAACGGGCGGCTGATCAACGGCCTGATCACCGACGAGGCCACCGCAAGGGCGATCCTGGAGCGGTAGGGCAAGTTCGTGCTGCCGAGACGTGGCGTTTGGCCCGCTTCTCCATCGTCGTGGCCGGGCTTGACCCCATCCACGTCTCTCCAGCGGCGCGAAGAACGTGGATGCCCGGGACAAGCCCGGGCATGACGACTTCTCCTGACGGGCACCTCTCGTCACTCCCGCATCGCAGCACTCATAAGTTGCCGAAACGTCCGCGCGCCTGCTTGACTTCTGGCGTGGCCCGGTCGAACATACGCCCAACGCGTGGGCATATGCTCAAAAGCGCGAGCTAGGGAGGTCACCGTGAAACACGTTCTGGGCGCCGTCTGCGGCGCGTCCGTACTGCTTGCCGTCCCCGCGATGGCCGAAACGACCCTGACGATCGCGACCGTCAACAACGGCGACATGATCCGCATGCAGGGGCTGACCGGCGAATTCACCAAGGCGAACCCGGACATTTCCGTGAAATGGGTTACGCTGGAGGAGAACGTGCTGCGCCAGCGCGTCACCACCGACATCGCCACCAAGGGCGGCCAGTTCGACGTGCTGACCATCGGCACCTATGAAGTGCCGATTTGGGCCAAGAAGGGCTGGCTGGTGCCGCTCGCCAATCTCGGCGCCGACTATGACGTCGCCGACCTCCTGCCGAAGATCAGGGATGCCGTCTCCGTCGACGGCAAGCTGTACGCCGCGCCGTTCTACGGCGAGAGCTCGATGGTGATGTACCGCACCGACCTGTTCGATAAGGCTGGCTTGAAGATGCCGGAAAAGCCCACCTGGGATTTCGTTGTCGACGCTGCCAAGAAGCTGACCGACAAGAACGGCGGCGTCTACGGCATCTGCCTGCGCGGCAAGGCCGGCTGGGGCGAGAACATGGCGTTCCTCACCGCCATGTCCAATTCCTACGGCGCACGGTGGTTCGACGAGAAGTGGGAGCCGCAGTTCAACACGCCGGAATGGAAGACGACGCTCACGACCTACGTCAATTTGATGAAGGAGGCCGGCCCTCCGGGCGCGAGCTCGAACGGCTTCAACGAGAACCTCGCCCTGTTCAATGCCGGCAAATGCGCGATGTGGATCGATGCGACAGTCGCGGCGTCCTTCGTCACCAACCCGAAGGATTCCAAGGTCGCCGACAAGGTCGGCTTTGCGCTTGCGCCGAACACCGGGCTCGGCAAGAACGCCAACTGGCTGTGGGCCTGGAATCTCGCGATCCCCGCCGGCTCGAAGAAGACCGAAGCGGCCGAGAAGTTCATCGCCTGGGCGACCAGCAAGGACTACACCAAGCTTGTCGCTTCGAAGGAGGGGTGGTCCAACGTGCCGCCGGGCACACGCACGTCGCTCTACACGAATCCTGAGTACCTGAAGGCCGCGCCCTTCGCCAAGATGACTCTCGCCTCGATCGATGCCGCCGATCCGAACAAGCCGACGGTGAAGCCGGTGCCTTATGTCGGCGTGCAATATGCCGCCATCCCCGAGTTCCAGGGCATTGGCACCCAGGTTGGGCAGCAATTCTCCGCCGCGCTTGCGGGATCGATGACGGTCGATGCGGCGCTCGCGGCGGCACAATCCGCCACGGAGCGCGAGATGAAGCGCGCCGGCTACATCAAATGAACCCGAGCTCTCCCTGAGCTCAAACTTGCGGCCATCCTCTCATCTGGATGGATGGCCGCCTTCTTCCTCCAAGCGGAGAGCGAGAGGATGGCAACCCGGCAAACGCAATTCCTTGCGCGGTCGCTGCTGACCCCGGCCGTCGGGCTGCTGTTCATCTGGATGATCGTCCCGCTCGTACTGACGATCTACTTCTCGACGCTGCATTACAGCCTGCTCGATCCCGGCTCGGAATCGTTCGTCGGGCTGGAAAACTTCAGCTATTTCCTGACAGACCCAGCTTTCCTTGCCTCGCTGCAGAACACGCTGGTGCTGGTCGGCTCGGTGCTGGCGCTGACGATCCTGCTCGGCATTCCCCTGGCGCTGTTGCTGGATCAACCCGTGGTAGGGCGCAACTTCGTGCGGCTGATGGTGATCGCGCCGTTTTTCGTGATGCCGACGGTGAGCGCGCTGGTCTGGAAGAACCTCTTGATGCACCCGGTGTCCGGCCTGTTCGCCTGGCTCGCCAAGCTGGCCGGGCTGACGCCGGTCGACTGGTTCAACGACGTGCCGCTGTTCTCGGTGATCCTGATCGTGGCCTGGCAATGGCTGCCGTTCGCGACGCTGATCCTGCTCACCGCACTGCAATCGCTCGACGAGGAGCAGAAGGAGGCAGCCGAGATGGATGGAGCGAGCGCGGTCTCGACCTTCATCTACATTACGCTGCCGCATCTGGCTCGCCCGATCACGGTGGTGATCCTGATTGAGACGATCTTCCTGCTGACGGTGTTCGCCGAGATCTTCGTCACCACCGGCGGCGGGCCGGGCCTGCAAACCACCAACATCGCGTTCCTGATCTATTCGCAGGCGCTGATCCAGTTCGACGTCGGCAGCGCCTCGGCGGGCGGCCTCGTCGCCGTGGTCATCGCCAACGTGGTGGCTTTCTTCCTCGTCCGCATCGTCGGCCGCAACCTGGAAGCCTGACATCATGGCGCGCAAGTCAACGACGCAGCGGGTGGTGATCTCGACGATCGGGGCCTGGTTCTTCGGCTTCCTGATCTTCTTCCCGATCCTATGGATGGTGCTGGCGAGCTTCAAGACCGAGCTCGAGGCTTTCGCCATTCCGCCGTCCTTCCTGTTCTTCCACTGGACCACTGAGAACTATGCCACGGTGCAGGAGCGCAGCGACTATTTCCTCCATGCCATGAACTCGATCATCATCGCGGGCGGTTCGACGTTGATCGCGCTCCTGATCGCGATCCCGGCGGCCTGGTCCATGGCGTTCTCGCCGACCAAGCGCACCAAGGACATCCTGCTCTGGATGCTCTCGACCAAGATGATGCCGCCGGTCGGCGTGCTGGTGCCGATCTACCTGATCTACAAGAGCTTCGGCCTGCTTGATTCCCGTATCGGCCTCGTCTTCATCCTCTGCCTCGGCAATTTGCCGATCGTAATCTGGATGCTGTTCACCTATTTCAAGGAGATCCCGCGCGACATCCTCGAAGCCGCGCGCATGGACGGCGCTACGATCGGCCGCGAGCTCGTCTATGTGCTGACGCCGATGGCGATCCCCGGGCTGGCGTCGACCTTGCTGCTCAATCTGATCCTGGCCTGGAACGAGGCGTTCTGGACGCTCAACCTGTCGACCTCGAACGCAGCGCCGCTCACCACGTTCATCGCCTCCTATTCGAGCCCGGAAGGGCTGTTCTGGGCCAAGCTGTCGGCAGCTTCGACGCTGGCGATCGCGCCCATTCTCGTCCTCGGTTGGTTCAGCCAGAAGCAGCTCGTGCGCGGGCTTACCTTCGGCGCGGTGAAGTAAAGGGGCTGCGGGATCATGGGTCAGATCACACTTCAAGGCGTGCAGAAATCGTTCGGCCCGGTGCACATCATCAAGGGCGCGGATCTCGACATCGCCAACGGCTCCTTTGTCGTCTTCGTCGGTCCCTCCGGCTGCGGCAAGACCACGCTGCTGCGGTTGATCGCCGGGCTCGAGGACGTCACCGGCGGCGCCATCCTGATCGACGGCAAGAACGTGGTCGACACGTCGCCCGCAAAGCGCGGGCTGTCGATGGTGTTCCAGTCCTATGCGCTCTATCCGCATATGAGCGTTCGCGGCAATATCGGCTTCGGCCTGAGGATGGCGGGATTGCCCAAGGACGAGATCAACCGCAAGGTCGAGGCCGCCGCCGCGACGCTGAACCTCACGCCCTATCTCGATCGCAAGCCGCGCGAACTCTCCGGCGGCCAGCGCCAGCGCGTCGCGATCGGGCGGGCCATCGTGCGCGAGCCCAAGGCATTCCTGTTTGACGAGCCGCTCTCCAATCTCGACGCCGCGCTGCGCGTGCAGATGCGCATCGAGGTGACCCGGCTCCAGAAGCAGCTCGGCACCACCGCGATCTACGTCACCCACGATCAGGTCGAGGCCATGACTATGGCCGACAAGATCGTCGTGCTCAACGCGGGCAAGATTGAGCAATACGGCTCGCCTCTGGAGCTCTACGAGCGGCCCAACAACCTGTTCGTGGCCGGCTTCATCGGTTCGCCCAAGATGAATTTCGTGACGGGCGATAGCGCCGCGCAGCAGGGCGCCGCGACGATCGGCGTTCGGCCAGAGCACCTGAAGATCGAGCGCGACGCCTCGGGCGGCTGGCAGGGCACGATCTCGGTGGCCGAGCATCTCGGCAGCGACACCTTCCTCTATGTCGATGCCGGACCGCTCGGGATGTTGACTGCACGCTATATCGGCGAATTGAGCTTGCATGCCGGCGACCGCGTGTCGCTGGTGCCGGATCCCGCGCGCATTCACCGCTTCGACGCGAACGGCAATGCGATCAGAAACTGATAAGAAACGGAAGCACGACCATGTACCTGGAAAAATTCAAGCTGAGCGGCAAGACCGCCTTCGTCACCGGCGGCGGGCAGGGCATTGGGCTGGCCTGCGCCGAAGCTCTGGCGGAGGCCGGCGCAAAGGTGATCATCGGCGACCGCGACAGCAAGGTGGCCGGCGATGCCACTACCAGCATGAAGGCGAAGGGTTTTGACATCGAGACCGCGATCATGGACGTCACCGATACCAAGCGCGTCGCGGAGGTTGCCAACAATCTGGTCGCCCGTCACGGCAAGGTCGATATCCTGGTCAACAACGCTGGTATCGCCCGCAGCGAGACGCCGGCGGAGACCGTGACCGACGAGCATTGGCTGAACGTCATCGACGTCAATCTCAACGGCACCTTCTGGTGCTGCCGCGAGTTCGGCAAGCACATGCTCAAGGCTGGTAGCGGTGCCATCGTCAATGTCGGCTCGATGTCGGGCTTCATCGTCAACAAGCCGCAGGAGCAGTGCTTTTACAACGCCTCCAAGGCCGGCGTGCATCATCTGACCAAGTCGCTGGCCGCCGAATGGGGCGCGCGTGGCATCCGCGTCAATGCGGTGGCGCCGACCTATATCGAGACGCCGCTCAACGCTTTCGTGAAGAGCAACCCGAAAATGTACGACGCCTGGATCGGTGGAACTCCGATGGCGCGGATGGGGCAGGTCGAGGAAATCGCCTCGGTCGTCCTGTTCCTGGCCTCTGAGGCTGCGAGCCTGATGACCGGCAGCATCGTGCTGGTGGATGGCGGCTACACTTGCTGGTAGACTTGCCGTCAAAATTGACGGAAGTGACCGGGAGTGGCAATGCCGCGAGCGTATATCGGCGTCGACGTAGGGACCACGAGCACGCGGGCAGGGGTGTTTGACGAGGCGGGAACGCTGCTTGCGACCGCCAGGCATCCGATCCGGATCTGGCATGAGGCAGGCGACATCGTCGAACAATCGTCCGAGGACATCTGGCAAGCCTGTGTCAGATCAGTGCGCGCGGCGATAGCGGAAGCGGCGATTGCGCCCGACACGGTCGCCGGCATCGGCTTCGATGCGACCTGTTCTCTGGTTGTCCTCGATAGGCAAGGCGAGCCGCTCACGGTCAGCACCTCCGGCGAAGCACAGCGCAACGTCATCGTCTGGATGGATCATCGTGCCACTGCGGAAGCGCGGCTGATCAACGAGACCGCCGACGACGTACTGCGCTATGTTGGCGGTTCGATCTCGCCCGAGATGGAGATGCCGAAGCTGTTGTGGCTGAAGCGGCACTTGCGCGCGAACTTCGACGCTGCCGGGCATTTCTTCGATCTGGCGGATTATCTGACCTGGCGCGCCACCGGCTCGCTGCAGCGCTCGACCTGCACCGTCACCTGCAAATGGAACTATCTCGCCCATGACGGCGGTGGCTGGAGCGCGCCGTTTTTCAAGCGCATCGGCCTGTCTGATTTCGTCAGTGAAAAATATGCTCGTATCGGCACCGAAATCGTTGCCCCGGGCACGCGGCTCGGCGCCGGTCTCATCCGCGCCGCCGCCGCTGATTTCGGCCTGTCCGCCGGTACGCCGGTCGGCGCCTCCTTGATCGACGCCCACGCCGGCGGCATCGGTGCGATCGGCGGCCGTGACGGATCGCGCGGGACGACAGATGTCACCGATCGCCTCGCCTACATCATGGGAACTTCTGCCTGCATCATGGCGACGACGAAGGAGCCATGCTTCGTGCCCGGCGTCTGGGGACCTTATTATTCCGGCATGGTGCCGAACTTCTGGCTCAACGAGGGCGGCCAGTCCGCCGCGGGCGCGGCGATCGACCATCTCCTGAAGTCGCATCCGGGCCACACCGATGCGGGCGCCGCTGCGCGCAGCGAGGGCGTCGATCTCATCGAGTTTCTCGAGCGCCGCATCATCGCGCGCGCCGGCGATGCCAGCCGCGCCGCGCTGCTCGCGCGCGACGTCCACGTGCTTCCTGAGTTCATTGGCAATCGCTCGCCCTATGCCGACCCTGACACCCGCGCGGTGATCGCGGGTCTCGATCTCGACACCGACATCGGCTCGATGGAGCGGCTGTTCGTCGCAGGTCTTTGCGGGCTCGCCTACGGGCTCGCCGAGGTGATCGAGGCCTTTGCAGCGCATGGCGTGCATGCCGGCATCATGATCATGGGAGGCGGCGCGAGCCGCAGCCCCCTTGTGCGGCAGATCATGGCTGACACGACCGGGCTGACGGTCGCGCTGCCACAAACCAGAGAGCCCGTGTTGCTAGGCGCTGCGATGCTAGGTGCCGTCGCCGGCGGCGCCTATGCCTCGATCGGCGAGACCATGGCAAACATGTCGGCGCTCGGACGCAAGAGCGAGCCGACCACGCCCGACATGGCCGCGTTTCACACCAGGAAACGTGAGGTGTACAAGCTGTTGCGCGAAGTGGATCGGGGCAGCCGCGCGGCGATGCGCGACATCGCCAAGAGTTAGAAGGATAAGTTGAACAAGATGCTGATTTCTTGCGGCGATGCGTTGATCGATTTCGTGCCGACGAAGAGCGCCGACGGCCGCGAAGCCGTGATGCCGGCGGTCGGCGGCTCCTGCCTCAACGTCGCGATCGGCATTGCGCGGCTCGGCGCGCCGACCGCTTTCGTCGGCGGCATCTCGACCGACCTGTTCGGACGCATGATCGCAGATCACGCCGCTGCGTCGAACGTCGCGCTTGATCTCGCCACCCGCAGCGATCACCAGACCACGCTCGCCTTCGTCCGCATCGTCGCCGGCGAGTCGCATTACGCCTTTTATGACGCCGACACCGCGACGCGGAACTGGACTTTTCGGCGCGGGAGCATTCCCTTCGATACCGTGGCAGCTGTGCATGTCGGCTCGACCACGCTGGTCAACGACCAGGGGGCAGCCGAAACGAGGGCCCTGATTGCGGAGGCGAGGGCGTCGTCGACGATCTCCTTCGATCCGAACTGCCGGCCCAACCTCGTCAAGGACAAGCCGGCCTATCTCGCGCGCATGGCCGAATTCGCAGGCCACGCCGATCTTATGAAGATGTCGGACGTCGACTTCGGCTATCTGTTCGGCGAGGAGCCGTATCAGCAGCGCGCGGACGCACTGCTGAGGCACGGCCCGAGCCTCGTCGTCATTACCCGCGGCAACAATGGCGCCGTCGCCTGGCACGCGAAGGCCGGGCAGATCGCGGTCGAGGCGCCGAAGGTCACAGTGGCCGACACCATCGGCGCCGGTGACAGCTTTCAGGCCGCGCTGCTGTTCGCCCTGCACAAGCAGGGCCGTCTTGCCCGGCAGCATCTGAAGGACATCAGTACTGAGGAGCTCCGCCGCGCGCTGTCCTTTGCCGCTAATTGTGCCGGCCTGACCTGCACCCGCGCGGGTGCCGATCCGCCCTGGAGCCACGAGATCGGCTGGAGCTGGTAGTCTCGTCACAGCCGCGCCACAACTTTTTCGGCGCATTTTACAAATCTGGGGATCAGCGGGCTCTCCGAGTCCCGCCGCCAGCACACCGCGATGTCGATGGAATCGGTCGCATCGCGCAGCGGCCGGAATACGATGCCGCGCGGTGCGCCGAGCTTGGCGCACGCCGGCAGGATCGCAAAGCCTTCGCCGGCGAGAACAAGGCTCATCGCCGAATGTGCTGTCTCGACCCTACTTGCGATCGGCATCACGATCTGATGCCGCCGCAGCAGGGCCGCCACCGCGGAGGACGCGGGGTCCCGCTCCGGCGGCGGCAGCGCAATTAACGGACGGCCTTGCAAACGCGCCATCGGTACGGCGCCGAGCCGCGCCAGCGGCGAGCGATTCGGCATCGCCAGCATCAAGCGTTGCGCACCGATCCGCGCGACCTGAATCTCGGGATGGTGGATTGCCGGCATGCACAGCGCCACCGTGACGCTGCGGTCGAGCAGCCGCGCCTCGCGTGTCGATGCGCTGAGATCGACGAAATCGAGGTCGACGCCGGGAATGGATCGCCGCAGCTCGGGGATCAGCCGTGGCAGCACGGCATTCGCCAGCACGAACATGTAGCCGACGGAGATCCGCCCGCGACGACCGGCCGCGACCGCGCGTGCTGCCTCGATGCCATCGGCAGCCAGCGCCAGCGCCTCGCCGGCACGCGCCAGCAGGGCCTGGCCCGCGTCCGTCAGGTCCATGCCGCGCGTGCCGCGGTGGAACAGCGGCGCGCCGACCTCGGCTTCGAGCTTGCGGATCTGGACGGAGAGTGGCGGCTGCGCCATCCGCAGCCGTTCGGCCGCCTTGCCGACGCTGCGCGTCTCGGCCACGGCGACGAAATAGCGAAGACGGCGAAGATCCATAGGCATACCGAAAACGTATGGGCTAATCGTCAAAAACGTATTGGACGCCGAGTTAACAAAACTGTCATTCTCGTTGTCAATGCATTGGGCCGACGAGGGCCCGTTTCGGAGCATGATCTGACGATGAACGGCGATCCCTGCCTGCTCTCCGCAACCGAACTGCGTGGCCTGATTGCGAACAAGCAGATCTCTCCCGTCGAAATCACCGGCGCCGTGCTCGCGCGCGCCGAGGCGCTCCAGCCGAAGCTGAACTGCTTCATCACGCTCTGCGGCGACGAGGCGATGGCAGCGGCGCGTGAGGCCGAGCGCAAAATGATGGCCGGCGAACCGCTCGGCCTGCTGCATGGGCTTCCCGTGACGGTCAAGGACATCGTCAATACAAAGGGTGTGAGGACCACCTTCGGCGCCGTTCCTTACAAGGACAATGCGCCCACTGAAGACGCCGTCGCGGTGGCGAAGCTGCGCGCGGAAGGCGCGATCCTGATCGGCAAGACGACGACGCCGGAATTCGGCAGCAAGTGCTTGACTGATTCACCGTTGTTCGGCCGCACCCGCAACGCCTGGAGTGCGGAGCGGTCTTCCGGCGGCTCCAGCGGCGGTGCGGCCGTTGCGGTGGCGAGCGGCATCGCGCCATTGGCGATCGCGACCGATGGCGGCGGCTCGACCCGCATCCCCGCCGCCTGCAACGGCGTCGTGGGGTTGAAGCAGAGTAACGGCGTAATCGCGCACAGCCAGGCGCTCGACGCGTTCGGCAACCAGACCTATGTGACGCCGACCACGCGCACCGTCGCCGACACCGCCTTAATGATGCAGGCTATGGCGGGCGAGGATGCCTGCGATCCCTGGTCGATCGGCGTGCCCGTGCCTGACTACATCGGCACCGCCGCGCCACGCGGCGATCTGCGTGGGTATAAGATTCTGTTCTGCGCCTCGCCTCCGGGGCGCCCTGTGTCGTCGGATGTCGCGACTGCCTTCAAGGCGAGCCTCGACCGGCTCGCGAATCTCGGCGCCGAGCTCGAGGAATTTTCCGGCGAGGGTTACGATGTCGAGCCGATCTGGCGCGCCATCAACCACACCGTCTGGCGCTCGCGCTTTTCAAAGCTGGTCGCCGAGCATGGCGACGCCCTCAGCGAAGCCTTCTGCAAGCAGATCGCGCTGGCGAGCAATGTCAGCGGCGTCGACTATCAGGAGGCGATGTTCGCGCGCACGGCGTTGTTCCGTCGCGTACAATCCTTGCTGGCGCGCGGGCACCTCCTGGCAATGCCGACCATCACCCGCACCGCGCTCCCGATCGACCAAGACCTGTTCGGCAGCATCGAGATCGATGGCCAGCAGTTTGACAGCGTCCGGCCGCACTGGTTCCCCTGGACCATGCCGTTCAACATGACCGGCCATCCCGCGATCAGTCTGCCCTGCGGGTTTGGCCGCGACGGCCTGCCGATCGGGCTCCAGCTCGTCGGCCGTTTTCGCCGTGACGCGGAATTGCTGCGCATCAGTGCGCTGTTCGAAGCCTCGAATGACCTTCGCTCCCGCTGGCCGGCTTAGGGGGCCGGCGATGGCAGCAAAAGGCTTGCGTCGGGCGTCCGGACATGTAGATCGTGCCCTGATGAGCTCTGAACCCGACCGCGCATGAGCGTATTTGTCCTTCGACGTGTCCTGACATTGCTGGCGACGCTGGTCGGCGCATCCGTGATCATTTTCCTGGTGCTGGATGCGCTGCCGGGCAATGCCGCGCAGATGCTGATGGGCGCCGATGCCTCTGCCGATGCAGTGCGTGCGCTCACCGTCAAGCTCGGGCTCGATCAGCCGCTGGCGGTCCGTTATCTGCAATGGATCAAGGGCCTCCTCGTCGGCGATCTCGGCAATTCCTACGTCTACGGTACGCCGGTTTTTAGCCTGATCGCGGAGCGGCTGGTGCTGACCATTCCGCTCGCGATCATGTCGATGCTGATCACCGTGGTGCTGGCGCTCTCGGCCGGCATCTACACCGCCGCCAACCACAACAAGCTCGGCGACGTCGGCGTGATGTCGCTGACGCAAATCGGCATCGCGCTGCCGAACTTCTGGTTCGCCATTCTCCTGGTCCTGCTGTTCGCCGTGCGGCTGCAATGGCTCTCCGCCGGGGGCTTTGCCGGTTGGGATGACGGCATCTGGCCAGGGCTCAAATCGCTGCTGCTGCCGTCGATCTCGCTTGCGGTGGTGCAGGCCGCGATCCTCGCCCGTGTGACGCGGTCGGCCGTGCTCGACGTTCTGCGCGAAGATTTCGTCCGCACCGCGCGCGCGAAAGGGCTCGGCAAGCGCGAGGTGTTGTGGAGCCATGTGCTGCGCAACGCCATGATCCCCGTGATGACGGTGATGGGCCTGCAATTCGCGAATCTGCTCGCCGGCACCATCGTGATCGAGAACGTGTTCTATCTGCCCGGTCTCGGCCGGCTGATCTTCCAGTCGATTGCCAACCGCGACCTGATCGTGGTGCGCAACTGCGTCATGTTGCTGGCAGCCATGGTCGTCATCGTCAATTTCGTGGTCGACGTGCTCTATGCCTTCATCGACCCCCGCATCAAGGTGCACGACTTGTGAGCGCGCAGCTTTCCACGCCCGTTGACGCGCCGGTCGCAACAAGCCCCTTGCCGGCGCGAACGTTCTGGCGACGTGCCCTGCGCCATCGCAGCTTCGTGCTGGGCGGTGCGCTTAGCCTGCTGGTGGTTGCCTCGGCGCTGCTTTCGCTGGTGTGGACGCCCTGGTCGCCCTACGAGATCGACATCGCCTCGAAGCTGCGGCCGCCATCGGCGGCACACTGGCTCGGCACCGATTCCTTTGGCCGCGACATCGTCTCGCTGCTGCTCGCCGGCGCGCGTTCCACCATCCTGGTCGGCATCATCGCGGTCAGCATCGGTCTCACCTTCGGCGTCTGCCTCGGCCTGATCGCCTCGGCCAAGCGCGGCTGGACCGAAGAGATCATCATGCGCTTTTCCGATTTCACCTTCGCCTTTCCGGCCGTGCTCTCGGCGATCATGCTCGCCGCGGTCGCAGGGCCGGGCATGGTTACCTCGATCGTTGCGATCGGCATTTTCCAGATCCCGACCTTGACCCGGCTGACGCGCGGCTCGGCCAATGCGATCTGGGCGCGCGAATTCGTGCTGGCGGCGCGCGCCTCGGGCAAGGGCGCCTTCCGCATCACCATCGAGCATGTGCTGCCGAACATCCTGTCGATCCTGATCGTGCAGGCGACGATCCAGTTTGCGCTCGCGATCCTCGCTGAAGCCGCGCTGTCCTATCTCGGTCTCGGCACCCAGCCGCCGCAGCCGTCCTGGGGCCGCATGCTGAACGACGCGCAGACCATGCTGTTCCAGTCGCCGATGCTTGCGGTCTATCCCGGTGCCGCGATTGCGATTGCGGTGCTCGGTCTCAATCTGCTCGGCGACGGCTTGCGTGATCTGCTGGATCCCAAGTTGGCGCGGGAGCGGTGACGATGGCTGATCCCGCGACCATGCCGCTGATCGAGGTCGACAATCTCGGCGTCCGTCTCAACACCAGCCGCGGCCCGGCGCAGGCCGTGCGCGGCGTCAGCTTTGCGTTGAAGCGTGGCGAGACGCTCGGGCTCGTCGGCGAATCCGGCTGCGGCAAGTCGGTCACGGCGCTATCGTTGATGGGGCTGTTGCCTGAGAGCGCTGTTATCACCGGCAGCATCAAGCTTGACGGCAGCGAGCTCGCGCGGCTTCCGGATGCCGACTACTGCAAGCTGCGCGGCAACCGCATCAGCATGATCTTCCAGGAGCCGATGACGGCGCTGAATCCGATGCACACGATCGGCCATCAGGTCGCTGAGCCGCTGCGACGGCACAAGGGATATTCGGCCGCGCAGGCGCGAAAAGAAGCGATCGCCTTGCTCGACCGCGTCGGGCTGCCCGATCCGGCGAGGCGCGTCGACGCCTATCCGCACCAGTTCTCCGGCGGCCAGCGCCAGCGCGTCACCATTGCCATGGCGCTTGCCTGCGAGCCGGATCTGTTGATCGCGGACGAGCCGACCACCGCACTCGACGTCACCATCCAGGGCCAGATCCTCGATCTCATCGCCGATCTCGTCGAGGAGCGCGGCATGTCGATGATCCTGATCTCGCACGATCTCGGCGTCATTGCCGAGAACGTGCAGCGCATGATGGTGATGTATGGCGGCACCGTGGTCGAGAGCGGGCCTACCGATGAAGTGTTCCGCCGCATGGGACATCCCTATACGCAAGGCCTGTTTCGCGCCCGCCCGAAACTCGGCGCGCGCAAGGGGACGCGGCTGAGGACGATCTCGGGCACGGTGCCGGAGCTCGCCGATCTGCCGGTGGGGTGCACCTTCGCCGATCGATGTCCGCTCGCGATCGATGCGTGCCGGGCGGCGCTGCCGCCGATGGTGGAGGTCGGCCCCCGACACGGCGCGCGTTGCATTAGGACCGATGTCTCCATGGCTGCGAATGTCGGGGCGTTATCCGCATGAGCGCAGCACCTCTTCTTGACGTCAAAGATCTCGAGCAGCGCTACACGTTGCCGCGCGAAAGCCTGTTCCGTCCGCCCGGCGAGGTGCGCGCGCTCAACGGCGTCAGTGTGCAGGTCCAGGCCGGCAAGAGCCTCGGCATCGTCGGCGAATCCGGCTCGGGCAAGTCGACCTTTGCGCGCGTCGTGATGGCGCTGGAACGGCCGACGGCGGGAGAGGTCACGCTGCTCGGCCGCGATCTCAACCGCATCTCGCCCGATGAACTGCGTCGCGCGCGGCGCGATTTCCAGATGGTGTTCCAGGATCCCTATGGATCGCTCGATCCGCGCCAGACCATTGCGCGCATCGTCGCCGAGCCGCTCACCGTGCTCGACGATGCCGACCGCACGACGTTCCGCGCCCGGGTCGCCGCGGTGTTGAAGCAGGTCGGCCTGCGAGACGCGGACATGGACAAGTATCCGCATGAGTTCTCCGGCGGCCAACGCCAGCGCATCGCGATCGCGCGCGCGCTGATCACCCAACCAAAACTGATCGTCGCGGACGAGCCGGTCTCCGCGCTCGACGTCTCCGTGCAGGCGCAGGTCCTGAACCTGATGCAGGACCTCCAGGAGCAGTTCGGCCTCAGTTACATCCTGATCAGCCACGACCTTGCCGTGGTCGACTATCTCTGCGACGAGGTTGCGGTGATGTATCTCGGCCGGGTCGTGGAGCAGGGGCGGCCGGAGGATTTGTTCGAGCGCTGCGCCCATCCCTATACGCGGGCACTGCTGGATGCCGTGCCGCGGGCACGTGCCGGTGGAGACCGGCGCCGGCGCGGCGCCCAGGTAATCGCTTCGCAATCGGCGGCAGCCAGCGGATGCCCCTATGTGGCGCGCTGTCCGCTCGCCGACCAGCATTGTCGGGAAGTGCCGCCCCTGCTACGCAGAGTGGGCGAGGGACACCTTGTCGCCTGCCACAAGGCGGAGGCGGTGATGGCATTGCCGCAGCCGGCCATGGAGGGTTAATGTCGGCGACAGGATTGGCGTAGTCCTAAGAGACAGAAGAAGGCCGGGGAGTTCAGGCATGTTGAAGAAGCTATCGATCGTCGCTTTTGCCGCAGCATTGGCTGCGGCGCCGCTGCCGGTGCTGGCGCAGGGCAAGAAGGATAGCGTCGTCGTGGGCATGACGCTGGAGCCGCCGGGGCTCGATCCCACCAACGCCGCGGCTGCCGCCATCGCTGAGGTCACGCTCTACAACATCTACGAGACCCTGACCAAGATCAACGAGGACGGCTCGGTCGCGCCGCTGCTGGCCGAGAGCTGGACCGCCTCGCCCGACCTGAAGACCTATACGTTCAAGCTGCGCAAGGGCGTCAAATTCCAGAACGGCGAAGCCTTCGATTCCGCCGCCGTGAAGTTCTCCTACGAGCGCAACGCGGCCGCGAACAGCACCAACAAGGACAAGAGCCTGTTCCAGGCTTTCGAGAAGGTCGATGCGCCCGACGCCGGCACGGTCGTGATCACCCTGAAGAACTCCGAGCCGAACCTGCCGTTCCTGCTCGGGCAGGCGAGCGCCTCGATCGTCGAGCCGAAAAGCGCGGCGACCAACGTGACGCAGCCGGTCGGCACCGGGCCCTATCAGTTAGGGGCCTGGGCCAAGGGCTCGTCGATCACGCTGAACAAATGGGCCGACTATCGCAACGCATCCGCGATCAAGCTGTCGAAAGTGACGATCCGCTTCATCTCCGATCCAGCCGCGCAGGCCGCGGCGCTGCTCTCGGGTGACGTGGACGCGTTTCCGCGCATCGCAACCCGCGTCGTCGCTCAATTCAAGGCTGACCCGCGCTTTACCGTGCTGATCGGCGGTTCGAAGGCCAAGACCATCGTGGCCATCAACGAAAAGAAGAAGCCGCTCGACGACGTCAGGGTACGCCGCGCCATCCTCGCCGCCATCGACCGGAAGGCACTGATCGACGGAGCAGCCGAAGGTTTCGGCACGCCGATCGGCAGCTTCTACACGCCGGGCTCGCTTGGCTATGTCGACACCACGGGCATCAATCCCTACGACCCCGAGAAGGCGAAGAAGCTGCTGGCTGAGGCCGGCATCACCACGCCGCTCGAGCTCAGCCTGAAGCTGCCGCCGCCGCCTTACGCACGGCAGGGCGGCGAGATCGTCGCAGCCCAGCTCGCCAAGGTCGGCATCGTCGCCAAGATCGAGAACGTCGAGTGGGCGCAGTGGCTGTCGCAGGTGTTCGCGCCCAACGGGCCGCACAATTACGACCTGACCATCGTCTCCCATGTCGAGCCGTTCGACCTCGTCAAGCTGACCGAGCCGGACTTCTATCTCGGCTACAACAACGAAGCGTTCAACGCGCTCTACAAGCAGATCGTCGCGACGCCCGACGAGGCCGGCCGTGCAAAACTGCTCGGCGATGCCCAGAAGATGCTGGCGACCGATGCGGTGGCCGGCTTCCTGTTCCAGCCGCAATGGCCGACCGTCATCAGCAAGAAGCTGAAGGGCGTCTGGAAGGAAGTCCCGCAGTTCGAGAACGACTTCTCAGCCTGGTCCTGGGAGTAGGGTCGTCGCTCAAGTCAAATCGGCCGCCCGCGATTATGACCTCTCCCCGTCGGGGAGAGGTCATTTGTTTTGAGCCCATTCAAACGAAATCTGCAAAACAACCCCATGCACAGTAGCCGAGCCTGGTTCCTCCAAGACTTGCCCGGAGAGCTCGGCGTCCCCACGCAAATTCGCGCTCGATTTGACCCGTCGGGCAAAACACTGGCATGATGGCACGATCGGTAATTCCGAAACCGTGGCCCCGTGACGCGGCTGCTTGGCGTGAGCGCGGTGGCGCACCGTTCGAAAACGATGCGCCGCTTGCTCGTTCAGGCTGCCTTCGCGTTGATGCCGCCGATCCAGTTGCGCGCCAGCGTCACGTCGGCCTGCGATAGCTGATGGCCTGCCGGCAGAACCTTGTGATCCACATGCGCACCTGCTTCCGACAACAGCGCTGCGAGACGCGCCGAGTTGCTTGCCGGCACGATCGGATCGGCTTGCCCTGACAGCAGCAGCACGTGCTTGCCGCCAAGCTCCGCTTTCGGCGGATCCGACAGCGGCACCATCGCACGCAGCAGCACCGCACCTGACAGTATGTCCGGCTTCAGCAGCAACAGCGCGGCGGCGATGTTGGCACCGTTGGAAAAGCCGACCGCAACGGGCGCAGCAATGCCGTAGCGCTTCTGCGCCTCCGCGATGAACTCGCCAAGCTCGAGCGCACGCTGGCGGACATCGTCCTCGTCGAATACCCCTTCGGCGAGTCGGCGGAAGAAGCGCGGCATGCCGTGCTCGAGCACGCGGCCGCGCGGCGAGAGCAGCGCCGAGCCTGGCGAGATCATCCTGCCGAGCCCGAGCAGGTCGTTCTCGTCGCCGCCGGTGCCGTGGAGCAGCAATAGCGGAGGAGAGCCCGCGTCGCGCGCGGGCTCGAAACGATGGATGAAGTCGGTCATGACGCGGTCTCTTCGAGGCTCGGCAGAACGCCCTCGATCTGCTTGCGATGCGGCTCGAGGAAGCTGGGCAGCTTCAGGTCCCGTCCGAGCGTCGCGACGGGTTCGTCGACGGCGAAGCCGGGGATATCAGTCGCGATCTCGAACAGCACGCCGCCGGGCTCGCGGAAGTAGATCGAGCGGAAGTAGTTGCGATCCCGCTGCTCGGTCGGGTGCAGGCCGTGATCGCTGACGAGCCTCTCGGCCATCTTGCCCTGCTCGGCATCATCGGCCGCACGAAAGGCGATGTGATGGACGGAGCCGCCGCCCTGATGGCCGCGCAGAAAGCCCTTGGCCTCGTAGATGTCGACGACGCTGCCTTCGGCATCGCCCGGCGCCTTGAAGCGGATCACCGAGCCTTCGCGGCCGGTCTCCTTGAAGCCGAGCACGTCGGTGAGGACGGAAGCCGTCTTCGCGGCGCTGTCGAGCAGCAGGGTCACGCCGTGGAATCCTCGGATCGCGTGCTCGGCCGGCACCTCGCCATTGCTCCAGCCCGGCTCGTTCTCGGCGCCGGGGATGCCGACGAGCGCGAGCGCCATACCGTCAGGATCGGTGAACGGCAGCACGGATTCGCCGAAGCGCTTTTCCAGCGCCTCGTAGGCGACGCCCTTCTCGGTAAAGCGCTGGGTCCAATAGCCGAGCGAGCGCTGCGGCACGCGGAAGGCGGTCTGATGGGTCTCACCGACGCCGCGGCGCCCGGGGGACACGCCGGCCCAGGGGAAGAAGGTCAGGATGGTGCCGGGGCGGCCGGTCTCGTCGCCATAGTAGAAGTGATAGGTGCCGGGATCGTCGAAATTGACCGTCTTCTTGACGAAGCGCAGGCCGAGATCCCTGGTGTAGAAGCCGAAATTGCGGATGGGGTCGCCGGCAATCGCGGTGACATGGTGCAGTCCAGACATTGTCGTCCTCCTGGTCGTGGGGAGCGGTCTTGCTCTGGCGGAAATATTGTTCCGCTTTGGATTGAAGACAATCCGTGCAAATATGACGGCTATGTCTACGATTTGGAAACAATCGCCAGGGCGGGCCCTTGGATAAGGTCGCCAGCCTCCGGGCCTTCGTGAAGGTGGTCGAAAGCGGCAGCTTTGCCGAAGCCGGGCGGCAGCTGCGCCTGTCGCGCTCGGCGATCAGCAAATACATCGCCGACCTCGAGGAGAGCCTGGGCGTCCAGCTCCTGAACCGGACCACCCGCCACGCCAGCCCAACCGAAAACGGCCAGCGCTATTTCGAGCGCGCGGTGGTGATCCTCTCGGAGATCGAGGCCGCCGACCAGGCGGTGACGCAGGCCCAGTCGGCGCCGCGTGGACTGCTCCGCGTCAACGCGCCGATGTCGTTCGGCACGATGCAGCTCGGGCCCGTGCTCGCCGATTTCATGGCGCGCTATCCGGAGCTTCAGCTCCAGATCGTGCTCAGCGACGATTTGCTCGATCCCGTCCAGGACGGCTTTGATGTGACGCTGCGGATTGCGGATTTGGAATCGTCGAGCTTGATCGCGCGAAAAATCATGCCGGTGCCGCGCATGATCTGCGCCTCGCCCGGTTATCTCGCGTATCACGGGTCGCCAAGGCATCCGCAGGATCTGCGCGAGCATGTCTCGCTCACTTACGGCTTCCTGCTGACGGGCAATCAGTGGAAGCTGTCCGGCCGCGATGGCGATCACTGGATCCAGCCGTCCTGGTCGCTCTGCGTCAACAATGCCGAGGTGCTGCGCGATGCCGCGATCAAGGGCAGGGGCCTCGCGCTACTGCCCGAGTTCATCGCCGCGGATGCGTTGAAGAAGGGTGAACTGCAGATCGTTCTGGACGATTATTCCGCGCCGCCGCTGGCGCTCTATGCGGTCTATCCGCCGACGCGGCATCTGTCAGTGAAGGTGCGGCTGTTCATCGATTTTCTGGTCGAGCGCTTTGGGCGGGAGGATGAAGCGGGCGTGCGGAGGTGGTGAAGTTGCCGCGTAGAATCGTTGTGCAGCCACCCTGTCGATGTCCGCGGGATCCCAAACAGCAGTGGAGAACGGGGCCAGCGTGAGGCCGAAATTTCCGCCGCACGACGTTCCTGAAGGCTCCCCAAGTGCGCACCGAGATGGTTGCCGCGCTTATTAGGCCGATCGTCTTTCAGTATCTGACTGAGGTCAAGGATGGAATCGTTGCAAATGCTGCCACGGCGACTGTGACTGCTTCGGGCGTTCTGCTTGGATACGGCTTCAAGGCACTGCTTGGGCTATAAGCTCGTAGCTCGTGGGACGAGTCGAGCCCTTGCGAAACCCTCTCTCTCGATCACCGCTCGTCGATGACATCGGTCGTATCCATGCATTTCAGGAGACGTCGCGCGAAGCATCCGCGCGGGACCAACGTCGTGACGATACGCAGTCATGGCACGAACCTACGCGAAATAATTGCGGTAGCTTTCGCAAACAATCCTACGCGCCGACGGGCGAACCCTACTTCAGGCTGATGAACCGCGATGGACCCGGCACCATTGTTTTCTTGAGATCTGCGACCAGGGGCGCAGCATCAGGCTGCAAAAGCTCGGCCCTGGTCGCGAGCAGGCGCATGATCTCCCAATCCTGCTTCGCAAGCGAATATCGGAGCGGCTCGATGCGTTCCTTATAGAACTGCAGGAACAGCGATCGGGCGGTCGGATCCTTGAGCCGATGGCCGGGCACTTCGGCATTGACGTCGAGGAGTTCTGCGGCGAGCGCCTTTTGCAGCAGCTCCAGGGCTCGCGCGCTCAGAGGGTTGGGGCCATCGTCCCTGTAGCCGGCACTGCTGACGGCATCGAGAAAGGCCCAGGCCTGGTCTGGCTCAAGCGGATGCGGTCCAGCGATGCGCTTGTCGATATCATCGGCCCATCCCTGCATTTCGCGCGCAAACGTCTGCTCGCGGCGCTCTGCTTGCGCCTGGCTTGCAACGTGCTCGGCGGTACGGCGCTCCTTCTGAACCGTTTGCGGCACAAATCCGGACAGCGCCGTCAACGCGACCAGGACAAGCGCCAGTGTCGTGCCCCGCGTCGTCGCGGCAGGAACCCGCCAACAGAGCGCGAGGACGGCAGCCGTGAGCACGGCAATCGTGACGAGAGCAGCAAGCGTCAGGCGATCGAGCTCGGCGGCCCCCTCCAGGAGCAGGTTGTCCAACCTGAAACGGATGACATTGAACGCGCTCGCGAACGCGACGACGATTTGGAGGGCAGGAAGAGGCCAGCGCATGGCGATCTGTCGTTGCAAAATGTCCCGCCGGAAACATCGATGGGTGCTTTCCGACGACCTACTCGCATGGAAGGCACCGGTGCGTGATACCTCGCGGTCTGAGGCTGAGGTTTTCATTTGACGCGGACAGCGCAAGCAAGGTTCATTTGGGCTGTACGCTAGCCGTGAAGCTGCGCGTTGAGCCCGCCCCAATTGCCTTTGCGTCTTGTTGCCTCGAGAGCGCCGCTCTGCGAATTGCGACGGAAGAGCAGGCCTCTTTCGCCGGACAGCTCCTTGGCTTTCACGACCCGCCCATCTTCCAACAGGATGCGCGCGCCTGCCGTGACGTAACAGCCGGCTTCGACGATGCAATCGTCACCCAGTGAAATGCCGATGCCGGCGTTGGCTCCGATCAGGCAGCGCTCACCGACCGTGATCTTCTCTTTTCCGCCTCCCGAAAGCGTCCCCATGATCGACGCGCCGCCGCCGATGTCGCTGCCGCTTCCCACCACCACGCCGGCGCTGATGCGCCCCTCGACCATGCAGGGACCGAGCGTGCCCGCATTGAAATTGCAAAAGCCTTCATGCATGACCGTCGTGCCCGCAGCCAGATGGGCGCCGAGCCTGACGCGATCCGCATCAGCAATCCTCACATCCGCAGGCGTCACATAATCGGTCATGCGCGGAAACTTATCGATTCCCGCCACCTCGAAGGGGAGGGCACGCTTTCGCGCCAGGAGGCGCGCTTCCGGGACGCGGACGGGGTCACACGGACCTGATGTCGTCCAGGCAACGTTGGGCAACAGACCGAATATGCCGTCGAGGTTCAGGCCATTCGGCTGGACCAGCCGGTGGCTCAGCAGATGGAGCCGCAAATAGGCGTCGTGCACGTCCGTCGGTGCGGATGCGAGGGAGCCAATCTCTGTCCGGATGGCAACGATGTCGACATTGCGGATGTCGTCGTGGCGCGCATATCCGTCGGCGGACGACCCCAACGATTTGACGATCTCCTCGTTCGTGAGCCGGACCGTTGCCGCCTTGCCGTCCTCCGCAACCAGGGTCGGCTGAAGAAACCAGGAATCCAGCACGCGGCCGTCCGCGGCAATCGTCGCAAAGCCTTCGCCCCGCGCACCCTTGAGCTCCATCGCCATCTGAATTCCTCCCCCTGCAATCTTTCACGCAGTGGATACGCGAGTTCTCGCCAGGGGGAAAGCCGGGCTGAGGCGCGTCAGCCCGGCTTGTCGGCTTATTTCTTGCCGTCGAGGAACGCGCGGACCGCCTTGATGGTCGCCGCCGGGTCTTCCTCCATGAGCCAGTGGCCGGCGCCGGGAATCACCGCCTCGGTGACGTCGGTCGCCGCGTTCCGCATCACGACAGCTTCCATCTTGCCGAAGGATTTCTCGCCGCCGATGGCGAGCACGGGCATGGTCAGCTTGGTCGCGATCGCCTTCTTGTTGTCTTCGGCGTCGGTGCGGATCGCCCTGAATTGCGCGAAGGCGGCATGCATCGCGCCCGGCCGCGCATAGAGCTCTGCGTAGTGACGTCGCGTCGCTTCCGTGACTTTCGACGCCGTGCCCGCGAACTCGTTCCAGAAGCGGTCGAGATAGATGCGCTCGCGCCCCCTGACCAGCCGCTCCATGTCGGGGCCGCCGAAATCGAAGTGCCAGAGCTGCGGGCTGCGCACGATCTCGTCCCACGGCGGCACGCCGGGCACCGGGGCATCCATGACGACCAGCTTTTCGGTCAGGTCGCGGTATCGCGCCGCATAGGCATAGGCCACCATGGTGCCGATATCGTGTCCGATGACGACGGCCTTCTCGATGCCTAGCGCTTGCAAGACGCCGCGCATGTCGGCGGCCTGGGTCCATTTGTCATAGCCGCTCTCGGGCCTTGCCGAGAGGCCCATGCCGCGCAGGTCCGGCACGACCACGGTGTGGTCGCGCACAAGATCCGCGCCGAGCTTGTCCCACATGTCGCCGGTGTCGCCAAATCCGTGGATCAGGATCACGGCGGGTCCCTTGCCGCCGACGCGCACATGAATTTGCGTGCCGTTGGCCGGGACGGTCTTGACCTGGAAGGTTGACGGGAACGCCCCCTCGGCATGGGCGGCAGGCGCGAGCAGCGTGAGGAGAATGGCGAGGCATCTTGCGCGCACGGACGGCTCCTGTGATTCCTGATTTCAGTGTGCAGCCGTACCTTCCTGGGCCGGTGCGAGCATATTGTCCAGCGCCCTCGTCGACGCCGCGCGAAGCGCTGCGTCAGCAAGATACTGGATTCCTTCGCTTCGCTCGCAATGACGAGGATAGCTCGGGCGACCGACTACCGCTTTAGCGTGAATTCGTCCGGGTTGCGGCGGATTTCCCACTTCGTCCGCTCGAGCTCGGGCTGGTCGCACTCCGCCTCGGGATAACCGATGCAGAGATAGGCGATGAATTTCCAGGAGGCGGGGACGTCGAGCACCGCATGGATGCGCTCCGGACTGAGGATCGAGACCCAGCCAATCCCAATGCCTTCGGCGCGCGCGGCGAGCCACATCGCGGTGATGGCCGCGACCACGGAATATTCCAAAGTCTCCGGCATGGTGGCGCGGCCGAGACCATGGCCGATGTCGCTTGCCTTGTCGGCGAAGATGGCCAGGTGGCAGGGAGCCTGTTCGAGGCCTGAGAGCTTGAGCGCGGCATAGCGGCTGGCGCGCTCGCCGGAATAGCAATTCAGCGCCTCGGCGTTGCACGCCCTGAAATCGTCGATCACCGCGCGACGCCGCGCGGCGTCGTGGACCATGACGAAGCGCCACGGCTGGCTCAAGCCGACCGACGGCGACAGACAGGCCGTCTCGATCAGCCGCTCCACGGCGCCGTCAGGCAGCGCTGTGGTGCGAAAGTGGCGCACGTCGCGGCGCCACACGAACAGCTCGCGCAATTGCCGGCGGAAGGTGTCGTCGAACTCGACCACGGCTCATCCTCCCGCATGAAGGAAGGCTGCGGCAACCAGCAGAATCAGAATCTCGCACGTCTGCTCGAACGCGCCGAGGATATCGCCGGTTTGTCCGCCGATCTGACGGATCGCGAGCCGCGCCAGCGTCAACCCCGCAATCGACAGCAGGACCAGGCCGACCAGCGCCTTGGCAGGCCCGAGCGCAAGGGCAAGCGCGAGCGTTCCAACAGCGAAGGCGATAGCGACACTGCGGCCCGGCGGCGTGCCAGCACTGGCCGCAAGTCCGTCGCGTCGCGCCGGGGGCACCAGCGACATGAAGGCCGGCACGCCCGCGCGTGACGCGGCATGTGCCGCGATCAATGCGAGCATCACGCCCGACGGACTGGCGATCGCGACCAGCGCGCTCCAGCGCAAGCCGAACGACAGGATCAGCGCGCAGACGCCATAGGTCCCGATCCGGCTGTCGCGCATGATCTCCAGCTTGCGCTCGCGCGTGCGTCCACCGCCGAGACCATCGGCGGTGTCGGCGAGCCCATCCTCATGCAGCGCGCCGGTGATGAGGGCTGTCGTTGCCAGTGTGAGCAAGGCGGCGAGATTGGGCGCGAGGCCAAGGCGGATTGCGATCTTGTAGGTCAGTGCGCCCGCAAGCCCCACCAGCAGTCCCGCAACCGGCAGCGCCCAGGTTGCGCGTGCGATGGCGCCGTCGCCTGATGGCTTCGACGAGGCCACCGGCATGATCGTGACGAAGGACGCAGCGATCCTGAGATCAGCTACGACGTCTTTCAGGATGTCGGCGCGCGGCGTCATTTCAGCTTCATCGGAAGGCCGGCGACCACGAACTCGACCTTATC
Source organism: Bradyrhizobium sp. UFLA06-24 (assembly GCF_054967145.1). Classification (NCBI taxonomy): domain Bacteria; kingdom Pseudomonadati; phylum Pseudomonadota; class Alphaproteobacteria; order Hyphomicrobiales; family Nitrobacteraceae; genus Bradyrhizobium; species Bradyrhizobium sp. UFLA06-24. The sequence goes on from NZ_JADFUE010000013.1 coordinate 145,516, forward strand.
GGCGACATCAGCAATTGTCTGGTTCATGATGCCGGCGGCATCGCGATAGCTGCGTGCCAATGCGTTGTCCGGCACGATGCCAAGTCCGACCTCGTTGGTGACAAAGATGACGGGACTCTTGAGACGGGGCAGGGCAGCGGCGAGCTCGCTCACCTCGCGCTCCCAATCGCGCTCCGCATGCATGAGGTTGGAGAGCCACAGTGTCAGACAATCCACCAGCCTTGCGCCGCCGCCATCGCTCGCGACGAGCGCGGCCACGAGGTCGAGCGGCGCCTCGCGCTCGATCCAGCCGGTTCCGCGTCGCGCGCGATGCCCAGCTATGCGTGCTTCCATCTCGACATCGAGCGCCTCGGCCGTAGCGATGTAGATCGGCGGCTGGTCCGGAAAGCTGCGCGCAAGCGCTTCCGCGCGGACGCTCTTGCCCGATCGCGCTCCGCCCGTGATCAAGATGACGGCCATCAAAATCTCCTGTGGGCCTGACTAATCACCAATCGCGGCCAAAGACAAAGCCGAAATCAGGGATCCGGGGGCTTGCGCTCAACCCTTGCTTTGCGCAACAGGGGCGGAGCAGGAGGCGGGCATGGGTTTTGCGGGCGCGATGGTGGTGGCGATGGCGGTGGATGCCCTCACGGGCTGGCCGTCACCGCTGTTCGCGCGGATCGGCCATCCCGTGACTTGGCTGGGCCGGTTGATCGGTGTCATCGATCGCGGCTGGAATCGCGCCTCCGATCCGCCGGCGATTCGCCGAGTCGCTGGTGTCGCTGGCGCGCTGTCCGTGATCGTGCTGGCGGTTGGGCTCGGTTGGCTGCTTCAGGTCCTACTTCCCTCGGGGTGGATTCAGATCGTGCTGGTCGGCGTCCTGGCCTGGCCGCTGGTCGCGCTGCGCTCGCTGCACGATCATGTCGCTGATGTCGCAACTCCTTTGCTGGCAGGCGACATCGGCGGCGCGCGCGAAGCGGTCTCGCGCATCGTCGGCCGCGATCCCGCCGCGCTCGACGAGGCCGGCATCGCGCGTGCGGCGATCGAGAGTCTCGCGGAGAATGCCTCGGACGGAATCGTGGCGCCAGTGTTCTGGGGCGCGCTGTTCGGCTTGCCGGGCATCCTCGGCTACAAGGCGATCAACACGCTGGATTCCATGATCGGCCATCGCAATGAACGTCACGAGGCCTTTGGCTGGGCGGCTGCGCGCATCGACGATGTCGCAAACTTCATCCCGGCGCGGCTGACCGGATTCCTGTTGGTGCTGCTGGCAGCGCGGCGATCGGAGGCGCTGTCGTGCATGACGCGCGATGCGCGCCGCCATCGCTCGCCCAATGCCGGCTGGCCGGAAGCGGCGATGGCCGGCGCGCTCGGCGTACGGCTCAGCGGGCCGCGCATCTATCACGGCAACGCGACCGACGAGCCCTGGCTCAACGAAGGCGCGCGCGATCCGCATGCCGAAGACATCTCCGAGGCGCTGGCGATCTACCGACGCGGTATGTTGCTACTCGCAGGTGTCCTTGCGATCCTGGCCATCGCATGAAAGAACGGGGCATGCGTGAGCACGGTGGAAATCTCGATCTGGCCCAGCAGCGTTTTGGCGGGCGCGCGGAAGACTGGATCGATCTGTCGACCGGGATCAATCGGCTGCCTTATCCCGTCGGCGACATCGCCGCGCATCATTGGCAGGCGCTGCCGTCGCGATCCGAGATCGAGGCGCTGCACCAGGCCGCCCGGCAGGCTTATGGCACGAAGGCTGCGATCGTCGCGATGGGCGGAGCGCAGGCTGTCATTCAGTTGCTGCCACAACTCACGCCGTCTGGAAAGGCGAGTATCCTCGCGCCAACCTATAATGAATATGCGCCGGTTCTGTCGGCCGCGGGATGGCAGGTCGAGGAGGTCAGGGAGCTCAATGAGCTAGCGGGGGCCAATCTTGCCATCGTCGTCAATCCCAACAATCCCGACGGCCGCCGTTATCTCCCAGCAGATCTGCTCGCGCTGTTGCCGCGCGTCGGTAGCCTCGTCATCGACGAGAGTTTTGCCGATCCCGTTCCCGAGCTCTCGCTCGCACCGGAAGCGGACCGATCGGGGCTAACAATCCTGCGCTCGTTCGGCAAGTTCTATGGCCTTGCGGGCCTGCGGCTCGGCTTCGCGATCGGCCATGCGGATGACGTGGGCAAGCTCGCAGCCATGTCCGGTCCCTGGCCGGTGTCGGGGGCGGCGATCTCGATCGGCTGCCGTGCGTTGTGCGATGACGTCTGGGCCAAGGCGACGTCAGCGCGGCTCGTGCGGGATTGCGCCCGCCTCGATAAGATGGCGCAAGGGCAGGGCTGGCGGCTCGTCGGTGGCGCGCCGCTGTTTCGTCTTTACGAAACCCCGGACGCGCTTGCCGCACGGGACAAGCTCGCACGGGGCCATATCTGGTCGCGTGTCTTTGCCGACCATCCAACATGGTTGCGCCTCGGGCTTCCCGGGCCCGAGGCTGAATGGGAGCGTCTCGCCGTGGGCCTAGCGCGCTAGCGCGAGCAGGCCTTCCACGTCGAGATGCTGTTCGATGTGATCGGCGAGGGCGTCGAGGGCGCTCTCGACCCTGGCGTGATAGGGCTCTTCGCCCGGGGCAATGTTGAGCTTGGCCAAATACGCCTTGCGGAAATCATCCGACGTGAACAGGCCGTGCAGATAGCTGCCCTGCACACGGCCGTCGGGCGAGATCGCGCCTTCCGGCTCCCCGTTCAGTCTTGCGAACGGGCGCGCGCGGTCCGGACCATCGGTGCTGCCGATGTGGATCTCATAAGCCTGGATCGGCTGATCCGTCGCCGCATGCACGGCCGCAACGCGCGTCAGCGTCTTCTGCGGGCTCATCAGCGTCGTGACATCGAGCAGGCCGAGGCCCGGCGTTTCGCCCGCGGGACCTTCGATGCCCTCGGGGTCGGCGACGCTGCGGCCCAGCATCTGATAGCCGCCGCAGAGACCGAGTACATGGCCGCCCCTGCGGTGATGCGCCAAGAGGTCGATGTCCCAGCCCTGCGCGCGCAGGAAGGCAAGATCGCCGCAGGTGGATTTTGAGCCGGGAATGATGACGAGCCTGACATCGCCCGGGATCGCTTCACCCGGACGCACCATCACGAGATCGACTGAAGGCTCGAGCTTGAGCGGATCGAGATCGTCGAAATTGGCGATCCGCGACAGCGCGAGGCAGGCGAGCTTGGTCCGGCCGGGCTTGCGCGCATCACTCAGACCCAGCGCGTCCTCGGCCGGCAGCTCGCTAGCACGTGCAAACCAGGGCAGCACGCCGAACCCGCGCCATTCCGTCTTCTGTTCGATGAGCTTGTAGCCGTCATCGAACAACGTGGGATCGCCGCGGAACTTGTTGATGACAAAGCCCTGGATCATCGCGGCATCGTCAGGGTCGATCACCGTCTTGATGCCGACGAGCTGGGCGATGACGCCGCCGCGATCGATGTCGCCGACCAGCACGACCGGCACATCGGCCTTGCGCGCAAAGCCCATATTGGCGATGTCGGCCTTGCGCAGATTCACCTCGGCCGGGCTGCCGGCGCCTTCCACCAGAACCAGATCGGCGCGCGCCTTCAGCCGCCCGAAGCTCTCAAGCACCGCGCCCATCAGCGACGGCTTCATGGCCGCATAGTCGCGCGCTCGCGCGGTTGCGATGCGCTTGCCCTGGACGATGACCTGCGCGCCGACGTCGGTCTCGGGCTTGAGCAGCACCGGGTTCATGTCGGTGTGCGGCTCGACGCCGGCGGCGAGCGCCTGCAGCGCCTGCGCCCGGCCGATCTCGCCGCCATCGACGGTGACGGCGGCATTGTTCGACATATTCTGCGGCTTGAAGGGGAGCACGCGCAAGCCGCGCCGCGTGAAGGCGCGCGCAAGGCCGGCGACGATGAGCGATTTGCCCACGTCCGATCCGGCTCCCTGGATCATCAGCGCGCGTGCCATCGTGTCTTCAGAACTCGACGCCGGCCTGCGCCTTGATGCCGGAGCGGAACGGATGTTTCACCAGCGTCATCTCGGTGACGAGATCGGCGATCTCGATCAGCTCGTCCTTGGCGTTGCGCCCGGTGAGCACGACATGCGTCATCGGCGGCTTCGAGGTCCTCAGGAAATCGACCACCTCGGCAATGTCGAGATAGTCGTAACGCAGCGCGATGTTGATCTCGTCGAGCACGACCATGCGCAAATTGGAATCGGATATCAGCTCCTTGGCCTTCTCCCAGCCGGCGCGCGCTGCGGCGATATCGCGGGCGCGGTCCTGGGTCTCCCAGGTAAAGCCTTCGCCCATGGCGTGGAACTGACAGAGTTCGCCGAAATGGCCGGTGAGCAGCCGCCGCTCGCCGGTATCCCAGGCGCCCTTGATGAACTGCACGACCGCGCAGGGGAAGCCATGGGCGACGCAGCGCACGATCATGCCGAAGGCCGAGGAGGATTTGCCCTTGCCGGCGCCGGTGTGGACGATGATCAGGCCCTTTTCGCCGCTCTTGGTCGCCATGATCTTGTCGCGGGCGACTTTGATCTTCGCCATTTTCGCGGCGTGCTTTGCGTCAGTCCTGGCGTCGGCTTCGTCGGCCGTTTGGGTATGCGGTTCAGGCGTCATGGGACGACAGTCCTTCGGCTTGACAAGAGGCGGCCACCGGCAAATGGTGGCCCTGCGTTGGTTCCTGTCCTATGACAGGCGAAGAGGGAATGCGATAGGGTCCGAATCGGCAGGATTTGGGTCCAAAATGCAGCCGCCCCCGCGACCGTGACCGGAGAGATGCCCGAAGCCACTGATCCCCCAGGGATCGGGAAGGCGGGGATCGAAGGGCAAAGACCCTGCTCCGCAAGCCGGGAGACCTGCCAGCGCGGACGAGTTTTGGACCGGCGGACGGGGTGTTCCGCGACGGGGAAGCGGCCTCGCAAGTCAGGGTCCGTGCGCCTCTTCGCCTCCCGCTGAATAATCTGGAAGAGGCGATGACCGTCACACTTCATGTCTGCATCACCTGCCGCGCCGGCCAGACGCTGGGCGAGGGCGAGGTCACGCCCGGCAAGCGTCTGCATGGCGCGATCCTGGAAGCCGGCGTGCCCGAGGGCGTCAGCGTGGTTCCCGTCGAATGCCTCTCTGCATGCAGCCAGGGCTGCTCGGTCGCGCTCAGCGCACCCGGCCGCTGGTCCTATGTCTATGGCCGGCTGTCGGATGCGAATGCGCAGGACGTGGTCGCTGGCGCCGCCGCCTATGCCGCGGCGCCCGATGGACTGGTGCCCTGGCGCAGCCGGCCGGAAATCTTCCGCAAGCAATCGCTTGCCCGCATTCCCCCCATTGTCGCGTTGCCGGAGGCCGCCGAATGAACTCGCTCGCAAAAGTTCCGGTCACTGTTGTCACGGGTTTTCTCGGCTCCGGCAAAACCACGCTGATCCAGCATTTGCTCAGCAATGCAGGCGGCAAGAAGCTCGCGGTGCTCGTCAACGAGTTCGGCAGCGAAGGCGTCGATGGCGAAATCCTGAAGTCTTGCGCCGATGCCAATTGCCCGGAAGAGAACATCGTCGAGCTCGCGAATGGCTGTATCTGCTGCACCGTTGCCGACGATTTCATTCCCACCATGGAGCAATTGCTGGCGCGCCCGGTGCGCCCCGATCACATCCTGATCGAGACGTCGGGGCTGGCGCTGCCGAAACCGCTGCTCAAGGCATTCGACTGGCCGGAGATCCGCTCGCGCATCACGGTTGACGGCGTGATCGCGCTGGCCGACGCCGAGGCCGTCGCCGCCGGCCGCTTCGCGCCGGATCCGGATGCAGTGGAGGCGCAGCGCGCGGCGGACGAGAATCTCGATCACAAGACGCCGCTGTCCGAAGTGTTCGAGGACCAGATCGCCTGCGCCGATATCGTGCTGTTGACCAAGGCCGATCTTGCGGGCACCGCGGGTATCGAGGCCGCCAAGGCTGCGATCACCGCCGAGATGCCACGCCGCGTGCCAATGCTGCCCGTGACGGATGGTGCGATCGATGCGCGCGTCATCCTCGGACTCGGTGCTGCCGCGGAGAACGATCTTGCCGCGCGTCCCTCGCACCATGACGGCGAGGAGGATCACGAGCACGACGATTTCGCTTCCGTCGTGATCGATCTTCCTGAAGTTGCCGACGTCGACGCGCTGGTCGCATCCGTCCAGAAGCTGGCACGCGAGCAGAATGTGCTGCGCGCCAAGGGTTATATCGCGGTCGCGGGCAAGCCGATGCGGCTGCTGCTGCAGGCGGTCGGCGAGCGCGTGCGCCATCAGTTCGACAAGCCCTGGGGCGCGGGCAACAGGCAGTCGAAGCTCGTGGTGATCGGCGAGCACGGCGACATCGACGAGGCCGCGATCAAAGCCGGATTGGGAGTCTGATGCACGTCGTCTTCCGCGAGAGCCGTGGTCTGGAAGAGACCGCGACGCCAAGGGATATCGGCCAGGATCCGGCCGATCTCGTGGTGCTCTCATTCTCGGATTCCGATCTCGCGGCGTTCGCGGCCGGGTGGCGGCGGGGCCGCGACAGCCTGCCGTCGCTGCGGCTGGCCAATCTCGCGGAACTGCGTCACCCACTGTCGGTCGACACCTATATCGAGCGCACGCTGTCGCAGGCGCGCGGCATTTTGGTGCGTCTGATCGGTGGCGAGTCCTACTGGCAATATGGACTTGCGGCACTTCAGCAGCTCGCAAAGGACCGCAACATCGTGCTGGCCGTGCTGCCGGCCGACGGCCGCGACGATTTGCGGCTCGATGCATACTCGACCTTGCCGGCCTCGACGCTGCGCCGGCTCAAGGTGCTTTGCGACACCGGCGGTCCGGTCGCGGCGCAGGCGGCGATTGCGCAGCTCGCGCTGGCCTCTGGCCTCTATGCCGGTCCTGTTACCGGCGAGATGGCCGTGCCCGAGATGGGTTTTTACGATCCGGCGCGGGGTGTCATTGCCGCGCCGCCGGACGGCGAGGGTCAACCACGCGTGCTGGTGACGTTCTATCGCTCCTATCTCACTGCCGCGGACACCGGCCCGGTCGATGCGCTGATTGCGGCGCTGCACGAGAAGGGCTTTGATACCTGCGGCTGTCTCTTATACACATC
>NZ_JADFUE010000140.1:0-5569 GCF_054967145.1 Bradyrhizobium sp. UFLA06-24
AAACGGCATCGAGGTCATCCAAGTGCCGGAAAACCACGCCGCCTGATCGCCTCGTCACCCAAAATCCCGCATAGCTCAGACGAACTTAGGTTACGTTCTGACACAGGAGACATCAATGCTGTCTCCTCGGTCCTCCTTAGCTTAGCAGTTGCTGACTGATTTGTTTGCCCTAAGAAATTGGGGGCTACAGTACAAACCAGTTGCTGCCGATGCTCGCTGCGGCGAGGACACCTGTGTGATAGCCCGGCCGTGGTGGGGACGTGTTGCGCCGAGCACGTTTGACGGGTTGGACCAGAGGTCTGCCACACATGATGTGGGAGCTTGACGATAGCCGGAGCGCTGGGAATCGATAACGAAGCGGCGGCCCTATAGACAAGTCCAACCCGCACGCGTCAGCGGACGTAACAATTCCTTGGGCTGGGCATCGTTCAAAGCGCTTTCACCGGAAAAGCGGTGACCAAGACATGAGGGGCGTCCTGGCGAAGCTCCATTTCGTCGTCACCGCGGCTGGGCTGAGCACAACCAATCTCGTGCTTGCCGAGCGCTCTCGGGAACCGCTCTGCAATGGAGCATATAGCTTCGCTCCAGGTGGAGTTAAATGCTAGGGGCGCTGATCGCTCTGGGCCGGCATTACTTTGATCACGACCTGGAATGAATCGAGCCGGCGTACCCTCCGTCTCTCGCAAGGTCAAAGGTTGTTTTGCAGCCGACAGTAGCCGGTAATGCTTTGGCGGGCAAGAATTAGCTCCTAATAACGTTAGGGCAGGTCGCGGTTCCGGCCGCAAAGAGGTTGCCCGGTGCGTGATCGTCGTTAGATCGGACAAGAACGCGCAGTTGATCGAATCAGATGCGGCCTCGGTCGCCATATGCCTGCAGTGCGCTGTCGAGACACTTGAGTAACTCTTGTACGCCGAATGGTTTGGCGAGGAAGCCGATCGCTCCGGCGTCCAAGGCTGACGCGCGTACGCGCTCGTTGGGGAAAGCTGTAATGAAAATGAAGGGTGCTTGGTAACCACGCGTCCGCATCTCTGCCAGCAGCTCCAGCCCGCTCATCGCTGCCATCTGCACATCAGTTATGACGCAGGATATCTCGTTCAACCGCGGCGACCGCAGGAGCGCCTCGGCCGAGGCAAATATCTGCACGACGTAGCCACGCGATTTCAAAAGGTTTTCTGTCGCCGCACGGACCGAGGGGTCGTCGTCAACGACGGAAATCAAAGGCGTGGACAAGATGAGCCCTCCCGACGCAGTACAGCGGCTGCCAAACCGTCAGCCACTTTCGCGAAAGTGGGCTTAAGTGATGGAATTGTAAAATCATACTTGGGTTTGTTCAGTGTGATTGGCGCTAATTCCGAGCGTCTCGCTCATTCTGATCAAGTCAGCCAGCGAGCGGGCACGCATCTTTTTCATTACGTGTCCCCGGTAGATCTTGACGGTGATCTCGGCGAGCCCAAGTTCGGCGGCTACCTGCTTGTTCATCAGCCCCGTCGCGACCAGTTTCATCACTGCCTGTTCTCGCGGGCTTAGGGTCTCAAATAGAGATTTCAGGTTCGCCACGGTTCGCTGAGCTTCTCGTCTTTTGCGATCGCGTTCGGTCGCCGCAACGACGGCATCAAGCAGTTCCTGATCGCGGAAGGGCTTGCTGAGGAAATCGACCGCGCCTCCCTTCATGGCCCTGACGGTCATGGGAATGTCGCCATGGCCGGTAATGAAGATGATTGGGATGTGTATGTTCAACCTGGCGAGCTCGGTCTGGTAGTCAAGGCCGCTCAGGCCCGGCAGCCGGACATCAAGAACTAGACAGCTTGTGACGTCCGGCATTGTGCTCTGCAGCATTTCACGGGCCGATCCGAACGCCACGACCTCCAAGCCTACCGATCGAAAAAGGTTCGTAAGCGAGCGACGCATAGAGATGTCATCCTCGACGACAAAGACGATTGCCTTCGTCGAAGCCTCGGTATGTCCGCCTTGGCCTCTCCAGTCAAATCGTCCTGTCACGAGATGGCCTCCTTATGCAGCGGAAGGGCAAACTGGAACGTCGCGCCCGGTCCATTTTTCTGAACCACTGAAATTCGTCCTCCGTGAACTTCCACGATCGACCGGCAGATCGAAAGGCCCATTCCTAGGCCGCTCGATTTGGTGGTGAAGAAGGGGTCCAAGACGCGGTCCGCGTCATTCTCGGCGATCCCGACGCCGCAATCGGTCACGGAAAGCTGCACGTACCCCAGATCGTCCGTAGATGATTGAATCAGAAGTTCACGCGGCCGGTCTGTAACTGCGTCCATGGCCTCGATTCCGTTCATCACCAGATTGATGATCACTTGTTGTAGCTGAATTCGATCACCGAGGACCCTAGGCAGCGCAGACGCCAACTCGCTTCGCAACGTCACTTGGTGGCTCACCAGCTCTCGTGTTACCAGCGCGCTGACGTCCCTAACCACCTGATTAATGTCGAGCGGCACCATCTCGATCTCGCCCTTTTTCGCGAGTGCGCGAATACTACGGATCACCTCGCTTGCCCGGATTGCATCTTCTATGATCCATTCGACTGAAGAGCGCGCGGCTGCAAGATTGGGAACATCGCGAGCCATCCAGCCGAGGCACGCATCGGCGTTGCTGAGGATAGCGGCGAGTGGTTGGGTTATCTCGTGGGCGATAGAAGTTGTCATTTCTCCCAAGGTCGTTACACGCGTCACATGTGCAAGCTCCGCCTGTGCCTTTCGCAGCTCTTGTTCGGCCTGATCAGCGCGAATGGTAGCGGTGATGTCAGTGCTGACGCCGCGATAGCCCAAAAAATTTCCGTTTCCGTCGAAGAAGGGCTTGCCACTAGTGCGGACGTAGATCGGAGATCCCATCCTATTTACGGTACGGTAGATGAGATCCCGGAACGGCAGGTGTGCCTGCAACGTCGCCCGATGCTGACGCCACTTCTCCGGTTCTTCTTCCATGTCGCACGCGATGTCCCAGCGAAGCAGGCCCGTTAACCCTGTCGCCAAAATTCCCGCAGCGCTGGTGTGCTCGGACAAGTGAGTGACCCGATGATCTGGCCCGGTTTCCCAGAGCCAGTCGGAAGCAGTCTCGGCATAGTCGCGAAAGCGCTGTTCGCTCTCGCGCAGCGCTACAAGCGTGTTTTCCAAGCGTTCCCTAGCTGCGTGTTGCTCGGTAACATCCATATGTGTTCCGATCAGCTCGCTGACATTACCATCGCTGCCGACGACAACGTGTGCAACGGAGTGTATGCGCCTTATCCCGCCATCTGGCAGAATAACACGGAAATCATATTCGAACCGTTCGTGCTCCTGGTCAATCGCCTGACGCTGCACCTCCTGCAACCCTGGCAAGTCTTCCGGATGGATGCGCGATCGAATAGTCTCTAGCGAAACCGGCTCTTGTGGGTTAAAGCCAAACAGGCGGTCGACCTCAGCGGAGCGATAAACGAAATCTCGTGTGTGGACGTCCCAGGACCAGCTGCCTGTGTGAGTGAGATGCTGAGCCTCGGCCAGATAGGCCTCGCTTCGGCGCAACTGCTGTTCTGCTCGCCTAGCTGCCGTAATATCGGTGGCTGCCCCAACAAACTCAATTTCACCAGAGGCGGTTCGCGTGACTCGTGCCTGCGCATGGATGTGCTTCACGGAGCCGTCAGGTAGCAGCAGCCGGTACTCGTGCTCGAAATCCCTCAGGTCTCGCATCGCTTCATCGATAATCTCTTTGACAGAAGCCCTATCATCTGGGTGCGTGCGCTCAATGACGAGTTGTGGCGCCGGTGTCGTCTGAAGATCGATTTGGAAAATCCGAAATGTCTCCTTAGACCAGAAGGCCTCGCCGGTAGAGGCGTTCCAGCTGAAGCTGCCTGTATGACTCAACTCCTGCGCGTGAGCCAAATGCGCTTCGCTCCGCTGCAGCGCAAGCTCGGTCTGCTTGCGCTCCGTAATATCTTCGCACGCCATGAGGATGACGGGGCGGTCGCCGGCCCAAAGCATGGCCTTGGCGTTTTCACGCACCCACAATACAGAACCGTCCTTCCTGACTTTCCGGACGTCCCAAGTGCGCGATTGTCCAACATCCTCAAGACACGTCTGAATGCATTTGCGGACGAATGCGCGATCCTCCTCCAGAAATACGTCGAGCACGGATTGGCCCAATAGTTCTGCACAAGCAAATCCCAGTTGTGTCGCGCCCAACGTATTGACGTTGAGGACAATGCCGGCCTCATCGACCATGAAGTACATGGCTGGATTGTGCTCGAAAATTGCGCGCCACCGTTTTTCACGATCCTCCAAATCCGAGGCACTCCGCTGAAGCTTGGCCGCAGCCACACGTGCAGCCTCTCTTTCCTGGCGGAGTTTTCCAATCAGGTACGTTCCGACAACAGAGACAATAAGAAATGCAACAACCACAGGAACATCGCGGGGATCATCGATTCGTAAACTAAACGCCGGCGGCGCAAAGTAGTATGCGAGAGCAGCGATTGCGATGATGCAAAGCGCTGATGAAGCAATGAAGCTGCCCATCAACGAAAATAGTAAGACTACTAACAAATAGGCGAACGCCGCGGCGGCGAAATGCGCCTGAAAGTACACGCAAGTCAGTGTAACCGCGGCTAGCGCTATGCTGCCCAAGGTCAACTGAGGGGCTGAACGTTTGAAACTGCTGATCCTATACATTTTGAGACCGTCCGGCCTGTTATCCGGCGGGAGAGCTATAGCATTTTAGGCAAAAATGAGGCAATCTTGAACACTTGGGTCCGCATGATAGCGTGTGCAAGATCGATCATCGGCTGCCGAACTCAGCACGCGCGGGGAAAAAACGCATTATAAACATACGTATATTTGTCCTAAACCTTCAGTAGGTGTCGCTGACGCGACTTTAGTCGAAGCTGAAACGTCCGCTTTTGCGCATCGCTCGAGCCTACGGCCAATGCGCCCCATTAGGCCGCGGAATGAGGACAGTGGTTTCAGTTCAGCCGATAGGTTCGAAGGCGCGCCTCCGGACCGGCAAGGATCAGAAAAAAGCTGCCCAATGACTCGTCTCCCCGACACAGCCGCTCCCGCGAAGAAAGCGCAAGTTCGCCTGCCGACACAGAAGCCGGAGTCGCGCGAGTCCTACGCGCGATGATGATTCGTTCCAATCTTATCGCGCTTTAGCTGCGAAAAACTGGTTCCGCTGGAAGCGAGCGGCGTCGCAGAACGCAGGGCAGCCTCGTATGACTCGCCACGGCTTTGTCGAGTGCCATTCACGCTGATCACACCCACCATGCTCTGCTAACGCAGCGCGCATCGTAACGAGAACGACAAGCTGCGTCCGCAGGATCCCTACGTCGTCCTTAATCGCGTGAGGCAAGTGGAGCGACGTGCATATGGATCTTCGTAGGCGGACCAATACCTAGTCCGTCAGTCCCGTCATCGGCTTGGCAAAAATGTTGCACAAGCGTTCAGATGGCCGGTAGCCCTTGAGTGCGAAAGCGAAACCCTGAAAAAGCTCCTGCCTCTTTTCTCGCTAGTACCCACTTTTCTTGGAACGTGAGTCGTGATTCAAGGTCGGGATGATACCCGAAGCAAGAGAAGTCCAC
>NZ_JADFUE010000141.1:0-5469 GCF_054967145.1 Bradyrhizobium sp. UFLA06-24
GGCGTCCGCTGCGTCGGATGCCGCCGTGGAACAGCCGGATCAAAAGCATGTGGCGTTTGAGCAGCACCTGGCAGGCGTGCGAGAGGCGGGCCCTGTATATCCGCACGCGGCGCTTCATGATGTCACTGAGGAAGACGATCACCTCATCCAGGCGGCATCGGCCGCTGCTCTCAATGGAGGGCCGCCGCCGAGTGAGACCACCGTCAAAATTTATGATCGTCGGCTTCGCAAATTCGCCGAGGGGCTGAAGAAGTCCGGCAAATCAATTGCTGGGCTCGATGACGATGCCTTACTCGCTAACGCTAGGAAGCTGCTGCCAAACGACAGGGTCATCGCGCCAGCATTGTTAATGATCAGTCGGTACCGCGAGCCCGACGCCAACGCTCGCCCCCTCTCAACACATTATCGTCCTTCCAGGGAAGATGAGGGTCTTATCAGGGATGCCGCCGAGGCAGGTTTTGGTCGACAGATCGGCAGGAAAACGGCCGAGAGCTATGCGAGCGGACTGCGGAAGTTGGCGGTAGCGCTCCGACCCTTGTCCATTGCCGACCTCAGTGATGATAAACTGCTCGGACACGCGGATAGGTTGTTCCCGAAGGACAAGATGCTCATCTCCGCCTTGAATGGCCTTCGGGACTATCGCGCCATTACCCTGCAGACCAATTTAGGCGGAGAAGGAGGCAGTTCGCGCCAGGTCATCCAGCCGTCCACCCCCTCAGCTATGCCGGCCGATGAGCAGCCGATTGGGGACGATGCAGATGAGCGCAGCTCACGGCCGCCGGGGTTCAATGCTCCGCAGGTCTGGCATGGAGTGGGGTTGGCCGTCCATTCGCCTACGGAAAGTGTCGCCCAGGACGTGCTTTTCGATGCTGCAGAAGCCGAGAGCTTCTTGCCGGCGACCATGCTTGGGCCAACGGTCAGTTCAATGGTTCACTCGCCGGTGCAAAGTGTCGATCAGGAGGCGCTTTTCGATGCCGCGGATCGTGCGAACCTTTTGTCGGCGGCGACCTCCAATGCGCCGGTACCTTGGCCAACGATGAGTCCAACCATTCCCTCGCCGGTGCAACGTGTCCCTCGGGACGCGCTTTTCCATGCCGAGGGTCGCGAGAACCTCTTTCGCGCGCTGACCTTCGATGCACTGGTGCCTGGTCCAATGATGAGTTCAATCATCCACTCGCCGGTGCAAAGTGTCCCTCAGGACGCGCTTTTCGATGCAGCGGACCGCGAGAACCTTTTGCCAACGCCGACCTTCGATGCGCTGATGCCTTGGCCAACGATGAGTCCAACCGTTCCCTCGCCAGCGCAGAGTGTTGCTCAAGAAGCGCCTTTCGATGCCCCTGCTTGGCATCCGAGCTTGCGGCAGCCCGATTTCGCCTCTGAAGACCACTCTGGACAGATGATGAACGAAGGCGCTGCGGCGCAGACCACCCTTGAGCAGACGATCGCAGCAGCCGGCGAAGCCTTTGATGCGTCTTTGAGCGTTCCCGAACATTTCTCCCACGGGACTCAGGCCGCGCCGAATATGATGCACAGGCTTCGCCGCTGGGGCCTCTTGCCGGATGCAGCACAGCGGGTAAAGGCCTACGACATTCGAGGTGAGCGCTATATGGCCGTCTTGGGACCGGGAGGGCTCAACGATGTTCAGCTCGTCCATCTGCTGTCGCCCGCTGTCGGCGATACGTTTGATGTTTCTTTCGCCGTTCCCAAGAATTTTTCCCATCGCACCCAGCCGGCCCCCGACGAGATGCTGTCCAAGTTAGGCGAGTGGGACTTCTTGCCTGTTGTGGAACATCCAATCATGAACTTTGAGATCGGCGGCGAACGCTACACGGCCATCTTGGGACCGGAAGGGCCCAAGGACGTTCAGCTCATTCATCACCCTCGGCCCGCTTTGCCGGGCGAAGCTAGGCCTGCGGCACTGAGGACTTCCTCAGATATCTACGGCGGTCTTGCGCCAGGGCTTGATTCGGCGGCTCCGTTCGAATGGAGTAGGGACGCTCCCTCGGCGCTGGCGCCGAACCTTCCTCTGCCGTCTGCCGCACCTGCATCAGGCCATCAGCCAGTCCCGCAAGTGCCTGAACTGGGAGAGTTCTTGGGCGACGGCTGGACGCACGCCTCCCAAGAGGCTTCGCCCGCCGTGATCGACATATTGCAGAATCTAGGCCTTCTGCCGAGCCGGGACGTCCCAATGACCGCTTTTTTTATCCACGGTCAGCTCTACACGGCAGAGAGCCTACCGGGAAGCCGCGTTCTTCTCTTCCATCAGCCACAATTTGGCTGAATGAGGGGCTCGTCGGCACCTCGGACAGCTGCTCAGGCGGACCTAAAACCACGTCTGATCCTCCTTCCGGAGATCTTAGAAGCACGCTTCAACGATGCCGGGCGGTGAGCAAATCCGACCTTTCCAGTGCCACCATGATCTCAAGCAGCTATCGATCAAGTAAGCATTCGGCAGCACCGCACTCTGCAGAGCAAGAGAGGCGCGGTCGAGTAGCTCAGCCATTTGGCTTTCGCCCTCACAGATCCGGGCGGGCGGATTTCCCGCACCCGGCTCTTCCCGAGGGTAACCCGCGTCATATCCGCGCCTGCGCCCAAGTGCGAGTGATGCGTGGAACGGGCAGAGGGAAGCGTGCCGTCAGGGTGTCGAACTCCGACCAGCCCATGCGCCGACTTTTCTGGCTGCGTCGTCTCAGACAACGTAGCCAGATCCGACGCACTTCGCGGTAGAAGCCGTTGAGCGCTGGATAATTGTGCGGCCTGCCATAGTAGCCGTAGTGCCCGCGCAGTGCGGCGGCGAACCGCTCGTGCTGCGTGGCCAGTGGCGCGTGCATGAGCCGCCAGGCGTCCTGGCGCAACGCCGTCAGCTTGCGCGTCAGGCGTTTCCCTTCCGTCTTGTGCTTCACGATGAACCGGCCATCTCGGGTCCGCCCGCAGTAGTGGGTGAAGCCGAGGAAGGCGAAGGTCTCTGGTCGCCGCTCGCCGCGCCGCTGACGCGAGACGGCCGCGAACCGGCCAAACTCGATCAGCCGCGTCTTGCCCTCATGAAGCATCAGGCCAAAGCTGGCCAGCCGCACCTTGAGGGCCAAGAGCATTTCCTGCGCATCTGCCTTGCTCTCGAAGCCCATGACGAAGTCGTCCGCATAGCGCACGGTCACGACGCGACCGCGGGCATGACGACGACGCCATTGGTGGGCCCAGAGATCGAGGATGTAGTGCAGGAAGATGTTGGCAAGGAGCGGGCTGATGCCTGCCCCTTGCGGCGTGCCCCTGTCCGTCTCTCGCTTCTCGCCGCTCTCAAGAACACCGGCCCGCAGCCACAGCTCGAGGAGCCGTAGGATGCGAGGATCGGCGATCCTGTGCGCCACCATCCGCAACAGCCACTCGTGGTCGACCGAGTCGAAGAAGCTGCGTATGTCGGCATCGAGCACCCAGTTCACACGCTGGCTCATGATCGCCGTATGCAAGGCATCAAGCGCCATATGAGGATTCCGCCCCGGCCGGAAGCCGTAGGAGAACCCAAGGAAGTCGGCCTCATAGACGGCGCTCAACACCTCGGCCACCGCGCTTTGGACGATCTTGTCCTCGAGCGCCGGCACACCGAGAGGCCGCTTACCGCCATCGGCTTTGGGGATGTAGACTCGCCGCACCGGCTGTGGCCGGTAGCGACCAGTGTGGACCCGTCCGCAGAGGTCGCGGATGTTATCCGTGAGCCCCTCTTCGTACTTCGCCATCGTTACCCCATCGACCCCCGCGCTGGCCTGCCGCTTTTGTCGTCGAAACGCCCGAAGCAGAGCGTCCTCGTCGATGTGGTGCAGCAAGGCCGTGAACCGGGTTTGGGCAGCCCGCTTGGCCGCCGCGTTCACCCGATCGAGGTTCGGCGGCAAGGCAACCCGGCTCTGTGTCCGGACCCTGGCCTTCTCGCGCGGGCTCCCCTCGGGCTGGCCCCTTCCCTCCATACGTCTCGTTTCCTTCGACGACTTCACAGGTACTATGGACCAGTCCGACTCCCGACCTCAGCTCGGACCGCGGCTCTGGCAGTGCCTCGCCGCTGTCCCCCACTGGAGACCAATCCAGTGGACCCGATCGGGCCTCTCATGTTCCGATGATTGCCTTCCATGCGTGATGCGGCCATCGACCCCGACGGAGCGGCATCGTCTCGCATAACGACGATGCTCATGCTGCCTTCGTGACTAGGGAACACACTCGGCCTCCGGCTGATGGCGCTGGTGGTCGAAGGCATGACCGGCGCGGCATGTGCAGTGAGATCGGCGACAACGTGAAGGCCTTCCTCAACCGCCCGCTCTAGGGCGATCGGCCCTATCTGTGGATCGGCCACGTACGTGAAGCTGCGTCAGCAGGGGCGCATCGTCTCGGTCGCGGTGACCATCGCGTCGAGTTAACAGCGACGGCCGGCGTGAGGCGCTCGGCATTGACGTCGGCCCATCCGAAGCCGAGACGTTCTGGGCCGCGCTCCTGCGCAAGCTCGTCCGCCGCGGCCTGCGGGGCTACGGGCTCGTCGTCTCCGATACTCATGAGGGATCACGGCCACGGTCGGCGAAGTTCTCAACGCCACTAGCGCTGCCGCGTCCACTTCATGCGCAATGCGCTGGCACGTGCCGGCAAGAGCGCACGGCGCCTCGTCTCCGCCTTCATCGCCACGGTGTGCGCCCAGGACGATGCCGAGGACGCGCGGGCGTAATGGCGCTGCGTCGCCGACCAGCTCCGCTCCCCTGCCAAAGCGCGGCGCCTTCCTTGCAGCGCCGGATCCGCTACTGACGGGCAATGCACGGCGGCGGGCAGGAACTCATCTTCCGTCAGACCTCCGGCTCTTGCGATTGATTTGATACGCAAGCGGCTGACCGCTGGCGTTGTCACGTGACGATCTCCTTCATCCCGCTAATCCCGAATCTTTTTCGATTCGCCTGTGCGATGTAGTGCGCGGGCTTCTTCGCCATGTTTCTGAACTTGGCCACTCTAGAATCAGAAATGCCGTCAGTTGCGAGTTCCTTGCGTGCAATGAAAATTCAGATCGAAGCCCGTAGCACGAGTAAGTACGCGGCAACGGGCGGTGCTCCCGCCGCTCTTCGTAAATATGAATGTGCATCACGTCTTCGACCTCTGGACCCACGAGTGGAGAAGCAGCGGCAGCTATGCCGGCGGCAGTCTTATGGGCTTCGAAATAAAACCGAGGTCCTACGCCTTCTCGACGCCCTGCGTGAGCGAATAGCGGAGTTCGGTCTTTCGCTAAATGAGGAGAAGACCCGGATTCTGAAATTTGGACGGTACGCGGCCGAGCGCCTCTCGCGCCGGGGCAACGCCGCCCGAAGACGTTCGACTTCCTCGGGTTCACGCACATCTGCGCGGTGCACCCAACGAAATCCGCACTTCACAATGCGGATTTCACGGATCGTGAGCATCGATTTCGCGCGATCGTGAGCACTGAATTCAGACGATCGTGAGCAGCCCGCT
>NZ_JADFUE010000142.1:0-5123 GCF_054967145.1 Bradyrhizobium sp. UFLA06-24
GCAATAGGCGCATCGCATGATCGAAGTGCCCGACGCCAGGAAGGATCAGCTTCGAGGCGACCTTGAGGTCAGCCGCTTTTCGGGCGATCGAAACCTCCATATTCGCTCGATTGTACACGCTTGCAAACGCTGTGACGTTGCCAAGGCCATAATCGACAATGCAAATCATCTGACCATCATCTTCTGCACGCCCAAGATCCGGAGGACCTTCGTGCCCAAATCGATCATGAACATGCTGTGCTTGTAGTCCCTATAACTCTTGTTCGGCCCATTCATCAGCGCGCGCAGTTCGTCCACGGTAAAATCGAGCTTGTGCGCAACATACTCAAATTCATGTTCGATCGTGTTTTCGTCGTACGCAGGTTTGGCAATTTTCTCGATTGCCTCCTCTCGGCTCATCTGGCCGGTGAGGATCAGGCTCGAAAAGTGAGCTCGACGCTTGTCGAAGCCAAATTTGATCGGAAGCCAGTAACCTTCGTAGAAGCGCGTAAACCGGGATTCATAGTGCTTGTGGGCATATTTCTGCCAGCCGAAGCGATCGGCGAGCTCCTGCATCGCCTCATCTTTGACATACCGAAAATTGTTGAGCGGTTTGATAACCCGCATTCCCTTGACGAAGGGATAGTAGAGTTTGTGAGTGAAGATATCCGTGAGCGGAAAGGTCTTCAGCTCGCGCGATCCAAACTGCGAATGAATATCCTTCAGCTGGCGCAAATCTGTCGCGTGGTAGTGCCATTCCAGCGGCTCGCGTACACACTCGGTCGAGAAATTCGCTCCGGTGATGACGTATTTGAAGCCGTGAGCCGCCGCAAAGTTGTAGAGACCGGCAAAGAAGGCATGATCTTGAGGCGTATCGAGGTGAGGTACTTGAGCCATAAAGAAGGCCCGCTGGAGGTCCTTCATCTCCTCCCAGTCGACTACCTCCGTGTGGAGATCAAGCCCGAGCCCATCGACCAGTTTCTCTATGTTATTGACCGATTGCTGCGAATTCCAGCCGGCGTCAACGTGAAAGATCAAGGGCCGTAGCCCGAGCTTCTCCTTGGCGAGCAGCGCGACATACGAGCTATCGACGCCGCCACTCACCCCAATAATGCAGTCGTGGTCTCGCCCTCGGCCTTCTTTACGAATCCTTTCGGCTATCGAAAGCATCTCACTTTCGCCGCGCGCATCCGGATGCCAATTGGGCAGGATATTCACGTGGTAATTATTACAATAGTCGCACCGGCCCCTCTGATCAAAGCTGATCTTCGAGTCGGACGTGTCCATGATGCAGTTCGTACAGATCTGGTACGTACGCTTTGAAGTATTCATACTGTAGCGCTTGGGTGCTGTGTTTCGGCTGAGAGAGGACTGTGGTTTTGGACCACTCGCGTGTAAATCGCCAGAAGTTTCTTCGCGTTCCGGCTAGGGATGAAGTTGGTTTCGGCAAGTCGCTTCGCGTTGGCGCCCATCCGCCGCACTTCGTCCGGTGCGTCGGCAAAGTGCAGGATTGCATCGGCGAGCTTCTGCGGATTCCTTCCGGGGACAGCCAGCCCCGTCTCACCGTCTATCAATGTGTCAGGAAACGGGTTTTCGATTGCCACAATCGATGGCACTGAGGAAAAAGCAGCCTCGAAGACGGGTCGTCCCGGCGCATCAAAATGAGACGGGAAGGCGATCACATCGATCCGCTGGTAGACGCGTTGAATGTCGATCGTAGGCCCCAATAGATGAAAGATATCCGACAGCCCCTCATCACGGACCCGGATTGCCAGTTCCTCCTGCACATTCTGCGCAAGTCCCGCGGCGGCGAGAAGCCTCGCCTTAAAGCCTGAGTCTTTCACCGTCGTACCGCCGACCACCACAAACTCGACGTCTCGGCCGGCCGCCCTAACCAGCTTCGCCGCCTCGAGCAGATCGAATAACCCCTTTGAACGATGCAAATTCCCAACGAACCCAACTTTCAACGATGTGGGCCGAAGTGCAGCAAGCTTCGATTGCATCGCCGGGTCGGGCTGGGCGAGCATCATTGGCGTGAACGAGTTCTGGATGACATCAACGTTCAACCAATCCGGCAACGTTGCTCTTGTCGTCTCGTTGATCGCTATGATTGCCGCCGCATACTTGCGTAGTGTTCCAAACAACCACCGGCACCTTAGGGATTTTTCGTCCAGGCGGGCTGGTGAGCGGACGTGAACAATCAGCGGCGCCCTGAAAAGCGAGCGGGCCAACAGTCCCGGAATGATGCACAGGACTTCATTGATGTGAATGACATCGATCTTCTTCCAGCGCCGTCGAGCCTTGATCAGCGCGATAAAGGTGAACGGAAGGTAGAAAATCTCCCGCATCAAGATCAGCCAGCGCACCCCGCGGTAGTAGCTGTAACGAGTGTTGTCGAATTTGGTGAGCCCGCGCGTGACGACCATCTCTTTCGAGATCTGCGAATAGAAGTTCAACGCAGTCCCCTCCACGGCGACAAAGTAAGGCTCTATGGCATCCGTTGCCAGCGGCCTCACAATTTCGAAAAGGCTTCGTGAAGCCCCGCCGAGTGGCCCGTCTCCGTCCACGTACAACACCTTCATCGATTCCGCTCCGCAAGACGCGATGACAGCAGGATCCCTACAGAGTTCATGGTCATCTCGCCGAGACCCGAAATCGCTCGAGCTTTTGCCCTGGTAAGTAGCGCAAAATGTCCTTGGGGCCCGGTTGCCTAGAAAGCTGATCGCCGCTGAGGACGTACACATCGCCTGTGTGCACGCACCGCCATTCGCCTGATCCGGCCAGCGGAAGGTCGATTTTCTCACCGTACGCGCTCACCCACCCCTTCTGACGCGCGGGCGCCCCAAGCATAAGGGACCAATCTTTTGTGCTATTGGTTAGAACTGCGCCAGCACCAAGAAAGCTCCCGCTGCCAACTGTAATTCCCGGAACGACCGTCGAATTGGCTCCCAGGGTGGCGCCCGTTCTAACAAGCGTCTTCTTAAAAACTTCCCGCCTATTAATTGCCGCGCGTGGAAAGGCTATGTGCGTGAACACCATGAATGGTGCACAGAACACAAAATCCTCAAGTTCGACGTGCGAAAAGACAGAGACAGAATTCCCGAGCCTGCACCCGTTTCCGACGACAGCGGAATTTCCGATGTAGGTATTCTGGCCGAGATTGTTGTTTTCGCCGACGACTGCGCCGGCCTCAAGATGTGAGAAGTGCCAGATTGAGGTATAGTCGCCGACTCTGGCGCCTGCATCGACAACGGCACTCGGATGAATAAAGACGGTCGTGTTGTTCATTGCTACTGTTCCGCGTCACCAAGTTGGGACTTCATTTCCGAGCCTTGCGCGAGTGGCGAGACGTCACCGATAAATCCCTTTGTCCCCCGTATCATGATCAAGACCAAGATCACGAATAGACCGTCCGACGGGTGAAAAACACTTCCCCAACTCATCATGAGCGAAAACAACGCTGGAAAGCAGGCACATGCCCAGCGATCGTCTTGCAAAGCAAGGCTCCTCAGGCGCGCGACCAAAAACACGGTGAAAAGGGAGCCAGGCAGGCCGAACATGAAAAGGAGTCTCGTTGGCAGCGCCTCGCTACCTCCGCTGATGAGAACCGTTTCCGGGTTTTCCATACTCGTGGCGACAAGATTGTAGAAATCGGAACTTCCCCAGCCACCCAGCAATGGACTGGAGAGGAACAGCTTGAATTGCTGGCTCCAGAGCCAGGGGCGATAAAGCTGATAGGAGATCTGGTCGATCGAGAGACCTGTTTCACCTCGCAATAGCAGCGCCGATATGCCAGGGAAATTCTGGATTTCAAAGATGACGCTTGCTGACGCGACAGTCAAAAGAACAAACCCAAAGCCGGTCAACAGAGCGATCCAGAACATCCAATAAGGGCGTGGCGTCGACCACCGGCTGAACCAAACCCGAAGCGCGGCGTACAAGAGCAAAGCAACGGCGGCAGCGCGAACGAAAGAGAAAACGAGAAAATACAACGCGACGGCGCATACGATCGGATACGAACGCACCAATTTGGGGTGGCTCGTCAAAATCAGCAGCAGCGCAAGTGACAGAATGCCGGAATAGGCAATGTTCGGAAAAAAAGAGACCCTCCAAGTTCCATAAATCGGATGCGCTCTGCCCGGAAGCAGGCTGTAAGGGTTCCAATCGGTAAAGCACAGGATTGCCGCACCGGCCAGCAACAGAATAAAGTAGAGCCGAATGACATCGCGGACGTCCAATTGCACGCGCTCCGTCAACAGCCATCCTGTCACGAAAACGAGCAGCCCCAGTTGTGCTACGGCGCGGATGTCTCCCACATAAAACTGCCAAGCGCTTCCCACTATACACAACAACAACAAAGGCTTGCCACGCTCAAACAACGCGCGCGTGATTTCCGGAAGACTCCACATTGGAACGCCGATCGCCAACGCGAGATAGGCGAGATACTGCCACGTGTCTCGGCCGAACGTCGTGAGCTGTCCGACCTGCAAACTCAGGACAAGCGACGCAGAACAGAAGAACAAGGCAGCACGATTCCGGCTTGCGCGTGACGCCTCCTGATCAACCGCGTGCGAAGGGACTAGCGAAGTCGCGGTCAAATCAGACATCAGCGTTGGCGAATTCGCCCCGATTTGTCGACCGCGATTGACTGGCAGCACGCTCAAGGTGGACCAACAGCTTTCGCATATTGTTGACGAATCCTGGTTCCGAGAAGCGATACGTCTCTTCCTCACCAAAGGTAACTGGCAATTCAATGATCTCCCACACGTCGGCAGGATTCATCGCCAGAAACACATGGATAGAGTCCACAGCCGGCAGAAGCATTTCATGGCCAGCAAGAGGAAGAACGACCGTCCGCACGCCAAGCGCTGCGGCATCGAAATGACACGCAGATGCAATGCTCAAGTGCAGATCTGCGTCCGCAAGCAGATCGAACACGTTTGGGAGGTCGGCGCCTTTAATCAAACGAATTCTCTCATCCGAGCGGATGTTCGCAAATTGGTCGGGATTCTGGTCGTAGACTGGATGCAGCTTGATGGAAAGCCGCCAATTTAGCGTAGAGGGTGCCGCGCTAGCCATAGCCTTGATCCAGCAGACCAGTCTTTCAGTATCCAGTCCCTGAGAGGTCAGCACCAGGTCAACGT
>NZ_JADFUE010000143.1:0-5112 GCF_054967145.1 Bradyrhizobium sp. UFLA06-24
CTCTGTCTCCAGCGGCGTCGCGTCCCAGACACCGTCGGCAATGAAATGGTGCAACTGGTCGTAGTTGCTCGTGACAAGGCGTTCCGCCATCGGCTGAACGCTCTTGCGATCGCCAGGACCGATCAATCCCGCAACATACAGAGGACACATCCGCTGCCGGGTCTTATGACCCAGCCGGTCCAAGAACGGCATCAGCCAGCGTTCGAGTTCGTCTTCCCATCCCGGCATGGTCAGCCCTCCAAGAGCCGACCACCCATGAATCATTGAAAAATTGATTCGGGAATCCTATAAAACGCGGCAAAATCAACAATCTGCCAAAGTAGTGCTAGTGAGGCTAGCAGCGAAATTCTGACCTACGTGCGCGGTCAGGCGCGCACTTGGATCGATCGGCCAACAGGTTGGCTGTGGCGTTTGTCGATCAGCGCTGAGTCATCCAATCTGAAGTCTTTGGAGACTCATGGCGTGGGGCGGTAGCCTGGTTAGGGCCGCGCGCTGATGCTGTAGAGGCTGTTGGTGTGATCGCCCGTATCCCCACAGATCGCGTCCGGAATCTTCGGATCGCCGCTGGCGGCAATAGCGGCGTGGCCGGAGCGGTTGGAATGCTGCTTCCCAACCGCTGGAGTGACTGGCGGAATTGCGGCGACCGCGTCACTTATCGACAGAATGATATGCCTCTCGGTCCCGATGATTGTTGCATCAAGAGCAAGCGGCGTGAATCTCGCATGCAACAGGACCGATCGGCGCAGCCGACATCGGACAGTCGATCGATGTTAACGAAGCGACGTATCACATGTGATCGGCGGGCGTCGATAGTTGCCTGAGATGGTCCGTCGTGACGGCCGGCCGCCGCGAGCAACCATGCGATCCGCACCCCTCGGATGCTACGAGGGTTGCGATGCTCAGTCGGTGGTTCATTGTCGTCAGCTTTTCGACAGGTGCTGCAGGTAGAGTCCCTGCGAGTTCGATGGGCGCGATATGCTCGCGCCGAGCCGCTGCGAAGGTGATGAGAGAGGGGGCTCATCGAGGCTGCCGGGGCTGGTGGCGAGAGGCATTCATTCGCTCACCATCGGGCCAAGGGTGCGGCCTGAAATGCTTCCTGTTGATGCGCGCATAACGCTCGCAGTTTTACCGCTTTCTTCGATGCAATCAGGAGTGAACTAAATGGCGTATCTTCCCGTGGCCGGTCTCCCCGTGGTCGGCGCACTCGATTCGACGGTGAATGGGGTGGGGTCAGAGGGGGTGGTTGCCAGCCCAGCTTTCAGCACACTGTTGGGACAGTATGTCACGCCGGGTGCCTACCAGTACCTGCCGGCAGGCGCTGCCGTCGTTGTCGCTCCGGTGGTCGTTCCTGCAGGTGGCGTCACAACCGCTGTCGTGGCTCCGGCGGTCGTCACTCCAGTCGTGGCTGCTCCCGTGTACATGATGGCTCCGCCTCCTCCTTTCATGCTGTTGAGCCAGCAAAGTTCGGGTTCGGAGCCTTCCGTCGATCCGGTATGGACGCATGAGGTCAAGGATGGCAAGGCCACGATCAACCTCGGCGACAAATATACGATCACAGCCAATGAGAAGGATGGCACCTGGACCGTCCGCAACAACCAGACCGGCCATGTCACGAAGATCCATGGCGATCCCCATGTTGACGCTAACGGGGACGGCAAGGATGACTTCGACTTCAAGAAAGATATGACCTTCCAGCTCGACGATGGGACCAAGATTACCGTCAATAATGTCGACTACGGTAATGGTGAGACCATCTCCTCAAGGCTGACCATTACGAACGGCCACAACGCGATGGTTGTGGAGGGGCTCGGCGACGACAAGGATGGCAAAAACAATCTGAGGGTGACTCAGTCCAACGCTGGCATGACTCTTGATGAGCTGACACCCGATGGTGCCCAGACGATCCATGAGAGCGGCCAAGGCTGGGTCGATGGCGCCGGCGGCGTGGTGAATCAGGCGAGTATCGATGCCGGCGAACAGGGTCGCGCGCCGGGCAACTACCAGTCTGCAAGCGCAACGCCTGCCAGTGCAACGCCCGTGTTCTTCGTTCCTCCTCCACCGCCGCCTCTTGCGATGGTTCCGTTTGCCGTCGCTCAGACGCCAGCGCCGTCATCTCAGCCAGCGCCAGTGTGGTCGCACGAGGTCAAGGACGGCAAGGCGACGATCAACCTTGGTGATAAGTATACGATCACGGCCGATGAGAAGGACGGCACCTGGACCGTTAGGAACAACCAGACCGGCCATGTCTCGAGGATCCACGGCGATCCTCACGTCGATGCTAATGGCGACGGCAAGGACGATTTCGACTTCAAGAAAGGTATGACCTTCCAGCTCGACGACGGCACGAAGATTACGGTGGACACGGTCGATTATGGCAAGGGAAAAACCATCTCCTCGAAGCTCACCATCACCAACGGCGACAATGCCATGGTTGTGGAGGGACTCGGCGACGACAAGGATGGGAAAAACAATCTGAAGGTCACGCAGTCTAATGCTGGGCGAACGCTTGATCAGCTGACGTCCGATGGAGCTCAGACAATCCATGAGACAAATCAGGGGTGGGTTGACAACTCCGGACGCAAGGTGACGCAGTCGGTGATCAACCACAATGAGAACCCGGATGCGCCGCCGGATTTCAAGACGATGATGCGCGAGGCCATGTTCCGGCGCATTTTCGGTCGCGATGCACAGCCGGCATGAGGCCTGATCCCGGGGATGTCGGAAACTCGTGGAAGCGGGCGCTAGCGCCCGCCTTTCATTTTCGCCAAACGGCCGCGAGAAGGGCAGCTTGGCGATCTATCGATTTAGGATCGACGGTAACAGCCAGATTGTCTTGGCAATCGCAGCCTTGGCGCCGACAAACGGGCGGAGGGCCTCCAGACCCGGCTACCCGGCTAGAATTGCTGCGGCGCGTTGCCGGCGATGGAGGCGCTGCGCGGGAACGGTGCTCTCAGGTCTGTCTGCACGTCAACGTCCTGCAGATGCAGGCGTCGCAGCGAAAATCCCGGCCAAGATCGTAGATTGGATTGGGGACGGCCTCGGCGGCGCGATCTACCCTCGGCTCAAAAGCATAAGCCACTGTTTCGCGTTGAGCCCTGCCTGTCTTTAGCCTACCAAGCCGGGCGTGAACCCTTGCGCTCCCAGAACATCCATCATCCTCTCACGAAGCCGGAGGCGCCATGGCTTTGAGCATCACCATTTCCGTCAAAGTCTGCTGTTGGGGACGCCAAAGGGACGTCGCAGCAGCCCGCTGCCAAAAAGATCCAGGTGCATTCGGATTCGCGGAGCAGTTCGCAGCGGACCTGAAAGATCATAGAATGCGCATCTAACTGCTGGCGTGTGCCAAGTCTCACTTGGCACGTCTTCGATTCAATCACCAGGCGGCCGTATCGCTATCTGGCGCCGACCATCGGCTCATCCATCATCAAGCTCGCTCATGGCCTCATCCATATCCGACTGCGAATCGCTTATGACTTGCGTCGCGACGGAAACGAGAGCCTTTTCGAATGCTCGGCGCAGTAGCGCTGCACGCGTGTCATCGCCGCCGTTCTCGGCGGTGTCGGAGGGGGCGCCAACCTGCGACGCTGTTGCATTGATATCGGCTGCGTCTGCGTTCATGTCGTAACACCCGGATAGCGGCGTCGCCTAGATGACCTATCCTCTTCATGCTAGCAGGAGCAGCTTGCGAAAAGCTGACTAAGATCGAGCTTCCTTGGCGGCTTCATCCATGATCGAGAAGGATCATGAGCACGCGCCAGCGGAAGTGATGACATTCAAAGCGGCGCGCGATGCTGCTGTCGAGCTGGCTGCACGCAAGCGGGCCAATCTCGTCAAGGTGCTGCCTTAAAGCATTGCGGACTCAGGGCTTTACCTCCGACGGTTCAATCACGAAGTAGCATGTACCGGGGCGAAGGCCGCATACGTTATCGCAGGTGCACGAGCCGCCATCACATTCGTCTCCTTTTCCGCCAGTTAGCAATTCGTGGAACAGAAACGCGCCCTCTGCAAATTCCTTTGCGTTGCCTTGGCGAACTCCTCGGATACCGTTTTTCGATTGAGCGATTGCTTTCGTATACAGATGAAGTTTCGGGCAGTTCGCAGCAATGCCGAACGCCGCGCCCTGCAGAAATGCAACGCTTCGGCCATCGGCGTGCGCTGATGATGAGCACGGCCGTTGTTGGCGATTTGAACAACATCAGACCTCTTGTCCCCATAACACCATACCGATTGCGGCGCTAAAGCATCGCTACCCTGCTGTTGGCTGATCTTCCTTATCCGCGCCGCGCATCACGATCTTCAGCGCATCATCCGGCAACGGCCGCTGCAATGCCTTTGCTTCATCCCGCGGCGCGCGCATCCATACGTCGCGCTCCTCATCGGTCGTCAGGAAGCCATAAACGAGGTGAGGGCCGGGGGCCGGCTTGGACTTGGTGCCCCGGTCGCCCTTGAACCCGGTCCAGATGCCCGCGATCAGATGGGCATGGCGGCTACCGGCCGGTTGTACACGCCGCTCGCGGGAGAGATCGACAGGCGCGCAGCCAGCCAAGGAGCAAGGTTGTGTTCCAGCCAGCCATGGCAATCGCTGATGAGCGATCCTCATCAGTGGTCGCGTTGTCGACCGTGGTGAGGCATCCGGGCGAAACTTTGCGCCGCAATGCTGCTCGAAGAACAGGGAGTCGTCCAGAAACCTGACGGCGTTTGCCCCTGAGGTTGGTGAGCGTGATTTTGGTTTGATGAGCGCTCATCCATGCGAATAAGTTGCTGAGAAACACGATGCCAGCAGGTCGGACAAAGCCGAGATTGCCGAAATCGTTGATGACCTCCGGCGGCCAGCCGTTGACGGCGTGCGCCGCAAGATCGGCCGCAACCTTCGACAGGGACAGTCCATTGAATGGTACCGTCAAATTAACGAATTGGAGCGGCGGAGGGGTAGACGACCGGCAGACCGCCCGGGACCCTCTTTATCGCCGCCATCGCACCGGAAGTGATCAGTTATCCCGTTTGGTTATATTTCCGGCTTCCCTTAAGCTTGCGGATGGTCGAGGAAATGCTGGCGGCGCGTGGCATTGGCGTGACCTATGAAACCGTGCGCCAGTGGGGACGGAAATTCGG
>NZ_JADFUE010000144.1:0-4954 GCF_054967145.1 Bradyrhizobium sp. UFLA06-24
CTGACGCCATGCTTGCGGCACAGATCGGCGACCGACACGCCGGCCTCATGCTCCTTCAAAATCCCGATGATCTGCTCTTCCGAAAAGCGGCTGCGCTTCATGCTCTGGTCCTTGTGGTGGGCCAGAACGAACTTCAAACTGGATCAAGCCCGAGGGGCAAGGTCAGATGTGATCGGGCACGATTGGTAGCTTTTGGAGCGCTTCCAACATCTGCTTGAGTTTGGCCGAACTGGCGTATCGCTCTTCCGTAATGTTGTCGCCGCCATGGCCGAGTATGTCGGCGCGGAGTTCAGAAGCCACGCCAGCGTGCTTCAGATCAGCGCCTCCGCTTTTGCGAAACGAATGGAAAACCTTCTTCTCGGCGGCATTGGGCACCGCGACGTTTGGCACTTTGATCCAATCACCATAGAACGTGTCGCCGAGTCCGGTCATTAGCCGCTCGCAGCTCCGGAAATAAAAGCTTGTGGCCCAGCTTTTTAATGGCGGAGTGGTATTGAAGAAACCCAAGTCGGAGAACTTCACTTATGAGCGGCACTCGCCGCATCGACTGCAGATTCTTCAGCGCTCGGTGCTCGTTCGGCCGAATGAAGATATAGGGGATTCCATTCTCTTCGAGAACGTCATCGATGTCCAAGCCGCATAGCTCCTCTCGGCGCCCGAAAGTGTATCTCGCGAGGTACGGTACGACGTGCAATGCGTCGTGATAGACGAGCGAACCGGCCTTGATCCTGTTTTCGGAATCCTTGCATCCTCTCCATGGAGCTTGACGGAATATAGCGGCCAAGTCTTCAGCAGAAAACGGATTGCTTTGGTCGCGATCCCTACCTTTCTTCGTTACCCCTAGGCCTGCAGCGATCGCATTCGTCAAACAAGGCGGCCTCTGGCGGGAGGTATCCGATCTTTGGCGTACGGTTCCGCCTCCGCGCGCTGAGAGAGAAAGATGTCGTTGGCCAGCACTGAGTCTCCGCCCGCGCGTTTCGTCCACAGCACGCCATCGCACCACACGTGGTCAACGCGGTCCCACTGGCAGGCAGATGCCGCATTCGGGAAAAACCCGCGTCCATTGTGATTGGCGCTTGTGTTGCATAGTAGCGGAATGCCCGTGAGGCCCTCGTATTCGACGAGAAGTTCGGCGATTTTGTGCTGAGAGGTCCTGCAAATAGTCTGCAATCGAGCAGATCCGTCCAGATGCACAACAGCGGGGATCTTGGCCCGCCATTCTGCTCGTGTTAGGTGCTCGAAGAGCATGTAAGGGTCTGGCGTTCCAGGACTAAAAATATCCGGCGCACGATCCTCCAGGCATATTGGCGCTACCGGCCGGAAGTGCTCGCGAAGTTTGATGTCGTTGAGACGGTCCTTCATTCGCGGCGATGTCGCCGCGGCCAGTATGCTTCTGCTACCCAAAGCCCGAGGTCCAAGCTCCGCGCGGCCGGCAAGGAAAATGACGGGCTTGTTGCTGGCGAGAATCGTTGCAAGTTCACGCATGCTACATGGTGAGCCGTCCCATCCGGGCGGCACGTCGCCTCGTTCCACGGCTGGACCACTATAGACGGACCATTCCAATGGTACAAAGCCTTGGTCCGCCCCTAATGCGGAGCAAGCGGCACCTATTGCCGAGCCACTGTCATTCGGAAAGGGTGGCACCCAGATAGCATCGAACAAGCCGGCAGCTCGTAGTGTGCTATTCCATTTTATGTTGAGACCGCAACCGCCGGCGATGCACAGATTGCGCGCGGGAAGCCTCGAATGTCTCTGTATAGCACTCGCGAGCTTGGTAACGAGCAGACGCTCTTGGAACCAATGAAAGGATGCAAGCACATCTTCGGGGGCTTTGGCTTTTAACCGTAGCGCGCTGGCATCGAAGAACTCGTGGACAGGCTCAAGCGCGGCGTCCTCGCTGCAACGATCGACTGGCTCCGTAAACGTGCTAAAGTGCTTTTCGTAGAGCTCCTGAAACACCTCGACGATGCCTTCGTCGACCGAACCGAGCGCGATATAGGCCATCAACTTGCCCGCAACACCGAGGTCCCACTTGGTCCGGTTCGACTGCTTGTATGGTCCGAAGTGGTAGCCTGCGGCAGCATAAGCATGCCCGATCAGCGGGAAGAGGCACTCGAGGAACCTGGCTGCGCGGCGTTCTATATGGTAGAGACGTGGAAAGGAGGCGCCGTCCCACACCAGACAGAACGCGGGCTGCCCGGCCTTGGCGAAAGGGCTAGTACAAAAGGCCGAAGCCACATGGGCTGTGACATGCGGATAGCTTTGATAGGGGAAGGCGCTCCCGTTGAGCATTAGCCCAGAGCCGTCGTGCGCTATGAGGAGGCCTTCGGCATCGCCCTCAACATACGGCGCCCCTTTAAGGGTAATGGGTGCAGTCCCACTGAAAACCTCAAATTGTGACTCGACCTCGCCCCACCATCCGTCGATGACGAAGCGATCAACGTCTCGCGGATCAAAACCGTGCTCTGCCAGGGCGACAACAACTGCATCGAGATTGTCGATTTTTTGATATCGCGGATTATTGCCCCGCTTCTCCTGCTCGATACAAAAGACAAGCCGTCCGTCCTCGATAAGAGCGACTGCTCCGTCATGGGTCAGTTTGATACCGCAGATGCGCATACTGTCTCCGAACCTAATGCCGGTGATCCACTCGACTTGAAGGCGCCGCAACTGTTGCTCATCGCGAGACTCAGATGGGCTCCCATCTGTCACGATGCACGCTCTGGGCCAGTTCAAATCAGTGGAATCGCTGGCGATTGTCTGATCAAAGTCGGAGTTGGAAGCGACTTGACCGATTCGTGACACCGGACGCGTTCGGTTTCGGACCAAGCACTCCCGCCTACGGCGACAATTTGCGTGCGTGCGACCTGCGGCCCTTTGTGCCTTCTCCGACGTCGAGCGAACGAGTGCATCGGAACTCTTTACCGGATGGTGAGATCGTCGACCAGATCAGGAGACGTGACCTCCAGAGGCGGCGACGAAATGCGGTCTTTGACGTTACGATTCGACCGATGCTCGCCGTTAACGGACATAGGAGCTGCTTACATTGCCGAGTGCAAGTCATCAGCTGAAGCGCAGATATTCACAACCATGCCTTTCGTCTGGAACTGGACCGGCCGTTATTTGATCCTAAGGCTATTTAGCGCCTGGACGACGCGCGTCAGGCCGATGGCCGATGCCCCCGGAGGGGCGCCGAATGAGAGTCGCAGACCGTTGACGTCGCCAAACGCGTCTCCCCCAACGCAAGCCACGTTAGTTTGCTTCAGGAGCCAGCTTGCAACATCATCCGTCACTCCAACGCGACCTTCGTCCTGCAAAGCAGATGCAAGCCTGTTCAGATCAAGATAGAAGAATAATGCCCCGTCGGCACGAGGTGGCGTTACATCACGTAGATTAGAAAGGATGTTAAGACCTATGTCGCGAGCGTCGAAAAGCCGTTGGTATGTCTCCCGCTCAATACGGCCGCCGACCTGAAAGTGGCTCAGCGTAGCCTGCTGCGCCTCTCGACTTGGTATCATCGCTGCATAGCCCTGAAGCTTTCTAGCGGCGGAAACGATGGCCCTTGGAGCCGCGAAATAACCCAAGCGAGAGCCTGATATCTCCAGCGCCTGTGAACATGGATTGACCATGATCGTTCGCGATCGCACGGCGGGGTGCGCCACGACGATCGACTCATGGCGGTGTAAACCAGTGAATACCAATCTTGAGTAGCGCTCGTCCGAAATGATCCATATTCGGAATTCGATAGCAAGCTCGCCGACGTCCTGCAATGTTGTTCGGCTGTAGACTGCGCCCGTCGGATTGTTGGGTGAATTGATAATCATCGCTTTAGTCCGCGATGTAATGGCAGCTCGGATTGAGTTGCCATCAGGAGTATATCGTGGGCGCTGAGCGTCGACGAACACTGGTACTGCGCCAGCGGCGTGAACCAGTGCTGGGACAAACGGTTGCCAGGGGCGGATAATGATAACTTCGTCGCCCCGCTCTAGGACAGCCAGGCCCGCACAAAGCAGCGCTTCCTTTGAGCCGGCAGTGATTGCGATCTCTTCCGCACTCCAATCAAAGCCTGTCTGGGCGGCGAGCCTTTCCGCAATAGCTTTGCGGAGCGGCATGAGGCCAATGGGATCCAGGACGCCGCTCGCCCCAGAATCGACAGTAACCATCGCCCTCTCGTGCGCTAATGAGAGTGACTGGAAGATCTCGTCATTTGCGAGATCGATAAACTCATGCCCGCCAAAAGCAGAACCCGACGCCACGTCCTGGGCGCCGGGCACACGCTCTGTAAAACAGAACGATATCGAGTCTGACTGCAAGTGACCTCCTACGGTCGTCGAACTCGAGCAGCGAGCCAAAGCTCGCGACCGCCGTACTCTCGCGGTCTAGCCATCGAACCATATTCGGCGAGGCTGGCGATCTCACCTACACCGACACAGCCCCCCTACACAAAGCCGACAGCCTAATCGCCCGTCGCTCCATGCTGAGTGCTTGGTGCGACAATTGTGGCTCAACATCAAACTGACGGCTCTTTGGCTCGACTACGCTGCATAGAACGGCTGGACTGCTTGCAAAATGCGGGCCCCTGCCATCCTCCTACTTGCGAAGCGTTTTGCAGCCGGCACGTGGATACTTGAACGACCTCGGGCTCAAAGGATTTCGCAAACGTGAGGACTAGGCACGTGCGCCGCGACAGAGCCGTTGACGGTGACATATTGCAGTTGCTCCTGCCAAATTCGTTCAAGGTGCATCGGCGCCCGATCCGCGCAGGCGGCACGGTGTGTCATCGCCAGGAATTTTGGTGCCTGATCAATCACCAGTGTTAGTAGTTGATCCGGTACGCGTTGAAAACGCGCGTTAAGATGTTGCGACCTTTCCAGACAATCATGCACCATGCAAGCTGATGATAGAGGGTCAATATGTAAGCCAAATGGAAGCGAAGATTACAATGGCGTGAGAA
>NZ_JADFUE010000145.1:0-4876 GCF_054967145.1 Bradyrhizobium sp. UFLA06-24
CCTGTAAGGAGACCGTCGAAATAAACATCGCGGAAATGCTTATCCTGTTTCATGCGCAATCCAGAGCGGCACGTTTTGATAAGCAGGTCACGTCTTGCGCCTTTGAAGAGGACACGCGCCAACTGAAGGGTAGCAAGAATCGCTTCTAGGCTGCGTTTGGCCGGCGAGCGCTCCGGCTGAGCTAGCGGAGCGTTTTCGAAGAGCCGAAATACCGGATTGCGAAGGACGCGCCATGCGCTCCAACCGTCAAACCTGGGTGCAAATAGATCATGCGTGCGTTCAGTCGCCGCAAATGCATCTCTCCCAGCCAACCGTGACGCCTCGATCGTCACGACTTTGCGGACCTCAGGCCGTAGATCTCGGCACACAGGGCCGTCGACCGCACAGCTTCGTCGATCGATGTAAGCTCGGTCTGTCCAGTCGTTAATAGTCGAACAAGTTGCTCCGCCTGATAACGCAAACCCGGCTTGAAGTCTTTGTCGCGCGGGTCAAGCGCAACCTCCGTAAGCTGCCGCTCACCCCGCCTCTGAATTCCAAGCTTCTCAAGTGGCCGCAATTCAACCCGCACGCTGCGATTGGTTATCGTCACCGACCACGGGCCGGGTCCATTCCACACGGCTTGGTACACGCCACAATCACCGCTAGAAAAGCGAATCGTTGCAACGACGAATCCTGGCTGATCTTGCCTCCATGGCTCAGAAACTGAGACGAATTCAATTTTGCCTCGTCCAAAAGCGCAGAAATAATCGATGAGATGTATGGAGTTGGCGAACATATAATTCGTGAGTACAAGTTCGGGCTGACCACTCGCTCGGGCCGATCCGAGATCTTGCTGATCCAGAACAGAGATCAAGCGTGGACCTTCGTCGTGGGCCAATTCATTTTGAGCTTGGCGGCTTGCCGCGTAGGACCGGCGGTTCAGGCCCACAAATGTCCGGGCGCCCAACCGGCGGCTCGAATCGAGAATGGCCTCGGCTTGCGTCAAGTCGAGCCCAATCGGCTTCTCCACAAAGCAAACCCAAGGATAGCGAAAGCAACCCGGGTAAACCTCCGACATGGAGAGCTCATTGACGGCGACCACGACGGCATCAGCTTTGGTCGCGGTATACATGGCATCGATGGTCGCAAACGCCGGTACAGCATATTGGGCAGCAAGCGCCTCGGCGCGCTCCCTTGTTCGTCCACAGACCCCGACAATAGAGACGTCCGGCAGCGAAGCGAAGGCTTTGGCGTGCTCGCCGGCCATATATCCAGCACCTACGATTGCGATCTTCCATTTCTTCATGGTGATCATCTAAGCCCATTTGAACGTACGTGAGTGCGGTAAGGACGCGTCGACCAGAACTTCGAGGCCACCTCGCTCATGGGAAATGTGTGCTGCCACGCAGCACCCAAGCGCATGCTTGCCAATTGCACCGTCGGGAAACGCATCCCCAGCAAGCATGGCGGACCAGACGTTCATCGTCGGTAAAAGCGCATCTGTCGGATCAACTCGCTCAAGCCGCACGTCTGCCGGCATGCCGTAACGAGCCGTGGGCAAATCCCGAAACTCCGGCTTGCGCGCTGCGACCCTGATTTCGCCGCTGAGCTCATCAATTGTAATCTGGCCAAGCCGGCAAACAAAAACGATCTGAAGCCCGTATCCGGCGGCACTGGAGAAATCGACATACATTGCAACGTCGTCGAAAGTTCGCGCCAGCAATCGACCGGCCGAA
Organism: Bradyrhizobium sp. UFLA06-24; assembly: GCF_054967145.1. Classification (NCBI taxonomy): domain Bacteria; kingdom Pseudomonadati; phylum Pseudomonadota; class Alphaproteobacteria; order Hyphomicrobiales; family Nitrobacteraceae; genus Bradyrhizobium; species Bradyrhizobium sp. UFLA06-24. The sequence goes on from NZ_JADFUE010000145.1 coordinate 1,716, forward strand.
TCTTCGAATTGCGGCCCTCGCGGATTTGAAAGATGGTCGCGTTCCAGCCAGGCACAGACAGAGCGAACCGCACTGCCACTGATGTAGCGAAGCATCTCGAAATAATGGCTGCCGTTCATGGCAAGGCCAAAATTCGAGCCGGCGACCAATACGCTTGTCAGCGGCCCTAGCTCATCGCTGCCGACCATGGCTTTGATCCGCCTGTAATGCGGCATGAACTGCATTTGATGATTGACGGCTAATACGGCGCCGGCACGCCGACAGACCTCCGACATCTCTTCGGCAGCGGCCAAAGAAGTCGCCATCGGCTTTTCGCACAATATATAGCGTGCTCCGATTTTGGCTGCTGTCTCGACCAGAGCCGCATGTGAATCTGCCGTCGTCGCGACCACAAACGCTTCCGGCCTCACATGGTTCAACATCTCGACTGGATCAGTGAAGCATGCCGAGGGTGAAACGTCATGGGCGGTGCTGACGGACTTGAGCGTTGTCTCCGAAATGTCGGCGGCACCGCAGATAGTCATTCCAAGACTCTTGACTGCCTGGACATGCCGAACACCCATGCGTCCAAGCCCGGCGACTGCAACTCTTATACGTGCGGGATCACTTGGCTGTTGGCTCACAAAATAACCTATATCAGCTGACGGGCGGGAGAGCGCAGCGCGTAATGCGCCCAAACGGAAATTGCCTTGCGACCTTCGCCCCAAGGCAGATCGAACGACCGACATGCAACCGCGCCGACGAACAGAGCCAGGAGGGCCTGAGCGACAGCGTAGCCCATCGCCGCACCTACGACGCCGTACCACCCAACCAGAACCCAGGTGAAGATAGTACCGACAATCGCCGATGGAAACGTAACCGATGAAAGCAATCCCGTACGTCCTGAAAAGAAGTACAGGACGGAGGTGGAAACATAGATTCCGGTGAAAGCGCCTCCTAGCATGAACCAGGACAATAGCGGGATCGCTTCCTGAAAACGGGGCCCGAGCACCAGAGCGCTCGCATATCGCAGCACGACCCAGAGCGCTCCCGCGCCGCAAAAGAAGATCGGCACCATGGCGTAGATCGCACCCACTGCGTAATGCTTGTCGATTGCCTTGCTCGAGGCCAGCTTTTCATACATCCAAGGGCCGTATGCTTTCACGAAGGCATCAGCAAGGATTCCCATAGTCACTCCCAGCTGCGCGCCAGCACCATAAACGCCGAGCGAATCTCCGCCGAGCTTTATTGAGACGATCCAGCGGTCGGCTGTTCCGAGCAGAACGCCGGCGAAGGTATGGAAAATCAGGGGTAAGCCGAAGGCGAGTAGGACTCTCATTTCTCGCCACCGAATTGACCAGCGCGCCTCTCGTTTGGCCCAGAAAATGCCGAGCACCACGCAGGCCATGAGCCCAGCCGACACAGTGATTCCGGCATTCCGCCCAGCTGCGCCCCACCCCAACCACAGCACGGCCAGCAACGACAAGCCGACATTGACCAGGCTCGCGAGGAATTGCAACGAACCGCTCTGGGCCGCCTTTTGCTGGCTCTGCCACAAGACCAATCGGCATTGCACGATCACATTGGCCCCGGCGGTAAGCGCCGCTGCGGCGCCCCAGAGAGGATTTAATCCTCCTCCAAGCGGCGGGTGGATCCAAAGCACAGCCGCGACAAACAGGGCTATCGCAATCGTGCTGGCAACGGCAAGCGCAAGGGCAGCTCCGGTATAGGAGGGAATGTCTTCGCGGGGTTGTCTGAACCAGATCACGCCGAGCGCTGCGTGCGCGTTAAGTCCACAAAAAGTCAAGCAGAAAGTCACCAGAAGAGCGAAGTTCACCACCTCTCCGTACTCATCCGGTCGTAGAGCACGTGTGAGGATTGGCAGCAGCAGAAACGGTATCGCTGCCGACGTCACGTTTGCCACGACGTAAATCAAACCTGCCCGAAGTAACTTCATCGCGATTTCGAAGCCATCTACTGGCGAAGAAAGCCATCGATCATGCGCAATCCCGCCTCAGAACTTTTTTCCGGATGGAACTGACACGCGGTGATATTTCCCGAGCGAAGCGCAGCAGCAATCCGATGGCCCCCGTAGTAGCAATCGGCGAGCCGATGGCTATCGTTTTCCGGTTCGTAGTGGAATGAGTGAACGAGATAAACTGAAGTGCCCTCCGAAATGCCGTCTAAGATAGTTCCCGCCCAATCGGACGCTCGGGCCAACTCGGCCCAACCGATATGCGGTATTCGGTGCGGCAGACCGTCACTGTCGCGCGGTGGGATCGCCACGACGCGCCCCGGCACCAAATTCAATCCCTCATGCAATCCGAACTCATCGCTTGTGGTCGCCAACATCTGCATGCCCAGACAAATCCCCAAGAACGGGCGGCCAGATCCAACGAAGCGACGGATCGGATCAATCAACCCCCGCTCGCGCAAGCCGCGCATACCATCGGCGAATGCTCCGACTCCAGGCAGCACCAAACGATCGGCGTTCTCTACCACCGTCGGATCGGCTGTCAGCACCGGATGCGCACCGCAGTGTTCGAAGGCACGACGGACGCTGTGAACGTTGCCGCTGCCGTAGTCGATGATCGCGAGCAAGGTCCTACGCATTCCGGGTTGCGAGTCCAGCAGCATGGGCAGCGGCGCGCATCTGCGGAATCGTCAGTCGTTGATAGTGAAGAACATCAGCCATCGCCACAGCGTCCGCGGCTCCTTCGAGCACGACGCTTCCGATGTCGTCGAGCTTGCCCATGCCTCCGCTCGCGATTACAGGCACACTCACCGCGCGCGACACGCTCGAGACCAGCGGCAGATCGAATCCGGCGCGCGTTCCCTCCTGGTCGATCGATGTGAGCAGAATCTCGCCCGCACCAAGGTCTACAGCGCGCTTCGCCCATTCGATCACATCCAGGCCCGTGCGTTCGCGGCCGTTGTCGGTATAGGCCTCCCACCGGCCATCGCCCATCCTCTTCGCCTCTATCGAGAGAACCATACACTGCGATCCAAATTTGCGGGCGATCTCGCCGATAAGCTCCGGCCTCTTTGTTGCGGCGGTATTGACGCCGATCTTGTCGGCGCCCGAACGCAAAAGCGTGACGACATCATCAACGGACCGGATCCCCCCCGTTACCGTAAGGGGAACAAAGATGTCGCGCGCTGCGCGGGCGACGATATCATGC
>NZ_JADFUE010000146.1:0-4465 GCF_054967145.1 Bradyrhizobium sp. UFLA06-24
GCGTCAGGACATCGCGGCCTTTGCCGATGGCGCCGTAAACGAAGGCAACGTGGTAAACAGGATCGAAGGGCGAACGATAGGCGTGGCCCTGCAGCGGACCGATCGGGCTCGCCACGGGGAAACTGTTGACGCGCTCAATTAACTTCTCGCGCGCTTGGCGCCAGGCGATCAGCGCCTCGATGGTGATCTGTTTCAGGTTATGTGCTGCGGCAAAGCATCCAACCTGAGGTCCCTTCATGACCGTGCCGTCATCATTGGTGAGCTCGGAGATAACGCCGACGGGTGGCAGCCCGGCTAGTCGGCAAAGATCGATCGCGGCCTCGGTATGGCCTGAGCGCATCAGGACACCGCCGTCATTGGCAATCAACGGAAAGATATGACCTGGCCTTGCAAAGTCGCCGGCCCCGACATTGGGATTGGCGAGCGCGCGACAGGTCGCGGTACGCTCATCGGCCGAGATGCCGGTGGTCAGTCCTGCCTTGTAGTCGATCGACACAGTGAAGGCAGTGGCATGAGCTGAATCGTTGTGGGCTACCATTGGATCGAGCCGCAGCCGCCGCGCGTCTGCCAAAGTCACCGGCGCGCAGACAATTCCGGAGGTGTGGCGCACGATGAAAGCCATCTTCTCTGGCGTGCAGAGCGAAGCGGCTACGATGAGGTCGCCCTCACCTTCGCGATCGTCATCGTCGGTAACGACTACGATCTCGCCGCGAGCAAAGGCTTCCAGTGCTTTAGGGACGGTGTGGAGCATCTCTCACTGCGGCGGCTGCTAGCGCGCCATAATTCTGATACGGCTGAAGAAGGGCAGCTTTAACTCTCAAAGCACCGTCCGTTCAACATCAGATTAAGCATCTGCAACGCCGATCTCCTGCGTTTTTAGACAAGAACGAGCGGAATTTCTCTTGAGTGCAGAACGAAGAGCGGCGGAGGTCCGACCGAGAGGGCTTATTAGCCACCTGTGAAGGTCTGGCTGCGGAGGCGGGCAGAACGGTCACTTTGGTGGCTATTTGCGTCTTGAGCAGCGGCTTCGACACTTGATCCCGCAGCCGGAGCCTTTCGCGCCTATTAGCCAGACCGGCTGTAGCCGTACCGCGGACCAGCACTCACTCTGATGACGCTTCCTTCGCAAAGCGATTTCTTGGTTCCGGTAACCCAAGGTGGCTTCGCAACGTCTTTCGAGCGTAGTCCTTACGAAATAGGCCGCGCCGCTGCAGCTCAGGTACCACCAAGTTTACGAACTCGGCAAGATCGCCCGGAAAGAATGCAGGTACAAGCATGAAGCCATCACAAGCACGGCCGACCAGCCATTCTTCCATGGTGTCTGCGATGGCTTTGGGGGTCCCCGTCATCATGAGGTAACCGCGCGACAGCGCGAAGAGGTTATGGACCTCTCTTAATGTAAGACGCTCTCGCTTCGCCTTCGCATAAATGACCTGCGCATAGCTCTGCACGCCAGTCGGCGCCACGGGAAGGTCCGGAACGGGTTCATCGAGGGAATACTGCGACATGTCGTGACCGAGTCTTTCCGACATCGTTGCCAATGCAGAGCCCGGTATTACCAAGCTTGCGAGATGTGCAAGCTTCTTACGCACCTCTTCCTCTGTTCTCCCCACCACGGTCAAAAGTCCTGGCATGACAGCGCAATGGTCCGGCGGGCGACTGTTGGCAACGACCTGCTCTTTTAGTCCTTGATAGAAGCGCTGCGCCTCGCTCATTTCTTGCTGGACGGTGAATACAACTTCGGCATATTTCGCCGCAAATCTCTGTCCCGCCCCCGAAGATCCAGCCTGGACCACAACCGGCTGTCCTTGCGGCGAGCGCGACGCGCACAGCGGCCCCCGCACCTTGAAGTATTTGCCATTGTGGTTCAGCACGTGAACCTTGGACAGATCGAGATATTGGCCGGTCTCCTTGTTTGCGACCAAACCACCAGCTTCCCAGCTGTCCCAAAGGCCCTGCACGACCTGAAGATATTCGTCGGCAATCTCGTAACGAAGGCCATGATCCGGCAGCTCTCGCCCGAAATTCGCCGCCGCTTCCGGAGAGGCGGTCGTAACAACGTTCCAACCGGCGCGCCCCCCGCTGATTTGATCGACGGAAGCGATCGCGCGAGCGAGATTATAGGGCTCAGTGAAGGTAGATGAGATCGTTGCTACCAGTCCAATCTGCGACGTCTGTACGCTGAGAGCCGCAAGGAGAGTAGCCGGCTCTAGCTTTAGAGCGAAAGATGGCAGGTCGGCCATGGCGCAGACGGGCGCGTCGGCAAAGAACGCAAAATCGAATTTCCCGCGCTCCGCGATTTTGGTGATAGCCAATAGTGCGGAGAAGTCTTCGGCACTCGTGAGCGCCTCCGGAATTCTCCATCCCGCTATATGGTTTCCCGTGGCGGCTACAAAGACGCTCAGATGCATTTGCCTGATTCCGGTGGTTTCCTGTTGGTAGGCGTGCATGTTAAATAGATCTCGATCTGAGTTAGCCTTTTGGAGGGCCGGTCTCAGAGAGCTTCGGAGAACCACGCTGATGCCAAGCTGGGTAGCAGCGGCCTGATTGCTGGCCCTATCGAGCCTCTCGACTTTGTTCGCTTGTCAAAGTCGACCCACCGCGCCGGCATTCTCGACCAATCGGCTATGTTTGCGCCCGGTAACTATACTCTGCTACAGGGCGGCTTCTCGGGGAATTGTCCCATCGTATCGCAGATAAACGACCAAAATTGCATGCCTTAGGTGGATTGCCTCAAATGAGGCGCTGCTGGAGGTCTTATTCCTGCGCATCCATGCTGGGTAGACGAGACCGCCGCGGCCTTAGATTTGAAACGATCGAGCGCGCGCTTGACCTTGCCAGCCGAACCGGCCGACTGCACGTCCTCGATGATGCTCTATCTGTGAACGCGCGTCGCGCGAGGACAATGTCCAACGATGGCGGGTGATAGAAGCTAGCGTCACAGGCGCACAGACCGACAGAGAAGCATGAGGTCGGCCTCCCGTCCCCAGTCTTCGTCGTAGGGGACGAAGACCAGGTTGCGGGGTAGTTCGGGGACGTTATGGACGGTCTCTCATGAGGCAGCTGAGCTGGAGCCGGCTAAACTCGCGTGCTCCGCGTTTTGAGGCACGCAGGTCTACATTGTGGGCGCGTACCTAGACGCGCGGCAACCCTAGATTTTCTCGAAGTGTCGCCCCCTCATAGCGACGCCGGAACAGACCGCGATCCTGAAGACGCGGCACTATGTGCTCCGCGACCTCGGCAAGGTTGTCGGGAAGGTAAGCTGGCAGGATATTAAAGCCGTCGCAGGCGTCCGCCTCGAACCAATCGACCAGCGTCGAGACAATCTCGTCGGGCGTGCCGCTAAGGTTCACCTGCTGCCCCATTCCGAACTCCTGGCACAGCCGACGAACAGTCCAGCCATTTTCGCGCGCACGTCTCACCGTGTTCGTCGCGGTCGAGAACTTCCCTTCGGTGTTTCCAACCTCGGGCACGCGATCGTCCAAGTTGATATCATTTCCCAACAAGTCGCCAAACATTCGCTTGATGGAGGCGAGACTCTGCAGGGGATCGATCAAGGTTTTGAGATACTCAAGCCTATCGCGAGCCTCGGATGAGCTTCGGCCAACGATAATCTGCACACCCGGCAATGATTTGATGTCGTCAGCCTGTCGGCCGAACTTTTCGGCGTGCGCGCGCAAGACCTGGCGCCCGCGGATAGCTTCGGCCATATGCTGAGGAACGGAGTAGACGACATCCGCGAACGCGCCGGCCAAATTGAGCCCGTGCTCTGAAGCGCCAGCTTGGAAGATCACCGGCCGACCCTGCGGCGTACGCGACGCGCCTAGCGGACCGCGCACGTTGAAGAATGTGCCACGATAGTTGAGCACGTGCATCTTCGACTCATCGTAGAAGAGCCCACGTTTCTTGTCGCGCAGGAATGCATCCGCGTCCCAGCTGTTCCATAGCCCGAGGACAACCTGGAGGAATTCGGTGGCGCGCTCATAGCGCTCATCCTTGTCGAAGTGATATTCTCGACTGAAGTTATTTGCCTCTTGCTGGGACCAGGAGGTAACCGCATTCCATCCAGCGCGCCCTCCGCTGATGTGATCGATGGAGGCGAACTTCCGAGCGATATGGTAAGGCTCGTTATAGCTTGTGGAAGCAGTCGCCACGAGGCCGATGTGTTTCGTGCACATTGCAAGGGCCGCCAGCAACGTGATGGGCTCTAGCTCCACGTTGTTGGAGCTGCGCGCGGCAGCCCCTTTTGGATCATCGTATGAGCGGACCGCAAGCGTATCGGCAAGAAACACCGTATCGAACATCGCCTCCTCGGCGATTCGAGCTGCGGTAGCGAAGTGCTGAACCTTCTCGGATGCTGCGGGATCCACATCGGGATGCAACCAAGCTGAAATGTTGTAGCCGAGGCCTCGAATCGAGGCGCCCAGGCGCATTTGCCTTTTGTCTGCCATTTGTCTCTCCAGCC
>NZ_JADFUE010000147.1:0-4451 GCF_054967145.1 Bradyrhizobium sp. UFLA06-24
CGCTGGTCAGGGCGCAGCCCCGACACCCCGAATCTCCCCTATACTGTGCCAAAAAAAGGAGGTTTCTATGGCATGGCACAGTGTGGCGCAGGCACAGGCCTTGACCGGAAAAAGTCGGCGGACGCTCTACCGTGATATGGCGGCAGGTCGTGTGTCATGGCGAACTAATGCCGATGGCAAGCGGGAGTTAGAAACCACGGAATTGCTGCGTGTGTACGGCGAGCTGCAACCCGCTGGCACGAATGCGCGGCACACGGTGTCACACCCCGTTGGCACAGAAGATCAGGCGGTATTACTCGCCGAAATACGCGCATTACGGCAGGAGGTCGCCGATTTGAAAGCGGCGGTCTTGCGTCTGGAGCACCATCCGACCCCGGCGGAGCCGGCGATCGTCAAACGGTGGTGGCAGCGCTGGCGCCGTTGATCCCTACTGCCGCGCCGCCGGCTTGGCCAACGCCTCACGGCCGTGCAATGAATTGCCCGCCCGTTCACCGTTTCTCACATTGGCAAAACGGCAAAAACACGCGCTTAGGGCGCGTTTCTCTCTGAAACTGGTCTCTGCGTACTGGGTTGCATAACCATTCATGCCGCCACACGGCCTGTACGCCATTTTGCGGGCTTTTTTGCGGAGAAGTGAGGGAGTTTTACTGCTTTGGTTGTTCAAGCGCACATAGGGCGCCTGAGGCGGTGCGGGAAACGGATGTTATGGTAAATCGACAGAGTTGTCGCAAGTGTCCTAAGTGAAGGAAATTAAAACAACAAAGGCCCGCTGTATAGCATACAGCGGGCCTTTGTTGTATATCTCTGTCGATTGTCCTCGGGGGGAAGCATTACTGCTAACAAGTCCCGTGGCTAGTAACTTCATTATAAGGATTGCTGACGATGTCGTCAAACAGGATAAAGGCCAGCTTGTCTGCGGCCAGAATAGGAACGTATGAAAATGTTCTAGGTGGGCCTGCTGGCATTCAAAAGACAGAAAAAGCCCTGAGGCTTTACATGTGGAACGCACAAATATCTGCCGCCTTCTTTGTACCCTTACATGTTTGCGAAGTGATTATGCGAAATGCTCTCTCAGATGTGCTCGAGGTGGTATACGGCCCCAGATGGCCGTGGTCTATGGGTTTTGAACGAAGTCTGCCGATCCCTGTTCATGGTTATAAACCCAAAGACGACCTTATTAATGGTCGGAGGAACCAGCCTACGACAGGAAAGGTTATCCCTGAACTCAAGTTTGTTTTTTGGCAGAAACTTCTGACCGGAAGATTCGACACCCGACTCTGGAACAATCACATACTGGCTGCTTTTCCTCATGCAGCTGCACAGGGATTGAGCGCAGCGCAGTTGCGGCAGAATCTCTACAACGATCTGGAGACAGTGAGAAAGCTGCGCAACCGTATTGCTCATCATGAGCCCATACTTAGCCGCAACCTGGAGGATGATTTTGCCACGATAAAGCGAATTATCGCATACCGGTGCCAACATTCACTGGAGTGGATGATAAACAACCAGATGCTACTTCCTTTGTTTACACTTAAACCGCTCTAAGAACACAGGTCCGCCCAACGGAAGTTATGGTAGATGCAATATTATGTAGTGCTTAGATCATGCTGGGGTTCGGATGTGGTGGAAACGCACTTTGTTCCTGATAGTAAGTAAAGCCTTTGCTTGTACTCTTCCATATCTAATGAAGATGATTTTAGCTTCCATTGTTGCTCAATTGGTTTTGGGAACCAGAGCTCCTGCACAGAGTCTTCGTTTTCTTGTGGTGAATGAGTTGATATGTTGATTACAGTGCCTTTTTTGATGAATAGATCTCTAAAGTGATTGTTCCTGAAACACCACTTTGTGGAGTTGTCTTCATTTAAAAGAATGACTGCTAATGGCGTTTTTGACACATGCACCATTTGGCATGCTGTTGCTGTTGCTGTGGTTCCGTAACGACTGGCTAGTGAGAGTACCAAGTTTATGTCTGGTATGGATTTTTTTAAGAAGTTAGCCATATCATTTTCTGGCATTAGTAGACTTGCTGCAAACTGGTTGGCTTCATTCTCTATGGTTTTCCCATGAGGGGTTATCTCGAACCTATCTATGTCGTCGATTCTGCATTTAACCTCTTCTTTATCTTGGTGAAGGATAAAATGCCCAATCTCATGGGCTATCGTAAAGTTTTTTCGACCATCTTCTTTAATATTGTTGTTATATATTATGGCGTTAACTTCCTCTGTGAGGAATAGAGCCCCTTGGAAGTCATTGGGGAGCTCTGCGCCTTGAACTTTTATTCCCAGACTTTCCGCTATTCTGATGCAGTCAATCGGAAATGGGTGCTCTGATTTTTGAGCGTTGAGCCATTTTTCTGCTATCTGTGAAGCTTCAAGTCTGGGGTTGTTCATCATTAACCTTGTTGTTTTAAAGCCTGCAAAATGCTCATTAATTGCACCTTTGTTGGCTCGGATAGTGTTTTGTATTCTCTAAAGAAAACGACGTCTTTATCGCTTTCCTTCTGCTCATCCATCAACGAGTCCATAGTAACATTTAATGCGTGCGCAAGCTTGGACACTATTTCAGCAGATGGTTTTATCTCCGGTTTCTTTTCGAGTTCCCAAATGTAGCTTTTCGTTGAACCAATCTGATTCGCCAGTTGCTCCAGTGAAAGTCCTCGATCAGTTCTTAGCTCTCTAATTTTTTCGTTCAGCATAGTGGCTCCCTCTTTTCTTGTTGAGTAGTGTTTGTTCGAAATTTGAGCGTTTCTATTGTTGGTAAGTATGGTCTAAAAGTATCGCTTCAGCAATACCGTGGTAATTCTCTAGCAATACTTTTAGTAGATCTATAGCTTGACTTTTTGGCTGTAAATGATACAATAGTTTTAGAAGCACAATTCCGTGCTTTGGTGACGAAGTGAGGTATGTATGAAGTCTGGGAATATCGCTAAGCGTTCAGGGCAGTATGAGATTATTGGGCCTAGGGGCGCCTCGACAGGGGTGGAGCGAACTGTCGTGAAGGGAGAGCCATTACCGCCAACTCCTAAAGCTGGTCAAACATATAAGTTAGTTGATCCAACTAAAAACGGGAGTGGCGGGAAAGGTAAGTGATCTTACAACTAAAAAATCAATGTGGTGAAGTCATCCGTCGACCGCATTGAGCTGATGATGTAAGGGCAAAACTTAGATTGGGGAATCGAAGTGTAGCCTTTTTATCTTCATCAGCCAAGAACTGGATGATTTTTTGGGATGGAGGGTATGCTATGAGCAAACCAGCACCTAAAGGCTTCAGATGGGTATATTGCCGCTATCGTCGAGTGAAAAACTCAACGAGAATGCTCGATGCTCACGATTACGGGTATGAAGCCTGGGCATTTTTAGTGCCTGGTCGATAACCTGAATTTGTTCAGGTACAAATAATGCCTGGTTTTTATAAAGCAGCCTTTGGCTGCTTTTTTTGTTTCTTGACTGAGAGTTAGCAACCAGCGTAGTCTTCGATTCTAGAAAAGAAAAAACCGCCTTGCAGGGCGGTTTTTTCGAAGGTTACAAAGAGTTGACGCTCTTTTTAACCGCGGTAACTGGCTTGGAGGAGCGCAGTCACCAAAACTTGTTCTTTCAGTTTAGCCTTAACTGATGCATAACTTCAAGACTCAACTCCTCTAATCAGCTACCAATGGCTACCGCCAGTGGCGATTTTTCGTGTCTTTCCGGGTTGGATTCAAGTGAATAGTTACCGGAATAGACGCGGTAGTCGGACTAAACGGGGAGTTCGTGCAGATAGTCCAGCTTGGAGCGAACCACCTACAAGGCACCCAGTTGCGCGGGAAGGAATGAGAAAACGCCACCTTACGGCGGACTGCAACGGGTAAACCTCAGGGTGGGAACAGGAGAGCGCACGAGGGAGCGACCCATCGGAAACGGTGGGGATCTTTAAGTCCTGTCAGGTTTCGCCGCTTCTGATTTGAGCACTGGAAATCCATTGATTTCGGTGACGCTCGTCAGGAGGGCGGAGCCTATGGAAAAACAGCCCGCCGGGCTGTGGCCTTTTCCCGCTTTTCTGCATGCCACTCACACCTTCATCCTTCCCTTTTTGTCCCCACCGCTCGCCGCAGTGTTGACTAGCGCAGTCTGTCAACGCGAGGAAGCGGAAGTGCATCTGCAGCTGATGTGTCGCACGGTCATTGTGGGGCTTTTGTTGACGATGCAAGATAGGCCACGTGTTCACGTTTGACGTCATTACATGCCTTCATTCGGTGACGTGTTGCCGATCCTGCCGGTGGCTCTCATGCGGGACAGGATATGTTTTGTAGCACCGCCGTGGGCGACGCGTCCAAAACGAGGGTGACGGACAGGAAATGTGTTGTCATGACCGCCGGTGTTCCTGGCGTTGACAACACGCTGGTCAGGGCGCAGCCCCGACACCCCGAATCTCCCCTATACTGTGCCAAAAAAAGGAGGTTTCTATGGCATGGC
>NZ_JADFUE010000148.1:0-4282 GCF_054967145.1 Bradyrhizobium sp. UFLA06-24
CCTTTGATTCGGGCGAAACATAGTTGGCGACCAGTGTCGGAATGCCGATGCCGAGGTTGACGAGATTGCCCGGCTTGAGCTCCTGCGCGACACGGCGGGCGATGATCTCCTGTGCGTCCATGACCTCACCCGTTCGCGTTGGTGACGAGATAGTCGACGAGCGGCGCCGGCGTCATGACGTGGTCGGGCGCGATCACGCCAACGGGCACGATGTGCTCCGCGGTCACGATCACGGTATCGGCCGCCATGGCCATCACCGGATTGAAATTGCGAGAGGTTAGCGCGTAGGAGAGATTGCCGAGGTAATCGGCGAGGAAGGCGTGCACCAGCGCGAATTGCGCGCGCAGCGCCGTCTCGAGCAGATAAGGCTTGCCGTCGACCTCGATCTGGCGCTTGCCTTCCGCGACCAGCGTGCCGACGCCTGTCGGTGTCAGCACGCCGCCAAGGCCGCAGCCGCCGGCGCGAATGCGTTCGGCAAAAGTGCCCTGCGGAATCAGATCGACTCCGATCTGATTGGTGAGCATCTGCTGCTGCGCCTTGGGGTTCAGGCCGATATGGGTGGCAGTCAGCCGCGAGACCAGCGCTGCGTCAAACAGCTTGCCGACACCCTTGCCGGGGGTTGCTGCGTCGTTGCTGATGATCGTGAGGCCGCTCTTCTTCTGTCGAACGACCTCGTCGAGCAAGCGCTCCGGTGTCCCGACCCCCATGAATCCGCCAACCATGATGCTCGCGCCGGTTGGGATCATCGCCACGGCTTCTTCGACGGATACGGCCCTCATGGTCGGAACTCCGGTCAGTTCGTCGACGGAATGTTGGCGGGCGGTCAGCGTACTCCTTTGACCTGAGTCAAGGCTTCACGCCATTTTCGTCGCCCGAAATATCGATGCTCTCGAGCATCTCGCGCCAGAGCTTGCGCACGTCGGCGTGGCGCCGTTCGAGCGCGGCGCTCACGGCGTCGCGAAATGGCAGGAGGCTTTCTCCCTTCAGGAACATAATTTGCGCTTGCAACAACCGGCCGCTCTCGAACTCAACGCGCCGCAGCGCCATCGCGAAGGGATCGTTCGCGTTCGCCTCGACCGGAAGCAGGGCCGCCGGCCTGATACCGGCGTGGATCGCGTGAGCGAGAGTTGCAAGATCAACGGCAAACGCCAGCGATTGATCCGGAATGCCATCCGCCGCCGCAGGAAACCAGGCGGTCTCCCAGGCCGCCGCGAGATAGCCGAGGGCGAGGTCCGGCGTCCAATGAGTTGCGCGCAGGAGCAGAGAGACAATTTCGGACTCGTTGTAGAACTGCGCGTTCAGCTCGGTCTGCCAGGCTGATTCCAGCCTCAGAGGAAGGGCGAGAGCGAAGCGACGCCCAAGCGCGCCATGGGCCGAGACCAGGAAGCTCGCGACACGGGTCTGCTGCCGGGCAGGTACGCGCCCATCGGAATCGAGCGGACCGAAGAAGGTACTCATGCGATCGCTCCCTTGACCGGGATCGCGCGCAGATGGTCGTAACCGGCAGGAAACGGCATGAGCTCGCCGCCCGCCTCGTCCGGGGCGATCCAGACCGACTTATTGCCTTGCCAGCGTCCAGCCATCACGTCATCCGCGAAGCGGGCGAGTAAATCGGCCGTCAGTGCTGGCTTCTCCAGCGTGAAGGCATGGTAAGCCCGCGGGATGATGACGAGGCTGCTGTTGGGAATTTGAACGCGCAACGTCTCGTGCAGCGCGCGTGGCGTGAGGAAATCGAACTCGCCGTTCAAGATCATCGTGGGCACGCCGATCGACGCCAGTTGCGGCGTCAGCGGCTGGAAGTCGAGGAAGGATTCCATCAGGTTCTGCAGGGCGTAGACGTCGTTCACGAGCCAGCCCTGCCGCTTCACGCTGTCGAGCTTGTCCAGCACCGGCGCCAGCCAGTGGTCGGAGACGTTCATCGGCAGCAGCAGATCCTGCAGATAGCTGGTACCGCCGAGGATCAAGCCGGTGCGCAGCGCGTTTCCGAGCAGGAAAAGTTGCGGTGGCAGCTCGGCGAAGCAGCTCATCGGCACCAGCCCTGATAGTCGGTCGCCATATGCGATGGCATAGCGCAGCGCTATCAGGCCGCCGAAGCTGATGCCGCTCAGGAACACGGGCCCACTGCCGAGCTCCTGGATCAGGAGGTGCAGGGCCATAACCTGATCGTCCTGGCTGATGAAGAGCGCAGGTTTGTCGGACTCGCCCTGACCCAGCAGATCGAACGTTGCGACGCGGAAACCGCGCGCGATGAGCGCATCGCGATAGGCGGCCCACAGCTCGGCATATTGCGTCAGGCCGTTGACCAGCACGTAAGCCGGTGCGTCGGCAGGGCCGTCAAGCTCGTAGCGGATCCGATGCGAGCCGTGGCTGAGAAAGGGCATTGCGGCGATCCCGCGGGTAATTCGGTGCCGAAACATCCTTGGCCAGAACTTCCGCAATCCGTTGAGTTAAGTCAAAGGATGCCGCGCAGCCGCTCCTAGCCTTCGATCAGAACAATTGCCGGAGGATATCGCCATGAAAGGGAGCGAGCCTATGCGCCGTCTTCTCGTAAGTGTGGTGCTGCTGTTGATCGGCACTTCATTTGCGCTTGCGCAGCCATTCACGCGCCGCTCGTCGCAGATGCAGCATGACGAGCTGAAGAAGACCTACGAAATCGCAAACTTCCGCCTCGGTGGCAAATACGACCTCTCGGATCCCTCGAAGTGGGAGAATGGCGGAGAGGGCGGCGTCACGTTGGAATCGTTGGGCGCCGGCAAGCTGCGGACATCCTACATCGCGATCGGCAATGCCCGCCGCAACGCGGCGGGTGAAATCACCAATGCTGTGATCGTCAATTCCTACTATTCCGGCGACTCCACCGACATGTACGAGCAATGGGTCAAGGGCGCTGCCTTGTCCGGTGGCGTGCCCATCATCGGCCCGGGCCGGCCGATCGATACCGATCGCTATTATGTCGTGATGGTCGATCCGCTTGGCACCTGGGGCGCGAGCAAGCCCTCCGACGGCCTTGGCGTCAAGTTTCCGCAATACAGCTACTATGACATGGTGCAGGCCAACTACCGCATGCTGCACGACGGACTGAAGATCGCTCGCGCTGCGTTGGTTACCGGCGTCTCCATGGGCGGCACCCAGACGTACGTCTGGGGCGTGATGCATCCGGAATATGTCAGTGCAATCATGCCCATCGGCGGCACCACGCAGTCCGATGGCGATGATCCCGTGGGCAACTGGACTTTCCAGATGATGACTGCCGCGATCGAGGCCGATCCCGTCTGGCAGGCCACCAAGGGCGACTATTATAAGCTGCCCAAGGAGAAACACCCGGTGCCAGGCGTCGCTTTCGGTTGGTCGATCCTTGGCATGACTGGGTACGACTTTGCTTTCCGCACGAGCCAGAACTGGAAGGCGGTTCAGCCGGAGATCTTCTACTGGGACCCGCCTAACGAGAAGGCGGGGCTGAACGTCACCAATCGCGCCAAGCTTTATGACGCCGTCGATCTTGTCTGGCGCAACCGGGTTGGCGAGACCCACAACATCAATCCCTATCTGGGCCGCATTCGCGCGCGCACGCTGGTGATGCACATCACCAACGACCTCTGGCTGAACTTCAAGCTGGCCGAGAAGGCGGTCGACCGCGTCCCCGGCGCAGACCTCATCGCCCAGGAAAGCCCAGTCGCGCACTACGGTGTGTTCCCGATCATCAACCAGCGCAAGAACGATCCGAAGTTCGTCGCCTTCATGGACGACGTCGCGGCGCTGGATCGCGCGCAGAAGTTCGAGGACAAGAACTATCGCGTACCCGGCGTGGCCGAAAACATCGACCCAAATAAGTCCTTCTGGAAGGATTTCGTGACCTATCCCTATCCGGTCAAATACGCCAACGCGAAGGACAGGAGCGGCAACTCCTGGCAGATCGGCTACATGGACGAATATGCCGGCACCGACAAGGATCCCAAGGTGCTGGTGATCATCCACGGCAAGGGCGCGTTCGCCGGACACTACGGCAACGTGATGCAATACGCCCTGCGCAGCGGTCTGCGCGTGATCGCGCCTGATCTGCCGCATTACGGCATGTCCGGGCCCGGCAATCTCGACAAGAGCCCGGCTCGCACCATGCAGGACATGCGCGAGGTGATCTACGACCTCGTCGTCAACCAACTCGGCGTCAAGAAAGCCTATTACCTCGGCCATTCGCTAGGCGGGCAATTTGTGATGGGGTACGCCTTGACCTGGCCGGATGCCGTCCAGGGCCTCGCTCTCGAGGCTCCCTCCGGCCTCGAGG
>NZ_JADFUE010000149.1:0-4209 GCF_054967145.1 Bradyrhizobium sp. UFLA06-24
TTAAGGGAAACCGGAAATACAACCAAACGGCATAGCTGATCACTTCCGGTGGGAAGCGATGGCGGCGATAAAGAGGGTCCTTGGCAGTCCGCATGCCGCTCGTCTACCCCCTCCGCCGCTCCAATTCGTTAACTTGACGGTACCCTCTGACCTCATCTGGCTCAAGCCGAAAGGCTGCACCGAATCGAAGCCGAACTCCTTCACAAATTGCGCAGATCGCTTCCTCAACATGGTTCAACGCTCGTCAGCTCGACGTAAGCTAAATGTCTTAGAGGCTGCAACGTTCGATGTGGGCCGAGAGGTCGCATAATTTGCTCAGTCCGACAAGGAGCAGGAAATGGATCCCTTTGATGCAGGGCAGGCTCAGCGCGGTAATGGCAGCACCGAATCTTCCGGCCGCGAGGACCGGGAAGGTGAGGAGGCGCAGTGGGTTGGAGTCTTGACCCACGCGGTGCTCGCCGCTGACGATCCGGCAAATCTCGGGGATTCTGCTCCTGCGGAGGGGGGGCACGACCAGATGCTGGAGGAGTGGGCTGCCGAAGAGGGGCAGAACCCGCTCGAGGATCGACAAGAGGCTGTAAGGCGAGTGAATGCTTGGAATCAGGGCGAGCTGAATCTTGCAATGCTGCGCCTCACCAGCCTGCCTCCACTTCCAGCCGGGCTCCACTCGCTCGACGCGTCCTTCAACCGGCTGACCAGTCTGCCCGAGACTCTCCCTGACGCGCTCAATTCGCTCAATGTTAATGGGAATCAGTTGGTCAGCTTGCCCGCGCTTCCGGCCGGGCTCGCCTTGCTGGACGTGTGGAGCAATCGGCTCACCAGCCTGCCTGAGACCCTCCCGGCCGCGCTCGAGGGCCTCAACGTCGGCAACAACCAATTGACGAGCCTGCCCGAGGCCCTCCCGGCCAGGCTCGAAAGCCTTGACGTTAGTGTAAACCAATTGACGAGCCTGCCCGAGACTCTCCCGGCCAGTCTCGGAAGCCTTGACGTTGGTGTAAACCAATTGACGAGCCTGCCCGAGACTCTCCCGACCAGTCTCGGAAGACTTTACCTTAACGATAACCAGCTAACCAGCCTACCCACGGGCTTGCTAACGCAGTTGGGGGCTGCTGCGGAGGTGGTTGTGTCTGGCAATCCGCTGCCCCAGGAGATGCTGATGAACCTGGACACAATCCAAAGTACCGATGGGTATGCCGGCCCGAGGGTCGTCTTTGATTTGTCTGAGACGCACGAAGATCAGTGGGAGGACGCCGCCGTTGCGCCGTTTCCTCTCGAGACAGTAGCTGCGGAGTCTCTTCCCGAGGCAGTAGCGGACTGGCTCAACGGGGATCCGAAGGAGGGCGATCCCGAGGTGGTGGCCAAGTGGCAGAGCTTTGCAGAAGAACCCGGTGCCCAGCAATACGCAGACTTCCTCAACGGGCTGCGGAATACCGTGAACTCTGGGAACGAAGGATTCCAGCAGGGGGTGGCCAATGATCTGCGGCAGGCAGCGGCCAACCCGCAATTGCGCGCGCAGTACTTCCAGCTTGCTCTTGACGCCAACGAGAGCTGCGCGGATCGCAGAACTTTGACCTGGAACGGCATGCAAACCGCGCGCCTGATCGCCAACGTCGAGAACGGGCTCTATGACAATAACGAGGGGGTAGCGGCCCTCGTTGATCTAGGCCGTGTCATGTTCCGCTTGGAGGCACTGGGGGGGATCGCGCGCGAGAAGGTCCAATCGCTCCGCACAGGCGGCACCATCAACAACGTCGACGAAATCGAGGTCTACCTTGCCTATCAGGCCACGCTGCGCGAGCGGCTGGGGCTGCAGCACATCGCCCCGGACATGAACTACTTCTACGACTCTCACCTCACCGAGGAAGACATTGACAGGGCTGAGACGTCTGTGCGGAGCAAGGAGGCGACGGGGTTCGCCGACTATTTGGCGACGGACTGGAAACCTTGGGACGATGTGGTGCTCCGCATTGAACCGGAACACCATGCCACGATGGAGGAAAAGCTCGCCGATGCCTTGGAGGAGGAGTTCCCGGGCCGACTGAAGCAAAAGCTCGTTGAAGCGGGACTGATCGGCGCTGAGGCCGATGTCGTTGCGGATGCCGAGCGGGAGTTCGGACCCCAGGTCAGCAAGGACATCGCTCGCGAGATCAAGGGTGCTCTGAGGGACACGGTGCTCAACAAACGCGGCCTCAGTCTGTGAAGCGGCGTCTGCTGCTTGACCACGCGGTCCTTCATCCAGATCGAAGGATCAAGCAACTGCCTGAGCGAGGTATTGGTTCAACCGCAGCGGCGGAAACTGAACTGCGACGGCTGATCAGCCATTATGCTGTGAAGCGGCAGTAGTGCTTTGGCAAGACCAAGGCCGTGACCGCCACGGCCCGGAAGATCGCAGTTCTGTTCTACAATGCTGTGCGATACGGAATGGACTATGTCGATCCCGGGGCCTCGTCCTACGAGACGCGCTACCGGACGCGAGTGGTCAACAATTTGCAGCGGCGTGCCAAGGCATTCGGCTTTGTTCACCTGCCCTTGGAGCCGAAAGTAGATGCTGCCGTTTCTTAGGAATCGTTCTCAAGCGTCAGCTCCCCGATCTTGGCGTGCAGCGTTTTCACGTCCCCCGCGGGCTCGCTCGTTCTGTTGCCACCGCGAGGACCAAAGACCTCGGCCGCCGCTTCCTGAAGCTGGGACTTCCACTGCGTGATCTGGTTCGGATGCATGTCGAAATGCTCAGCCAGCTCGGCCAGCGTCATCTCGCCCTTGATCCTTGATCGCCGCTAACGCCACCTTGGCCTTGAATGCGAGTGCGTGCTGCCGGCGGGCTCGTCTGCTCATCGTCTCTCCTGATTCGCGGGACAATCTTGCCCGCCGTCAGGCAGAAACTCCACTCATCGCCCTGTCCAGATTTCCGGAGCCAGCTCTTTCTGTTCTACGCGCTACCCGACATAGGCATCCGTCTGACGCCGTTCGAGACTTCCTGGCTAGCGCTCGCATTGTGGGGCGGTGCTTATCAAACGGAGGTCTTCAGGGCCGCATTCGAAGCTGTGCCGAAAGGCGAAGTGACGGCAGCTCGCGCTCTCGGCTTGCCGGCGTTCCAGACCTTTCTTGACATCACACTCCCGATCGCGTTGCGCATCGCGATCACCGGAACAACAACCACGGCGATCACGCAGTTCAGGTCGTCCTCCTTCATGATCGTCGTCGGCTATCAGGAATTGACCTATGTCGCCAACCGGATCGTGTCAGATACGTTTAAAGTGTTTGAGACCTTCGGAATCGCTTGTCTCATGTACCTGCTGGGGTGCAGCATCCTAAGCGCTTTGTCTCGTACGTTCGAGCGCAGGCTCGCGGTTCCGGGGCTGGGAGTAGTTAAATGACCAACTGGGTTTGGCCTGTCACCCTTTACCTTGGTAAGAGCCTTTTGGTTACTTTGTGGATCTCGCTGCTCACCGTCATTTTGGCGACAATCCTTGGTCTCCTGATCGCGGCGCTGTCGCAAAGCACGCTCACGTTCGCGCGCTTTGTCGGACGGCTTTACGTTGAGTTGTTCCGCGGCGTGCCGTCGCTTATGATACTCCTCTTCGTGTTCTTTGCCCTTCCGCAAATTGGTCTCCGCACGGGCCCACTCACGGCCGCAATAATCGGATTGGGGCTCTGGGGCGGGGCGAACATCGGTGAGGTCTTTCGAGGCGCCTTGGATTCAATTCCACATCGCCAAGAGCAGGGCGCCCGAGCGCTTGGCTTGAGCGCAACGGAAGCGCTTGTGTTCGTCATTTTGCCACAAGCATTTCGGCGTGCGTTGCCGCCCTACGTCGGGCAGCTCACCGTTCTCGTCCAGGCGAGTGCACTGACGTCCGTTGTTGGGGTGTCGGATCTCTTGGGATCGGCGCGTCAAATGATAGAAAGACTAGCGTATGTCGGAACCGGAGACTCACACGCCATCGAGATCTATCTGGGCGTGCTGAGCATATTCTTTGTGATCTGCTACGCGTTGAGCGGGCTGGCCAGTATAATCGAACGCTGTCTTCGAGTCTGAAAACAATTCCTAGTCGATCGAAACCTTCTAGGGAAAGGCAATTGCGCCGTTTGAGCGAACCCGCTCGACTCCATCGAGCGCTTTGCGCGGAGACATGTTCTAGGGTCTGTACCTAAATAGCGCCACGTGATTCTCTTGCCTACGTGTTGATTCGGGGGCGAGAGAATGCGCGCTGG
>NZ_JADFUE010000014.1:0-149818 GCF_054967145.1 Bradyrhizobium sp. UFLA06-24
GTTCGTCGGCAGCGTCAGATGTGTATAAGAGACAGAGTTCGAGCCCTGCCCGAAGGAGGCGAGCACGACCGGGATCTCGTCCTCGGGGATGCCTGAGCCGGTATCCTTCACCGAGAGGTACTGTCCGCCCGAGGCGGTCCAACCGGCCTTGAGCCAGATCTCGCCGCCTTGCGGGGTGAACTTGATCGCGTTGGAGAGCAGGTTGAGCACGACCTGGCGGATCGCGCGCTCGTCGGCCCAGAGCCGCGGCATCGATTGCTCGAACACTTCGTGGATGGTGATGCCGCGGCTCGAAGCGCGCAGCTTCATTAGATGATGGCAATCGGCGACGATGCCGACCAGCGAGACCGCCTCCTCATTCAATTCGTAGCGGCCGGCCTCGATCCGCGACAGATCGAGGATCTCGTTGATGAGGTTGAGCAGGTGCACCCCCGAATTATGGATGTCTGCCGAGTATTCCTTGTAGACCGGCACCGCATGCGCGCCGAAAATCTCGCTCTTCATCACCTCCGAGAAGCCGAGGATGGCGTTGAGCGGCGTGCGCAGCTCATGGCTCATCTGTGCCAGGAAGCGCGATTTGGCGACGTTGGCGGATTCGGCGCGGTGACGCGCCTCGTCGGAGATCGCCTTGGCTTGTTCGAGTTCGCCGATCAGCGCATCCTTTTCCGCGCGCGCCTCCAGCGTCGCGAAGGTCGAAGAATGCAGGCGATGTGCCAGCAGCACGAAATAGCCTTCGGCCGCGAGCGCAAGCGCGGCCAGTATGTAGTTGTCCAGCGAACCGGTCATCGCAAAGCTCAGCGCCATCGCGACAGCAACGGGCGCCGTCGCGGCGAGAGCTGCGATCGGCAGGTTGGCCGCGAGCATGCTCGATACCGCAATCACCAGCAGCATCAGGAACATCATCAGCGTTTCCGTGACCATATCGAGCACGGGATGAATCAGAATCGCCATCCAGCACAACCCGTAGAGCAGGTCGAGCACGACGAAGCGTGTCCGCCAGCTGCGCGTCGCGGTGGGCGAAGCAGGTTCGGCCAGGAAGCGGCGGCAGCTGCGTGTCATGGCGACATGGATGCAGAGCATGCCGGTGGTCCAGAGCGCGGCCGGGATCGGCTGCATCCACAACCCGAACAACATACCGGTGGCGACCACCAGCAGCATCACGACATAAGAAGCGGAGAGCCGCGTCTGGGCATATTGGCGCAGCAGCTCGGCGTCGAAGGCCGGCCGGGTTCCGCTGGTCGACGTTAACCTATCGCGTGCCTCGCGCACCCGCTGCGCGGCAGCCCGTCGGCTGCTCGGTGATGGAGCGCTGACCGGCTCGGCCGGAAGCTGCACTACCTCAGGCTTTTCAGCGGGGTTACTCATCAAGCAACAACGATTCCTGCCCACGTCGGACGCGGGCCTTCTGCATTGTCTATCTCTGGCAAGAAATCCTTAAGAGGTGACTTAAGGAGCTAAAAAATTACGTTAACCGGGCGTTAATCCGGAAGCTGCCCGGTGGGTGCTCAGTGCAACCACGCATGCTGCGCGACGTAGACCACGGCTCCCGCCAGGTATCCCGCGAGCGCCGGCACCGCGATGCGGCGGGCGTACCAGAGGAAGTCGATCCGCTCGAGCCCCATGGCGGCGACGCCTGCGGCCGATCCGATGATCAGGATCGAGCCGCCGGTGCCGGCGCAATAGGCAATGAATTCCCAGATGAAGCTGTCCGGCGGATAATGCCCGAGGTCGTACATGCCCATGGTTGCGGCGACCAGTGGCACGTTGTCGATGATGGCGCTGAGCAGGCCGAGCACGACGACGATGACGTCCTGCCGGCCGATCACGGTATCCAGCCAGCGCGCCAGCATCGAGAGCAGGCCGGCATGTTCGAGGCAGGCGACCGCGAGCAGGATGCCGACGAAGAATACGACCGAGCCCATGTCGATCCGCGTCAGCGCGTGCACCAGCGTCAGCGGCTGGCGTACGTGCTCGTCCTTGTGGCGATGGACGATCTCGCCGACCAGCCACAGCACGCCGAGCCCGAACAGGATCCCCATGAAGGGCGCCAGATGCGTCACCGCCTTGAACGCGGGCACCGCGATCAACGTGCCAAGGCCGAGATAGAACATCAAATTGCGCTCGAACCGGTCGACGGCCAGCAGTCCATCGTCCTTCGGCGGCGCTGCGATGGTCTTGCCCTTGAGCGAGAAGCTGACGAAGACGAGCGGGACGAGAAGATTGAGGAGCGAGGGCAGGAACACCGCGCCCATGATCTTCACCGGGGAGATATTTCCGCCGATCCAGAGCATGGTCGTGGTGACGTCGCCGATCACCGTCCACGCGCCGCCCGCATTGGCGGCGATCACGATGAGGGAGGCGAACAGCAGCCGGTCCTCGCGACGGGCGATCAGCTTCTGGATCAGTGCGACCATGACGATGGTGGTCGTCAGATTGTCCAGGATCGAGCTCAGGAAGAACGTCACGAAGCCGATCAGCCAGATCAGCCCCACCTGGCTCGTCGTGCGGATCAGCGAGGTGATGACCTCGAAGCCGTCATGGGCGTCGATCACCTCGACGATGGTCATCGCGCCGATCAGGAAGAACACGATCTGCGCCGTGGCGCCGACGGAATCGTCGAGCTGGCGCCCGACGAGAGCGTGGTCGCCGGTCGCGACCGCATAGACCGTCCAGAGCAGGCCCGCAGCGAGCAGCGCAGAGGCGCTCTTGTTGACCCCGATGGGGTGCTCGAGCGCGATCGCCGCGTAGGCGAGGACGAAGATTGCGGCGATCGCGATCAGCACGGCGGCAGCGGCTTGGTCAGGCGTCAGCGCGACAGGCGCGCGAGCAGGCTGGACGTATCCCAGCGCTTGCCGCCCATCTTCTCGACCTCGGAATAGAACTGATCGACCAGCGCGGTGACCGGCAGGTTGGCGCCGTTGCGGCGGGCTTCGGCCAGTGAGATCGAGAGGTCCTTGCGCATCCATTCGACGGCGAAGCCGAAATCGTACTTGCCCTCGTTCATGGTCTTGTAGCGGTTCTCCATCTGCCAGGACTGCGCAGCGCCCTTGGAGATGGTTTCGATCACGGCGGCGACGTCGAGGCCGCTCTTCTGGGCGAAGTGGATACCCTCCGAGAGGCCCTGCACGAGGCCGGCGATGCAGATCTGATTGACCATCTTGGTCAGCTGGCCGCTTCCGGCGGGTCCGAGCAATTTGCACATCCGCGCATAGGCGCCCGTGATGATCGGCTCGGCGCCGGCATAGGCGTCCTGAGCGCCGCCGCACATCACCGTCAGCACGCCGTTCTCGGCGCCGGCCTGGCCGCCGGAGACGGGCGCGTCGACGAATTTGAAGCCGGCCTTCGTGGCAGCCGCGTCCAGTTCGCGCGCGACTTCGGCGGAAGCCGTGGTGTGGTCGACGAAGGTCGCTCCCTTCCGCATGCCGGCAAAGGCGCCGTCGGGACCGATCGTGACCGCGCGCAGATCGTTGTCATTGCCGACGCAGCACATCACGAAATCCTGGCCTTCGGCGGCGGCTTTCGGGGTCGCCGCTGTCTTGCCGCCGAACTTGTCCGCCCATTCCTTCGCCTTGGCCGAGGTGCGGTTATAGACGGTGACCTCATGGCCCCCTTTTTTCACGAGGTGTCCGGCCATGGGGAAACCCATGACGCCAAGACCGAGGAAAGCGACTTTAGCCATGTGTGTGTCCGTAGCTTGAGTTTTACGGTTGCAGCCGGGCGAGGGGCGCCCAGCCGGGATCCTACAAGGTTCCGCCGGGAGCGGACCGGGCGCACCATAAACCCTTGAGAGCGGAGGGCAACGGCTTCGTTTGGCGGGCCCCTGTGCTAGGATGGCCGACCTCAAGGACTTCAAAACAAGGGAGCAAAGGCAATGGGCGGCGTGAGCGTCGGCGTGCTCGATCATTTCAACATCCGGACCCGGAAACTGGCCGAGACGGTCCGCTTCTACGAAGACGTGCTGGGCCTGGAAAAAGGCGCCCGGCCGAATTTCGCCTTCCCGGGGGCCTGGATGTACAGCGAGGGCAAGCCCGTGGTGCATCTCGTCGATATTTCGCCGACCTCCGAGCCACAAAAGCCGGATTCCGGCGTTGTCCACCACGTCGCCTTCGTCAGCCGTGGCTTCGAAGGCATGAAGCAAAGGCTGGCGTCCAAGGGCATGACATTCGACGCCCGCCAGGTGCCTGGCGGCGACCTCTGGCAGATCTTCGTCCACGACCCCAACGGGGTCATGATCGAACTCAATTACGAGGCGGCCCAGGAGCAGGGGGCGGCGCCCGCGGAAATGGCTGGCGATATCGGCAGGCAGTAGCCTTTTGGCCGTTTCCGCTCTAATGGGGCATCCTCAAGCCTTGAGCATGATCTGACCGGCAAACCGCACCACGCTTTTTTCGGATCGTGCTCTACTCCAGGAGATGCGCTTTGAGCGTGACGCAGCAACAGGTTCTCGACAGCCTCGCCAAAATCAAGTCGCCCCGCGGGGTTGCGCTCACCAATGCCAATGTGCTGAGCGCGATCAGCGCCGCCGACGGCAAGGTCTTCTTCTCGATCAATGTCGATGCCGCCGAGGCGCGGGCCTGGGAATCCGTGCGGGCCGAGGCTGAAGCCGCCGTGCGCGCCATTCCTGGCGTCACCACGGCGATGGTGGCCCTGACGGCCGAGCGCAAGCCGGGCTCCGCGCCGCCACCCCCGCAACCTGGTCGCGGCACGCCCGGCGTGCAGCCCGCCCATGCCCATAAGCCGCCGCCGCAGGGCGGCGCCCAATCGCCGATGGCGCGGCAGTCCGAAATTCCTGGCGTCGCCGCCGTGATCGCGGTGGCTTCGGGCAAGGGCGGGGTCGGCAAGTCGACCACCGCACTCAATCTGGCATTGGGCCTGCGGGACCTCGGTCTCAAGGTCGGGCTGCTCGACGCCGATATCTACGGTCCCTCGGTGCCGCGGCTGACCGGCCTGCACGAGAAGCCGGAGCTGGACGGCGAGCGAAAAATGATTCCGCTCCGGCGCTTCGGCCTCGCCATCATGTCGATCGGCTTCCTGGTCGAGGAAGAGACCGCGATGATCTGGCGCGGCCCGATGGTGATGTCGGCGGTGACGCAGATGCTGCGCGACGTCGCGTGGGGTACGCTCGACGTGCTCGTCGTCGACATGCCGCCGGGCACGGGCGATGCCCAGCTCACGCTGGCGCAGAACGTGCCGCTGAAGGGTGCCGTCATCGTCTCGACCCCGCAGGACCTGTCCCTGATCGACGCCCGGCGGGGGCTCGCCATGTTCAGGAAGGTCAACGTGCCCGTGCTCGGCATCGTCGAGAACATGAGCTATTTCCAGTGCCCGCATTGCGGCACGAAATCGGACATCTTCGGCCATGGCGGCGCGCGCCATGAGGCCGACAAGCTCGGAGTACCGTTCTTGGGCGAAATCCCGCTGCACATGGCGATTCGCGCCACCTCGGACGCCGGCAATCCCGTCGTGGACAGCGAGCCTGATGGCCCCCATGCGGCGATCTATCGCGCCATAGCGGGGCAGGTGCGCGACCAGCTCAAGGGCGTGATCGCGGCAGCCTGAAGCCAATGTCTGGGGACATGCGACTTTCGTCGACCCCCGTCATGCCATTGTCGCGTTCCGCGCGAGTGGCTTCCGTGTTAAACGCCCACGGCAGCGAAGCCCCTTCGGTTTGACGCGATGAGGATCGCGTCGCCGGAACGAGCGGCCGTGAAGAGGAAGTAGGGGAAACACCCCAGCAAGGAGAGACCTGAAGATGAAGCGTCGTGATTTCCTGAAAGTGTCGGCAGCGGGCGCGGCGGCATCAGCCGCGGTGGCCTCGCCGGCGATTGCGCAGTCCTCGCCCGAGATCAAGTGGCGCATGACGTCGAGCTTCCCGAAGTCGCTCGACACCATCTACGGTGGTGGCGAGCAGGTGGCGAAGTACGTCGCCGAGATGACCGACAACAAGTTCCAGATCCAGGTGTTCGCCGGCGGCGAGATCGTCCCGCCGCTGCAGGCGCTCGATGCGACCTCGAACGGCACCGTCGAGATGTGCCACACCGTCTCCTACTACTACGTCGGCAAGGACCCGACCTTCGCGATCTACGCGTCGGTGCCGTTCGGCCTCAACGCGCGCCAGCAGAATTCCTGGTGGTACCAGGGCGGCGGCCAGGAGCTCGGCAACGAGTTCTTCAAGAAGTCGAACGTGATCGGCTTTCCTTGCGGTAATACCGGCACCCAGATGGGCGGCTGGTTCCGCAAGGAGATCAAGACCGTCGCGGACCTCTCGGGCCTCAAGATGCGCATCGGCGGCATCGCCGGCCAGGTGCTTCAGAAAGTCGGCGTGGTGCCGCAGCAGCTCGGCGGCGGCGACATCTATCCGGCGCTGGAAAAGGGCACCATCGATGCGGCCGAGTGGGTCGGTCCTTACGATGACGAGAAGCTCGGCTTCGCCAAGGTCGCGAAGTACTATTACTATCCGGGCTTCTGGGAAGGCGGTCCGACCGTTCACGCCTTCACCAATCTGGAGAAGTGGAATTCGCTGCCGAAGAACTACCAGGCGATCCTCACCAACGCGATGGCCAACGCCAACAGCTGGATGGCCGCGCGCTACGACATGCAGAACCCGGCGGCGCTGAAGCGTCTGGTCGCCGGCGGCACCCAGCTTCGTCCCTTCACCAACGAAGTTCTGGAAGCCTGCCTCAAGGCGACCAACGAGCTGTGGGGCGAGATCTCGGCCAAGAACCCCGACTTCAAGAAGTCGATCGACGCCATGCAGGCCTATCGCTCCGATGAATATCTGTGGTGGCAGGTCGCCGAATACACCTACGACAGCTTCATGATCCGCTCGCGCACCCGCGGCTGATCTGCAGCTCACGCTGTCAGGCTGAAAGGCCCGGCCTCGTTCGCGAGGCCGGGCTTTTTCATTGGCGCTGTGACGGGCACATTCAAAATCCGCAAAACAACCCCATGCACAGTAGAGGCGGCAACCGTCGCCGCGCTCGCAATGACGTGGGGATGGAGAGGGCGAGTCCAAGCTCGGTTGACACGTCGGGCAAAACAGTGGCATAAATCAATAATCGATTAATCCGAAATTTTGCCACGCGAGTGTGAGCATTTGACGAACCATGAGCTTCGGCGCGTACCGTCTGCGGCTTAAGTCGTAGGACGAAATGACCCGGCCGCTGTCGCGAGGCCGGCTTTTTCTTTGCCGCAGTGCGATCACGGTGGAAATCGCTGGAACCTTGCGTCATGCTGCGCTCCAAGCCTCGGCAAGAAGGCTCACAGTCACAATCCATCAGGGCAGGACATCATGAAGAGAAGAGACTTCATCAAGGTCACGGGACTTGGTGCGGCCGGTGCCGCCACGCTCGCGGCTCCGGCGATCGCGCAATCGATGCCGGAAATCAAATGGCGCATGCCGACAAGCTGGCCGAAATCGCTCGACACCCTCTACGGCGGCGCCGAGATGATGAGCAAGATGGTTGCTGAGGCAACCGACAATAAATTCCAGATCCAGACCTTCGCGGCCGGAGAGATCGTGCCGGGCCTGCAGGTGCTGGACGCCGTGCAGAACGGCACCTGCGAGATCGGCCACACCGCCTCGTATTATTATTTCGGCAAGGACCCGACCTTCACCTTCGGCTCGTCGGTGCCGTTCGGTCCCAACATGCGCATCAACCAGGCCTGGTACATGCAGGGCGGCGGGCGCGAGGTCCTCAACGAGTTCTACAAGAACTACAACGTCGTCTCGCTGCTGGCGGGCAACACCGGCTGCCAGATGGGCGGCTGGTTCAGGAAAGAGGTCAACACGCCCGAGGATCTCAGCGGCATGAAATTCCGCATCGGCGGCTTCGCCGGCCGCGTGCTGCAGAAGCTCGGCGTGGTGCCGCAGCAGCTCGCCGGCGGCGACATCTATCCGGCGCTGGAGAAGGGCACCATCGACGCCGCCGAATGGGTCGGTCCTTATGACGACGAGAAGCTCGGCTTCTACAAGATCGCGCCGCACTACTACTATCCCGGCTGGTGGGAAGGCGGGCCGATGCTGCTCGCCTTCGTCAATCTCGACAAATGGAACGCGCTGCCGAAATATTACCAGAGCGTGCTGGAGCAGGCCGGGCACTACGCCAACAACTACATGATGGCGCGCTACGATCAGGCCAATCCGCTGGCGCTGAAGAAGTTGCTTGCGGGCGGGACCAAGCTGCACGCCTTCTCGCCGCCGATCATGGATGCCTGCTTCAAGGCGGCCAAGGAGCTGCATGCCGAGGTCGGCGCAACCAACGCCAACTTCAAGAAGGTCCACGACTCCCTCGCGAAATTCTCGAGCGACGGCTACGCCTGGTTCCAGGTCGCCGAGGTCGGCTACGACGTCTTCATGGCGCGGCGCTCGCAAGGCTGAGGGCTGCGGTCTCGATGCTGGCCCCGGAACGCAAGCTCCGGGGCCTTTATCGTGGGAAATCTACAAGACAGGACGTGACGATGAGCTTCGATCCCGACGAGGTTCAAAGCGTACTGCGCAAGGCATGGTCGTTGTCGACGGCCAGCCAATGGACGGCGGACAATCCCGCGAAGGGGCAATGCAACGTCACGGCGCTGCTCGTTCACGAGCTCTTCGGCGGCGATTTGTTGAAGACGCCGCTGCCGGCCGGCGATCATTTCTACAACCGGATCGAGGGGCGGCGATACGACTTCACGTCAAGTCAATTCGATGAGCCGATCGCTTACGCGGACTTGCCCACAAGCCGGACCGAGGCGCAGCGGGGGGCGACGAGTGCGCAAAGGGCTGCGCTCAGAATGGCTTTTGGAAGATGCCGCGCCAGCTCAGGCTAAGTCAAAAGCCGGCGCAAGCCTGCCGCTCGAGGATGCACCGATATTGTTCTGCGTGCGGAAGCAGATACGCGCTATTTCAACGCGATTAGGTACGTATTTTTTCGGTGTTCCTTTTGCGGAACGATCAGGCTATCGAGATTCGGCAATCGGGCTGAAGTTCGCGGCGGCGTTACCGCCGCTCCGGCTTCACGGTACGGTATACCGGACTCAACCAGTCCCGACGCGAATTCAGCTTTCACCGAATACGGCAGTTCTCGATCCCCGATCGAGATGCCAATGCGCGTTTCCCTTGGGGACTCCTTGTGAGAATGGCGATCGAGATCTTACAACTGCTGGTGCAATCGGCCGACACCTGGCTGTTCGAAGGCAACCTTTCCGGCCTGAGCGATCGGGAATGGATGGCGTTGCGCTTTCTCGCCGGTGCAAACCGATTTTCGCGAACGCCGACCGCTCTCGCCAGCTTCCTGGGCGCGACGCGCAGTGCCGCATCGCAGGTTGCCGCCGCACTCCAGAACAAGGGGCTGTTAGTCCGCAAGCCCTCCGCGGAGGACAAGCGCTCGATCGTGCTCTGTGTCACGGGTGAGGGCGAGAAGTTCCTCGAGCGCGATCCGATCAACGTGCTGCGTGACCAGGTCGAGGCACTCGAGGCCGGCGAGCGATCCCGTCTGCACGATACGCTTGGTCGCGTTCTGAGCGGGCTCGACGTTGCCAAGCGCCGGCACCGTGCCGACGTTTGCAGCGGATGCATGTTCCTGGTCGAGAGCGGAGAGGGGAAGGACCACCAGTTCAGGTGCCGGTTGTTTCGGAAGTCCCTGACCCCGAAGGACACGACCCTGCTTTGCGCCTACTTCGAGGGGCGGAGCTAGAGAGGTCTTCCGCACAACGCCGACGAACCTTGGCTGTTTGCGTGATTTCCGGCCTCCGTGCCTCGGCGGCGATCCGGCCCGCAGGGCGGCAACGGGCCCAGCCCGGTTGACTTACATGAACCTGACAACGGCGGGCGATCGTGGCCAAGCGCTTTTTCGCTGGCCGGGACGCTTCGAATGGTGGAAGAAAGCGCAGATGCGGCCAAGGCCGTAGGGTGACACCGGAACATCCGGCCGGGAATGCCATGCGCCTTCTGATCGTCGAGGACAATGCCGAACTGTCGCGGCTCGTGGCCAGCGGACTGGCGGGGGCGGGCTACGAGAGCGATGTCGTCGGGACGGCGGACGAAGCGCGCCAGGCGGTGAGCAGCGTCGGTTATGCCGCGATGATCCTCGACCTCGGTCTGCCCGACGGCGACGGGCTGTCGGTGCTGCGCGAGCTGCGGCGGCAGATGGAGCCGCTGCCGGTGCTGGTGCTGACCGCGCGGGGCGGGCTGCAGGACCGGGTCAACGGCTTGCGCAGCGGCGCCGACGACTACCTCGCAAAGCCTTTCGCGATGGAGGAACTGGTGGCGCGCCTGGAGGCGATCCTGCGCCGTCCGGGCCAGTTGCTCGGCCGCTCGCTGCACCTCGCCAATCTCGTCTACGACACCGAGAGCCGCCAGATCTTCGTCGACGACAAGCCGCGGATCATCTCCTCGCGCGAGACCTCGGTGCTTGAAATCCTGCTGCGCCGGCAGGGCCGCGTGGTGTCGAAAAAGAACGTCGAAGATCACATCTTCGGGCTCGAGGGCGAGGTCGCCTCCAATGCGGTCGAGGTCTACGTCTCGCGCTTGCGCAAGCAGCTCGCTGAACATGGCGCCAAGGTCGTGATCCACACCATCCGCGGCGTCGGCTACATGATGGCCGAGGAGAAATAGGATGGCCGGGGCCGGATCCCAGAACAGGTCCCGGGGGTGGCGAGGAGTGAGGCCGCCATCGTTCAAATCGCTGATCTCGCGCATCGTGTTCCTGCACATCATCGCGGTCGCGGTGGTTGCGATCTTCCTGCCGCTGGTCCTGTTCTGGCTTTTGAATTCCGAGATCGACCAGCTGCATCGCGCCGCGATGCGGGCCCAGGCCGAGACGCTGGCCGAGCGCATCGCCGTTGGGCCGGACGGCAAGGTGACGTTCAATCTTCCCGACAGCCTTCGCGGTCTCTATTCGGAAGCCTATGGCCGCTATCAGTACGACATCCGTGACGCCGGTGGCCGCCTGCTGTTCTCGTCCCACAAGAAGACCGGGAACGTCGAGTCAGAGTCGATTTCCGGTGCCGACGTGACCCAGATGATCGGCGACACCATGGTTCGCATTCACGTGGCGGAGGACCTCTCCCACCGCGACGTCATCACCGACGACATCATATCGAACTTCTTCCGCCGGGTCGGGTGGATCACCATTCCGATTCTTCTGGTCCTGCTCGCCACCGACATCATCATTTTCCGCCGCGCGATCGCACCGCTCTGGAAGGCCTCGGAGAAGGCGAGCGCCATCGGTCCTGCCCGCACCGACATTCGCCTGCCGACGGAGCAGATTCCGCGCGAGATCGTGCCGCTCGTCACGGCCGTCAACCAGGCGCTGGATCGGCTCGAGGACGGCTTTCGCGTGCAACGCCAGTTCACGGCCGACGCCGCCCATCAATTGCGCACGCCACTTGCGATCCTGCGGACCCGGATCGAAACGCTTGGCGATGCTGCCGCGCGGCAGGCGCTGCATGACGACATCGAAGCCATGAGCCGGATCGTCGCCCAGCTGCTGGAGATCGCCGAGCTCGATACGCTGGTGCTCGATCCAGGCGAGACCGCGGACTTGCGCGCCGTCTGCGCCGAAGTGGTCGGGTCGATCGCGCCGTTCGCGATCGCCCAGCACAAGGACATCGCACTCAAGGGCGCCGAGGCGCCGGTGATGATCCACGGCAATTCCGAGATGCTTCAGCGCGCGGTGTTCAACCTCGCCGAAAACGCCATCAAGTTCACGGCGAAGGAGACCTCGGTCGACATCGAGGTCGGCGACGACGGCTCGGTGCGCGTGCGCGATTGCGGCCCCGGCGTCGCGGAGTCCGAACGCGAGCTGATCTTCCAGCGCTTCTGGCGCAGGGATCGCCAGCGCAGCGACGGCGCGGGCCTCGGCTTGTCGATCGTGCGCGGGGTTGCCGACGACCACGCCGCGACGGTCGCGGTGGACAACCTCCCCGGCGGCGGCGCCGAGTTCACGCTGCGGTTCAGGCTGGCGGAGGAGGGCGCCTCCGCCGTTGGCCGGAGCTGATCGCTATTTCAGCTTGCCGGTCGACAGGTCCATGATCATGCGTGTGGTCAGGTAAAGACGCGGCACGATGCTGTTGATCTGGACGTATTCGGCATCGTTGGAATGGGCGCCGAAGCCCGACAGGCCCATGCCTTCGACCACGGCGCCCTTGGTCTTGAGCGCGGCGAAGGCAGCGTCGGTGCCGCCGCCCGTCGCCTTCTCGGCGACGTTCATGGACATTCCGAGCTCCTGATAGATCGTCTTGCCATAGGCGGCGACGCGGCGCGAGGCGTCGGTCGCCTCGAGCGGAGGGCGGCGCACCTCGAATTTCAGCTCGACCTTGGACTCCGGCAGCAGGTGATTTTTGATCTTCTCCTGCAGCGCCTTCTCGAGCTCGTCGAAATCGGACACCTTGAGGGCGCGCGCATCGGCCTGGGCCGTGGCTTCGGCAGGAATCACGTTACGGTTGGTGCCGGCCTTGGACACCGTCCAGTTCAGCTTCAGGCCCTGCTCGGGCTTGGACAGATCCTTCATCTGCAGCACCTGATGGGAGAGCTCGTAGAGCGCATTGATGCCGCCCTCGGGCCTTGCGCCGGCATGCGAGGACCGGCCGATCACCTTGAGATAGGCCGAGCCAATGCCGCTGGTCGCGAGGCGCAGCGTGCCATCGGTACCGCCGCCTTCGAACGAGAACACCACGTCCTGATCAGAGGCGAATTTGGTGATGGTGCTGCGCCAGCCGGGCGAGGAGATCTCCTCGTCGCCATTGGTGAGCACCGTGAGGGTGCCGTAATCCCTGAAGTTCAGCTTCTGCAGCATCGCCACCGTGTGGAGAATGAGCGCGACGCCCTGCTTGTCGTCGGCAATGCCGAGGCCGTAGGCCCTGTCGCCGTCGATGCGGAACGGCTGGTCCTTCAGCATGCCCTTCAGGTACACCGTGTCCATGTGGGCGATCAGCATGATCTTCCTGGTGCCGGTGCCCTTGAAGGTGGCGTGCACGGCCGGGCCGATCTTTTCGGGCGTGTCGTCGAGACGATCAATGTCGGCAGGCTGCAGGATCTCCACCGTGCCGCCGAGCTGCTTGAGCTGGTCGGCGACGCGCCCGGCGATCACGTTCAGGCCTTCGATATCCTTGCTGCCGGATTCGATGCTGACGAGATCGCGCAGCGTGTCGAGCAGCGGCTGCTGCTCTTTCTGCGCCAGCGCGTGAACGTCGGCGACTGGCTCGGCGTGGACGATGGTTGCGGCACAGGCGAGCCACAGGCAGGCAATTAGCGAACCGGCGAGCGAGGAAGCGGGGGACGATCGGAGCATGCGCGGCATTCCCAGGATTTAAGGAATGTCCGGTATGCCCGTGATCGCCGCGCGTGTCACGCGCGTCATGCTCCGCCGAAGCGGTACATGACGGCGAGAACCAGGACGGCTACTTCTGCGGCGGACCGAAGTCGAGCGGCGGCAGCTCGATCTGCGGCACCTCGATCTTGACGGAGTTCGGGTCGATGTTCGACTGGGTGCCCTTGTAGTGCATGACCATCGACGGGAACGCGATCACCAGCGCGACCATGATGATCTGGATCACCACGAACGGCACCGCGCCCCAATAGATCTGCCCCGTGGTGACCGGGTCCATCCTCTTGCCGGTGACGCGATCGGTGTATCGCTCCTTGGGCGCGACCGACCTGAGGTAGAACAGGGCGAAGCCGAACGGCGGATGCATGAACGAGGTCTGCATGTTGACGCCGAGGATGACGCCGAACCAGATCAGATCGATGCCCAGGTGCTCGGCGGCAGGCCCCAGCAGCGGGATCACGATGAAGGCCAGCTCGAAGAAGTCGAGGAAGAAGGCCAGCACGAACACGAAGGCGTTGACGAAGATCAGGAAGCCGACCTGGCCGCCGGGCAGCGAGGTGAGCAGGTGCTCGACCCAGACGTGTCCGCTGACGCCGTAGAAGGTGAGCGAGAACACGCGGGCGCCGACCAGGATGAACACCACGAACGCCGACAGCTTGGCGGTCGATTCCGTCGCCTGCCGGATCAGGTCCCAGCTCAGCCGCCGTTTCGCCGCGCCGAGGATGAGGGCGCCGGCAGCGCCCATCGCGCCACCTTCCGTCGGCGTCGCGAGGCCGATGAAGATGGTGCCGAGCACCAGGAAGATCAGGAACAGCGGCGGCACCATGACGAAGGTGGTCTGCTGCGCCATCTTCGACAGGAAGCGGAAGCCGGTGAGCTTGTCGATGACCCAGTTCAGCACCGCGACGGCGAAGGCGAAGATGATGCCGTTGAACATGCTGAGCACGACGAAGTCGGCGCCGTGCGTCTCGGAGTTGCGCATCATGAACCAGCCGAACACGCAGCTCGCAATGAAGAGCACGCCGAGGGAGATAAGGCCACGGCTGCCATTGTCTTCGCGGAAGCCGATGGCCTCCTTCGGCAGGCCGGGGGCGGCCTTCGGGAAGATGATGCTGACGAGGAAGGCATAGCCCGCGTAGAGGCCCGCGAGCACCAGACCCGGAATGAAGGCGCCCTCGTACATGTCGCCGACGGATTTGCCGAGCTGGTCGGCCATCACGATCAGGACGAGCGAAGGCGGAATGATCTGCGCGAGCGTGCCTGACGCCGCGATGATGCCGGTCGCCATGCGCCGGTCGTAACCGTAGCGCAGCATGATCGGCAGCGAGATCAGCCCCATCGAGATCACGGACGCGGCGACCACGCCGGTCGTTGCCGCAAGCAGGGCGCCGACGAACACGACCGCGTAGGCGAGGCCGCCGCGGATGGTGCCGAACAGCTGTCCGATGGTGTCGAGCAGGTCCTCGGCCATGCCCGACCGCTCCAGCACCAGCCCCATGAAGGTGAAGAAGGGGATGGCGAGCAGCGTGTCGTTGTTCATCACGCCGTAGACGCGCTCGGGAAGCGCGTTGAGGAAGTCGGGGCGGAATTCGCCGAGTTCGATGCCGATCACGGCGTAGAAGAGGCCGACGGCGCCGAGCGAAAATGCCGCGGGATAGCCGAGCAGCAGCACGACGACGAGCGTCGCGAACATGATGGGCGCCAGATTGGCGATAATGAATGCGGTCATAATTCCCCCTGAACCGTCGCCAACGGCTATTTCTTCTCGATCGCTTCGACGAGATGCTCGACTTCCGCCTCGAGCGCCGAGACCTGGGACTCGTGAGGATCTGGAATCAATCCGCGCATCACCGCGATCCGCTTGATCAATTCGGAGATGGCCTGAACCAGCAGGAACGCGAACCCGATCATGATTAGCGATTTGGCAGGCCATTGCGGCAGGCCGCCGGCATTCCCCGACTGCTCGTTGATCTGGAACGACCGCTCGAAGAACGGTACGCCGGTGAGGATCATGACGACGCACAGCGGAATGAGGAAGAACACATGACCGATCACGTCGATCATGCTGCGGACCTTCTTCGGCAATGTGTTGTTCACGATGTCGATGCGGATGTGTTCGTTATCGAGCAACGTCCACGGCGAGCAGAGCAGGAACACGATGCTGAAGAGCACCCATTGCAGCTCGAGCCAGGAATTGGAGGAGGTGTCGAACACCTTCCGAACGATCGCATTGAGCGCCGAGACGACGACCGCCAAGACGATCATCCAGGCCAGACGCTTGCCCGTCCAGCGCGTGAACGCGTCGATCCCACTGCTCAGCCTAAGGAGCGCTTGCAAAGATTGGTCCTCCCCCGATGGTGCCCCAGCCGTCTTGACTGCGCCGACGAGGCGCGTGGCTTGTCTCGCCGCGCAGGCATGAGGCTGGCGCACCAAACCAGCGGGCGTGCCGCCAGTCAATCGGAAGTTTGTTGATATCTCAGGGGAATAGGGCCGCAGCCGGCCGTTCCTCAGCCGCCAGTGACGCTCATATGCCTCGAGACGCTCGGGCGGTCGTGACGACGGTCGATGATGAAATCGTGGCCCTTGGGCTTCAAGCCGATGGCGCGGTCGATCGCATCCGCAAGCAGCACATCGTCATCGGATGCACGCAGAGGTTTGCGCAGGTCCGAGGCATCCTCGTGGCCGAGACAGGTGTGCAGCGTGCCGGTGCAGGTGATGCGCACCCGGTTGCAGGATTCGCAGAAATTGTGGGTCATCGGCGTGATGAAGCCGAGCTTGCCGCCGGTCTCGGCGACGCTGACATAGCGCGCCGGGCCCCCGGTGCTCTCCGCGAGATCTGTCAATGTGAATTGCTGGGCGAGCCGCGCGCGCACCAGGGACAACGGCAGATATTGATCGATGCGGCCTGCGCCGATCTCGCCCATCGGCATCACCTCGATCAGGGTGAGGCCCATGCTCTTGCCGTGGGCCCAGCGCATCAAGTCGGGAAGCTCGTCCTCGTTGAGGTTCTTCAGCGCCACTGCGTTGATCTTCACGGCCAGCCCCGCGGCGCGCGCGGCCTCGATGCCTTCGAGCACCTTGTCGATCTCGCCCCAGCGGGTGATCTCGCGAAACTTCTTCGGGTCGAGCGTGTCGAGCGAGACATTGATGCGGCGGACGCCGCAATCGGCCAGCTCCCTGGCATGCTTTGCGAGCTGGGTGCCGTTGGTGGTCAGCGTCAGCTCGTTCAAGGCGCCGCTCGACAGATGCCGCGACAGCGAGCGCACCAGCGTCATCACGTTGCGGCGGACCAGCGGCTCGCCGCCGGTGAGCCGAAGCTTCTTCACGCCCTTGGCGATGAACGCCGAGCAGAGCCGGTCGAGTTCCTCCAGGGTCAGCAGGTCGGCCTTCGGCAGGAACGTCATGTCTTCCGACATGCAGTAGAAGCAGCGCAGATCGCAGCGGTCGGTGACGGAGACGCGCAAATAGGAGATTGTCCGCCCGAACGGATCGGTCATCGCGCTCGACAGCGCAGTGCGGGGGCTCGCAGTGGATCCGTTCATACAAAATGCCTTGTCACTTACGGCGACGGGGGCACCTTTGCTTCAACGGCGCCTTGCCCGCAATCTAAGCATCGGACGCGGCTCAGACAATCGGGTGGTATACGTAAGTCAGCGCTTGCCTGCATTCGGATCGGGGAACGGCGAGGCGGCTGCGGGCGGTGCAGCATCCGCCGGTGCGGCCTCCGGTGCGGCTGCGGCCGGTTTCGGCTTCCTTGGCCGGTGCGGCTTCTTCTTCACGGGCTTCGGCGGCACCGCCGGCGCTAGCTCCGCGAACACCGGATTCGGATCTGTTGTGACCGAGGCCGGGGTGGTGAAATCGCCGGGCGTCTTGATCACGTTCACCGGCACGCTCGCCGGCTGGTATTTGGGCAGCGCGAAAGCGACCGTGAACGGGGCGTCAGGGGCAGGAACCGAGACGGAGCAGGGGGTCTTGCAGCCCGGTCCGAGCGATGTCGTGGCGTCAGCCCCCGGAGGGTTGGATTCGAGCCTGACCTGAACGGGCGGCGGGGCCGATTTGAACCAGGACATCGAGGAGCAGCCACCCAGGCTCGCCCCCATTAAGGCAACTACCAAGACGCGACGCATGACCCATCCACTTCTACTGCGACGAACCGCCACATGACCCCGGCCGGACCTTAGGAGCGTCGTTCCGGGCACGCAACCGGCGGGCCATGCATAGTTAATAGATGGTTAATGCAGGGTTACGCGGAATAATGCAGCTCAATCAGCGGTTTGTCCGGCCTGCGGCGTCATCAGGCTGTGCGCGGCAGCCGGCAGGTCACGCATATGATGGATCAGCCGGTCCGGTTTCAGCTCGGCAATCGGCACATCCGTGTAGCCGAAGCTGACCCCGATCACGGGCACCCCCGCGCGGCGGGCGACGCCCACATCGGTTCCGGCGTCGCCGACCATGATGCTGGCTTTGACCTCCCCGCCGGCCCGCGCCACGGTCTGGCGGAAAATGGTCGGGTCGGGCTTCTGGACCCCGAACGTATCGGCGCCGCAGATCGCTCCGAATCGCCTGGTGAGGTCGAGCTGGTCCAGGAGCCGCTTCGACAGCCATTCCAGCTTGTTGGTGCAGACCGCCAGCCGATGGCCCTGCGCCGCAAACAGATCGAGCGCGTCCAGCAGCCCCTCGAACGGGCGCGACTCGACCGCGATATGATCGGCGTAATAGGCGATGAAATCCGCCGTCATCCGGTCCATGTCGGCGGGCGTTACCGTACGGCCTTCGGCCTCCAGGCCCCGCTCGATCAGCTTGCGGGCGCCGGCGCCGATCATGTTGCGGGCCGAGGCCATCGGCACCGGCGGCAGGCCTTCGCGGTCGAGCACGTAATTCAGCGCGGTGATCAGGTCGGGCGCCGTATCCACAAGCGTGCCGTCGAGATCGAAAACGAGGGTGTAGCGGGAGCTCATGCTAAAAAGCGCTATCGGTCCGCCCGGGCCGGCGCAAGGGGCGGCCCCATAAGATCACCTTATAGACCTGTTCCCAGACCCTGTTCTCCCGATGAAAACGAGGCTACATAGGCCGCCGCAAGCGAACGGCCGGCGGCATTCCTGACCTCCAAAGCGGGCGCAAACGTGGACATGGACCAGTTGAAGCGGCAGGCGGCGGCGCGCGCGCTGGAGGAGGTGCGTGACGGCATGCAGCTCGGCCTCGGCACTGGTTCGACCGCCAAGCATTTCGTCGAGCTGCTGGGCGAGCGCGTGCGCGCCGGCCTCAAGGTGATCGGTGTGCCGACCTCCGAAGCGACGCGTGCCGACGCGACGCGTTGCGGCGTTCCGCTGACCACGCTGGATGAGATCGACCATCTCGACATCACCGTCGACGGTGCCGACGAGATCGATCCCGAGCTCAATCTGATCAAGGGCGGTGGCGGCGCATTGCTGCGCGAGAAGATCGTGGCGGCGGCCTCGGATCGCATGATCGTGATCGCCGACGAGAGCAAATGGGTGCCGACGCTCGGCCGCTTTCCGCTGCCGGTCGAGGTCATTCCGTTCGGGCTTGGCGCGACACGGCGGGCGATCGAGAAGGCATTTGCGCAATGCGGCGTTTCCGGGCAAATGGCAGTCCGCAAGGCCAAAGATGGCCACGTTTTCGTCACTGATGGCGGCCACTGGATCGTCGATGCCCAGCTCGAACGTATCGCGGATCCGCCCGGCCTCGCCGGGGCTTTGAGCACGATCCCCGGCGTCGTCGAGCATGGGTTGTTCATCGGCTTGGCCAGCTCGGCCGTTTTGGCGGGTGGCGAGGGAATTCGCGTGATTGAACGGCGAAAGCCGAAAGGAGACTAGGAATGAAGAGCGTTTTG
This sequence comes from Bradyrhizobium sp. UFLA06-24, assembly GCF_054967145.1. Lineage (NCBI taxonomy): Bacteria > Pseudomonadati > Pseudomonadota > Alphaproteobacteria > Hyphomicrobiales > Nitrobacteraceae > Bradyrhizobium > Bradyrhizobium sp. UFLA06-24. Next base: position 19,165 of record NZ_JADFUE010000014.1, read on the forward strand.
AAATTCTTGCCGGCCGCGACCCTCGCTGTGGGACTGGCCCTTTCCGCCGTCCCGGCTGCGGCGCAGCAGCAGGCAGCCCCGCCGAAGGCTTCGCCGGCGGCAATTGCGGCCGCCAAGGAAATCCTCCAGATCAAGAACGCCGGCGCGATGTATGCGGGCGCCGTGCCAGGCCTCGTCGAGAAGACCAAGGTCGCGCTGATCCAGCAGAACCTGAACTATCAAAAGGATCTCAACGAGGTCGCCCCGATCGTCGCCAAGCAGCTCGAGGGCCGGCAGAACGAGATCGGCGAGGGCATGGCCCAGATCTACGCCAGCGAGTTCACCGAGCAGGAGCTCAAGGATCTCGTCGTCTTCTACAAGTCGCCGCTCGGACAGAAGCTGATCACCGCGGAGCCGCGCGCGATCGGTCTCAGCATGGCCTTCATGAACTCCTGGGCCCAGAACTTCTCCGAGACCGTGATGGGAGCCTTCCGCGCCGAGATGCGCAAGCGTGGCAAGGAAATCTGACAGTACCTATCTGTCCAAATCATCCTTGAACGAGGTCGGAGTGGACAATGGCTGAATTCGACGTCGACCTCTTTGTCATCGGTGGCGGTTCGGGCGGCGTGCGCGCCGCCCGCATCGCGGCCGGTTACGGCGCCCGCGTGATGATCGCGGAAGAATACCGCATGGGCGGCACCTGCGTGATCCGCGGCTGCGTGCCGAAGAAGCTGTTCGTGATCGGCTCGCATGTCCGCCACGAGCTCGAGGACGCTGCCGGCTTCGGCTGGACCGTTCCGCCCGCGACCTTCGACTGGGCGACGTTGATCGCCAACAAGGACAAGGAGATCGCGCGGCTGGAGGCGGCCTACACGACCAATGTCGAGAAGTCAGGCGCGCAGGTCGTCAAGAGCCGCGCGGTGATCGAGGACAAGCACACAATCCGCCTGCTCGAGAACGACAGGAAGATCACCGCCAAATACATCCTGATCGCCACCGGTGGCGCGCCCAATCATGGCGCCGCGATCCCCGGCATCGAGCACGTGATTTCCTCCAACGAGGCGTTTCATCTGAAGAAGCTGCCGAAGCGGATCGTGATCCAGGGCGGCGGCTACATCGCGCTGGAGTTCGCCGGGATCTTTGCCGGCTTCGGGTCCGACGTCACGGTAATCTATCGCGGCGACAACATCCTGCGCGGTTTCGACGAGGATGTGCGCAGCCACGTCCGGGCCGAGATGGAGAAGCAGGGCATCACCGTTCTCACCGGCTGCACGGTGACCAAGGTCGATCGCCACGGCGAGGAGTTCACCACCCATCTGTCGAACGGTTCGAGCCTCGCCTCCGACCAGGTGATGTTTGCGATCGGCCGCCACCCGAACGTTGCCAATCTCGGCCTGGAGAAGGCCGGCGTCGCCATCAATCCGAACAATGGCGGCATCGCGGTCGACCATTTCTCCAGGAGCTCGGTCGACAGCATCTATGCGATCGGCGACGTCACCCATCGCTTCAACCTGACGCCGGTCGCGATCCGCGAAGGCCACGCGTTTGCCGACACCGTGTTCGGCAAACGCGAGGTCCAGGTCGATCATGCGACCATCCCGACCGCGGTGTTCTCGCAGCCGGAGGTCGGCACGGTCGGTCTGACCGAAACCGAGGCGCGCGCACAGTTCAGCCACGTCGACATCTACAAGACCACGTTCCGTCCCATCAAGGCGACCATGTCCGGCCGCGACACCCGCGTGCTGATGAAGCTCGTCGTCGACGGCGCGACCGACCGCGTGCTCGGCTGCCACATCGTCGGTGATGCCGCCGCCGAGATCACGCAAGCCGTCGCGATCGCGGTGAAGATGAAGGCGACGAAGGCCGATTTCGACGCGACCATCGCGCTGCATCCGACCGCGGCCGAAGAGCTGGTGACGATGCGCACGCCGACCGCGCGCCACGTGCGTCAGGCGGCGGAGTAGCGTCAAACGATGGGGAGCCGTGAGGCTCCCCATCATTCCCTCCTGCGTCAGAAGTCGAACGTCATGCCGGTCGTGACGGCTTCGGCCTTGTTGCCCGCAACGACGTTGTTGTTGGCGTCGCGTCCGCACACACCGTAGCCGTGTCCGCTGACCCCGAGGCAGTAATGCGCGCCCGGTCCGTTGCGCAGATAGCTGCCCACCATGTACCAGCTCACGAACGGGCTGAAATGGTACTTCACGCCGATCGCATATTGATCGGCACTGGAGTCCACGCTGTTGAGAGCGAAGTCGGCGGTGCCGGCGGGCGCGGGCGCCGCCACCGTGTAGGTGTTGTTGGTGCCGGTGCCGGGCGAGCCGGGCGAGGCATTGGCGTGAGCCCACGACGCGCTCACGTCCCACTTGTCGACGGTCTGGGTCGCACTCAGGAAGTAGCCGTCGCGCGCACGCTCGTTGAAGGCGGCCACCGTATGCTCACGGCGCAGCACCTCGTAGATGCCGTAGAGCTGCAGCGTGCCGATCATGTCGTTGAACTTGTAGCCCGCGCCCACCTTGGCTGCCCATTCATTGGCGATTCCGACTGCACCAGCCGGTACGGTGAATGTCGTGCCGTTGGTCAGCAGAACTGCGCCCTCGTCGCCGGTCCGGTTGGTGCTTTCGTGCAACTCGTAAGCGGCGATTCCCGTGAAGCCTGCCTGGTTGTAGGTCAGCGAGGCGCTGTAGAGATTGCCGTAGGAGCCGTCGGTGCAGCCTTGGGGCGGCGACGTGGCCGGGAAGCCTGAACCGCTGCCGCGCGACGAAGTGCCGGGGCAGTTGAAGTCGCCCAGCGCGTAGTCGCTGTTGTCCCGCGCCGTATTCTGTCCTGGCGAGACCATGACGGCGGCCTGGAAGCCGTTCCAGATCGGCGATTCATACCAGATCGCGTGAGACGCGCGCCAATCGAACTCGGCGCGGAGATCGCCGCCGGTGTTGCCCATGATCGAGTTGTAGTCGCCGAGCGTGGCCGAGAACGGATCGAACTTCGAGGTCGCTCTCTTGTAGGGCGTGTCGGCCTTGCCGGCCTTGATCGTGCCCCAAGGGCTTTCCATGCCGAGGAAGCTGTCGCGGGTGCCGAAGGCCGCGCGTTCGGTCGGAACGGCTGCGACCTCGACGAGGGATTCGAATTGCGCGATGGCTGCCCAGCCGGGATAGCCATAGGGATCGAGATTGTGCCGGGCGCGCACGCCGAAATAGGTGAGGTTGCTTGAGACGCCGAACTTCGTGCCCTGGTCGTAGACGCCCGGATTGAAGATGTCGCCGGAGAGGTCTACGTGGCCGTAGAGCGTCACGGTGGTGTTGTCGATGAACGGATTGCTTCCCGGCGCCTTGCTGTAGAGCGGAGCGCCGCCGATGCTGACGACGGTGTGCTCGGGCACAGGTGCCGGCGATGGTGCGACCGCCGCGTGGAGAACCGGGTTGCCCTTCGGCGAAGCCGGGACGACTGCCGTCGCCGCGGCCCTGGGCGTACCCATGTGATTGACGCGGTCGCGAAGGTGCGCGTTCTCCCTCGCGAGCTTGGCGTTGCTACGCTCGAGTGCATCGAGGCGGGCAACAACATCGTCGATGGTTGCAGCTCGCAAGGGATGACTCATTGTGGTTGCACAAAGGGCCGCAAAGCCTGTGCCGAGCAGAAAGGCCTTCCTCATCTCGTTTCCCCTTTATCGCCGCGAGCTCTCCAATGGGCCCGGGATAAAGAGGAAGATAATGTATGCCAGATACCATATACAAATGGATTGGTGTGATGCTACTTCGCTTTCCAGCGGAATGTGTCTAACGTGCAACTATTCCTGACAAAGCGTGTCGCGCGGCGATCTGCCGCATTGCGTGCTGCAAAGCGGGTCAGTCGCTAAAATGCCAAGAGATCCCAGGACTTGCTTCAAGCGCCCCACGGCGTTTCACCGCGTCCGAGGCGGTCGGCGATGTCGGTCTGGAATGCCGGCGGCCCGAACGCGAACCACTCATCTCTGATCTGGTAGACGAGCAGCCGCCTGTTCTCGGCGCAAAATCGCGTCAGCCAATCCAGCGCTTTCTTCTTCGGCTGCTCGCCGACAGGCACCACGACATCCACGGGCAGACCCTGCCAGAAGAAATTGGCGGCCAGCATGATCATGCTGGATTGATCGGGCCGCATCCAATCCGGCAGCGGGCTCGAAGCAACCAGCCAGCCGCAGACGAATTCGCGGCAGGGGTGCTGCGGACGTTCGAGATAGATCGAGCATCGGTGCGCAATGCTGAATGGGCACGCTTGCCCTTTGCGCACCTTGTGTCCGCGCACTTCGATCTGCAGCCAGCCATCGCAGCAGGCCGTGCAGCTTCCGCAGGTTCTGGTGACGTTGCCGCTCACGGGCGAAACCGCTGCTCCAGGCGCATCTCGATCGCCTATGGACTAGCAGCACCCTTCAGGAACGAGCAAGGCCCGCAGCTGCGTTCGCGCTGGCGCCTACGCGTACAGATATCCGACCGGCTTGCCTTCGGTGCGCAAGGGACGGATGTCCCTCCGCGTGATGATCTGGCCGGCGAGACCGTCGATCTCGTCGCGCTGGGTCGGTGTCCAGCTGCGAAGGTTGTCGATCCCCTTGAGAAGGCCGAGCCGGAGCATCTGCGTGTTCTCGCCGACCGCGATCAGGCTCATCGCATTCTTGCCCGCGGTCACGACATCGCCGGCGGCGAGCTCGAAGATCTCGCCGGCCTTGTTCTTGAACTCGGCCGTGCCGCGAATGACGCGATAGATCACGACCTCGCCCTTGGCGAAGGAGGCGGCATCTGCCGAGGCCGATGTGCTCTTCGGCAGCAACGACTGGCCGCGCGGATCGGTCGCGATGATATGTCCGGTGACGAGCTGGCCGCTCGGCGCTTCGATCCCGATATCGCGCACGTAAACCGGCTGCGCCGATTTGACCGAACCGTCACTGAGCGGCTTGAACAGCGCATCCAGCGCCAGGGGATCCTGAAGCCAGAAGCCGGCATTTGCAGGCCGATCATGCAGCTCGTGGCTCCAGGCCACGCGCGGCGTCTCGGCTTCGTCGATCTTGTCAGGTCCGACGATCGTCGGATTCGGAAACGTGGTTGGGTCGGTGATGAAGGCCTCGAGAAATTTGCCGGAATAGCCCATCGAGATCGGATCCGGCACCACCGTTTGCGGCGTCTTCAGGTTCTCTTCGGTCGAGAGGCCCGACCAGGTGTAGAACAGCTGGCGATGCACGATCGCGCTTTGCAGCATCACTGCGCCGGGGCCGACATTGTAGAAGCGCCCGTCATAGTCGAACGTGAACGCGCCCGAGGTGACCAGCACCAGCTGAAAGCCGCCCGGCGGCAGATGCAGATGGAAGTCGGTGGGGCCGGTGTCCGGGCGATAGATCGGCAGGTTGGTCGCGACCTCGTGGAGCAGGAAGGTCTCGTTATTGGCGTGAAAGCCTTCGTTCGCTCGGTTGTAGAGCGCTTGCGGGCGATAGGTCGCTTCGAACTTCGCATTCCTGTCGCGGTCGATCGCGATGAAGTCCTGTGCATTGAGGCGGAGCGGCGCGCCGTTCGGGCGGGTGAGGCCAGTCGTCCTGAGATCGCCCGCAGCATGCACGTTCATGACGTTCTCCGCTCTGCGCCGTTGCTTCGCTCGGTAAGTGTCGTTGCGATTTTCGGGCCAGTTCGTTTGCGAAGCGGCAGGCGAGCCGGGGGCTGCGACGCGGCGAGTCCGTTCAGGGAAAAATCCGGTGGTTGCATGGGACGTTAGGTCGCGCGCCGGCTTGCATCCTCCGATGTTGAGCGGCGGGCCAGCGCTTCCTGAGCAACGAACCGACTTGTCTAATTTGTCGGCAAGCATCGCCAGCGCGCGTGCAGCGGCGCGGGTGACCGACGCGCTGCCGCGTTGGGGATTAGCGCGATGACCGCGCGGCCGGGCAGGGCGATTGACAATATGTTCATGTTTTGTTCTTATGATGTGACCGAGATGGAGGCCGCCATGGACAACCGCATCAACGAGATCAGAAGAACCATCAGAGCGCTCCGCGTCAGCATGCGCGAGGCTGAGGCGATCATGCATGAGCAGATCAATCGCGACGAGGACTGCAGCTTCGTGGCGCAGGAAGTCATCAAGATGCGCTCGGTCATGAGCCTGCTTGTGAAGGAGCGCGCCGCACTCGGCGATTTCGAGCCGATCGTCGTGAGCAGCTTCTTCATCCCGCGGCGGCGGTCCGCGCGTAAGCTCGCTGCTACACCGGCGCCGACCGCCGAGTCCGTGTTCCGTCCGCGGCTTGTGGCGCGGGTTTGAGGCGGGGGCGCCTTAATCGAAGGCGTGAGGCACGGCCCGATCCGGCTTGCCGGCCGGGCTGTCTGCCCACTTGGCCATCTCCATGGTTCGTGCGTCGAGGCTCTCGCACCAGAAGCAGCTCGGCCGTGCGCGCCCGTTCTCGGACAAGATCGGGATCAGGCTGTGGCCGCAACCGGCGCAGCAGGTGATGTCAGTCATACATTCCTCGACGACGTAGCAAATTCAGGGATGACGTTTTCGTTGGTGAAGCTTGCGCGAGCGCTATGAGGGCGCTCCAGCGCGACGCGCGCGCTCGTTGCTGAAATCCTCGATGTCGCGATCCAGCGGCAGATGCGGCTTCCTGTCGCGCGGCGAGCGCATCGTGAGGTGCACCAACGGGCCGCCCCGCTCTTGAGTTCCCTAAGTTCGAATCGGGTTGCGTTAATTTCCTCGCGGTGTAGAACGCGCCTCGGGTGCTCGCTGCACGTGGCAGCGACAGGTCAAGCGATGGTCGGGCCGCCACGCAGGATGCGTGTGCCCATGAACGATCAGCTGCCCGGCAGGCAATTGCCGAAATCCCTTCCTCTTGTCGAACGCGCGCTCGTTGCGCTCCAGCAGTTCCTGCACATCGAGGCCGTCAGCGGTGGCGTGCTGCTCGTGGCTGCAGCCGCGGCATTGCTGTGGGCCAACTCACCCTTCGCCCATTCCTATCACGATCTCTGGAACCTGACCGTCCCGCTTCGGTCAGGCGAATTCGCGTTTACGCGATCGCTGCATTTCTGGATCAACGATGGACTGATGACGGTCTTCTTTCTCGTCGTCGGCATGGAGGTCCGTCGCGAAATCCACGAGGGCGCGCTGAGCCGGTTCGATCAGGCGATCCTGCCGGTGCTGGCGGCCATCGGCGGCGTGATCGTGCCTGCGCTGATCTATCTGAGCTTCAACAACGTCGCAGGTCGCAGTCAGGGCTGGGCGATACCGACCGCGACCGATATCGCCTTCGCGGTCGGCGTGCTCGCTCTGCTTGGGCGATCGATCCCCGCGAATATCCGCGTCTTTCTACTGGCTCTCGCCATCATCGACGACATCATCGCCGTTCTCATCATCGCGCTGTTCTACAGCAGCGGACTCGACCTCAACGGCTTTCTCATCGGATCGCTCGGCGTGCTGCTGGCGCTCGGGCTGCAGCGGCTCGGCCTGAACTCCGCGTTTGCCTATGTCCTGCCGGCGCTCGTCGTTTGGGCGGGATTCCTCATGGCCGGAATCCATCCGACGCTCGCAGGCGTCGTGCTCGGCTTGATCACGCCGGTGCGCTCCGCACGTGAGGAGATCGTGCCGCCGGTCATTCGCGTCGAGGCGGCGCTGCATCCCTGGGTCGGTTACGCCATCATGCCGCTGTTCGCGCTGGCCAATGCCGGCGTCGATCTTCGGAGCGCCGAACTCAGCGGCGGCGCTGAATTCGTGACGCTCGGCGTCGGGCTTGCGCTTTGCGCGGGAAAGCCGATCGGCGTGATCGCTGCGACCTGGCTTGCCGTGCGTGTCGGCCGATGCCGACTGGCGCCGGACGTGACGTGGACCGGTGTCTGCCTCATCGGATTGTTGGCCGGAATCGGCTTCACCATGTCGATCTTCATCGCCATGCTCGCATTCACCGATGAGCGGCTGCTGGACGCCGCAAAATTCGGCGTGCTGCTCGGCTCGCTCATCTCGGTGACGCTTGGCCTCGGCTGGGGCGCAGAATATGCCCACCGGCAGCACGCGCAGGCCGACCATTGATGCGGCGGCTGGTCGCAGTCATGTCGCCTTGATTCCGGATGGCGCGGTTTTATCTCCAGTGCGAACAAGAATCCGGGCCCCTCTGGCGAGGACGTCGACGAAGTCGGCCAAACCTCGCGATGTCGGATGAACCTGTCCCCGCGCGAATGCGATGGATCGGCCGATTGTCGGGCCTTCTCAAGTTCCCTCCGACACAATCGTCTCGATCGCAGCTCCGCGCGGCCATTTCGCAAATAAAGGGAGCATCGATGTCTGACGTGAACACTTCCACTCCGGTCGAACTCGAGATTACCGAGCCGCGCCGCTTCAGCGAGCAGGCTGCCGTGGCGCTGGTGATTGCAGGCGCGCTGGTCGCCGTGGCCGACCGCCGCGTGTCGCCGGTCGAGCGCGACGAGGTGATCCGCTTCATCAGGGAGCGCGACCTGGCGCCGCATATCGCCGATGATCGCCTGTTCGCGATGTTCGACGAACTGGCCGAACGGCTCGAGGAGCCCGATTTCGCCAATGTGGTGATCGACACGCTGCGCCCAGTCTCCGACCTGCCGCTCTCGTCCCATCTCATCGAACTGTCGGAGCGCGTTGCGGCCGCGGACGAGGACGTGCATCCGCATGAGGTGCGGGCGATCAAGCTGTTGCGCCTGCTGACGCTGGTGCTGCCGCGCGCGAAACCGGTCGGGCCCGCCGCAGTTAACGTGGTGACCAAGGAGTGAGCATGAGCGTAGCGTCGGACGAGCAAGCAACGAGATCCGATCACGGCCAGCCGGCCGGCGGCGACGCGCGGCTCGACGCGCTCGTTCACCGGCTGCCGCCCCGCGTCGCCGGCACCGTCGACTATCTCCTGCAACCCTCCAGCCGCTGGGTCCGAATTCCGTCGGGCGCGCTGCTCATCGTCGGTGGCGTGCTGTCCTTCCTGCCGGTGCTCGGCATCTGGATGCTGCCGCTCGGCCTTGCGCTGCTCGCCGAGGACGTGCCGGCGTTGCGGACCTCGCGCTCAAAAGTGTTCGACTGGATCGAGCGCCGCAAGCCGCACTGGCTGGATCCGTCCGTTTCGAAAAAATGATGAGACATGACTGATTTCATCACGGCCGACGCGCTGACAGCGCTGCTCCAGGTCGTCCTGATCGATCTCGTGCTCGCCGGCGACAATGCCGTCGTCATCGGTCTTGCCGCGGCGGGCCTTCCCGCGGGGCAGCGCCGCCGCGCCATCGTCGTCGGCATCATCGCGGCCACGGGCCTGCGCATCGCCTTTGCCGGCATAGCGACCCAGCTCCTGCAGGTGATCGGGCTACTGCTTGCGGGCGGCGTGCTGCTGCTGTGGGTGTGCTGGAAGATGTGGCGCGAGCTGCGGGAGCAGTCCGCGCATTCCCGCGAACTCGCGTTCAGCCATGGCGGCGGCGGAGGCGCCGCACCGGCGCCGCGCAAGACCTTCAGGCAGGCGGCCTTGCAGATCGTCGCCGCCGACGTCTCGATGTCGCTCGACAACGTGCTCGCGGTCGCGGGCGCGGCGCGCGAGCATCCCTACATCCTGGCCTTCGGGCTCCTGCTGTCGATCGGACTGATGGGGGTTGCCGCAGATCTGCTCGGCCGCGTGCTGCAGAAGCAGCGCTGGATCGGCTATGTCGGTCTCGCCATCATCGTCTACGTCGCCTTCGAGATGATCTATCGCGGCTCGCTCGAGCTGGCTCCGGTCATCGCAAGTCTCTAAATCCTGCCTTCGCCTTCCAGGAGTGATCGATGTCGTCCGAACCCAAAGCAGCTTTGGCCAATCCGCCGGTCGGCCTGTTTCCGCGGCTGATCTTCGGCTCGCGCTGGCTGCAATTGCCGCTCTATGTCGGCCTCATCGTCGCGCAGGCGGTCTATGTGCTGCTGTTCCTGAAGGAGCTGTGGCACCTGGTCGCGCATTCGTTCGACGCCAGCGAGCAGCAGATCATGCTGGTCGTGCTCGGCCTGATCGACGTCGTCATGATCTCGAACCTGCTCGTGATGGTGATCGTCGGCGGCTACGAGACCTTCGTCTCGCGCCTGAACCTGCGCGGCCATCCCGACGAGCCGGAATGGCTCAGTCACGTCAATGCCAGCGTGCTCAAGATCAAGCTTGCGATGGCGATCGTCGGCATCTCGTCGATCTCGCTGCTCAGGACCTTCATCGAGGCCGGCAATCTCGGCACCACGCGCAGCAATTTCACCGAGACCGGCGTGATGTGGCAGGTGCTGATCCACCTGACCTTCATCGTCTCGGCGATCGGCATCGCCTGGGTCGACCGCCTCGGCGACACCGGGCACCGCAAGGAGAACGGCCACGGCTGAGCGCGCAATCCGCTCCTCAGCTGCGATAAAACGAACCTCGTCCGCGCGCCAATGTCTCGGACGGCATTTCGCCGAAGGCGCGCTTGTAGCCGACCGAGAAGTCGCCGAGATGCCAGAAGCCGTTGGCGAGTGCCGCGGCCTTCACGGTCAATCCGCCGCCTCCGGTCATGAGCAGGACGCGAACGGCCCACAACCGCTTGAGACGCAGATAGTGATGCAGGCTGACGCCATGCACCACTTGCGTCGCAGTCTGGAGCGTCCGCACGGATACGCCGAGCGCGGTGGCGAGGTCGTCGCTGTAGAGCGGCTGGCTGCCGAACAGCTCGACGACCTCGTCGAGCCGGGCAATCAGCTTGCGGTGCCTGTCGAACGACCCAGGGCGAGTAGCGAGAGACCCTGCAGGCACCAGTGCGGCATCGAGGCAAGCGAACAGCGTTTCCTGGATCGGGCGGTGGAGCGCCTCGAACTGCCGAGGATCGTCGCATCCCGAAGCGAGCGAGAACATTTCGAGAAAGGCGGCGCGGAGACGTGCCATCGGGTCGTGCTGCGGACGGACAGTAGCGAGCCCGGTATCGAAATCCGTCCATCCGCGGTGCCGCATGTCCGAGTTGAAGCGCAGCATGAAGTAGGTGTTGGGCTGGTGCTCGATCGAGACGACGGGCGCCTTGCCGCGCACGACGCCGATCGTCGAACTGTCGATTTCGACGCCATTGGTGATGGAATGAAAGGTGAGGGGGACAACGAGGCCGATGCCGGTATCCGTTCCCATCTCGGCTTCAAAGCGCCGGGCGAAGGCGCGCTGCAATACGAACACCCCGCTCTGAAGCGGCAGGATGGCCCGTGTCAGCGAGAACTCGCGCGGACGAAGCGGTGTGCTGGTGCCGAGCCCGAGCACCTCGTTGGCGCGAAATTCGGCGTAATCCGAGAAGCGCTCGATAGTCAGGACACGCGATGGCTTCAACCGGTTGAGCGGCATTCGGGATCCAGGGGCGAGGGGCAGCGAGCGGAACCACAAGGATACCAACGCCCGACCAGCGGCTATATTCCGGGAAAATACTGCCAGTTCAGGTCACGCGATGTGCGGATAGGCCGCACTCTCTCGCCGCTCGCGCTCACCCAGTTCGCGGACCAGCTCCTGCAGAATGACTCGGTGAAGGCGGGCAGGGTGCGCTCGGCGCGGACGTAGATGCCGAGATCCGACCATACCGGACTGCCGGCATTGTCGAGCGGTAGGAACACGAGCTGCGCATCGCGCGACAATCTAGTGATGCCGAGCTGGGTCTGGAAGGCAACGCCGACGCCGCGCGCGGCGAGCTCGCGCATGAGGTCGATCGAGTTGGCCTGGATTGCAGGCTCCGGTGTCTCGGAGAGCTGCGCGATCAGCGGCTGCAGCAAATGGTAGATCGACAGCTCCGGCAGCGCGTGAATCACCGGGAAGGCGAGGCATTGCTCCAGCGTCACCGTCTTGCGGCGCGCCAACGGATGCTCGCGCGCCACCAGTGCGCCGAGGCGAAACCGCTTCAATGCGACCTGCCGCAGGTCAGGTGGATGCCTGAGCGCCATGGCGATGCCGATATCGGCTTCGCCCCGCCGCAACGCTTCAAGCACGTCGGACGATCCCATTACCATCGTGGTGAAGCTGACGCGCCGGGCCCGGCTGCGGTGCGCGGCGATCAAATCCGGCAACACCGATTCCGTGAGGGACTCGATGCAGGCGATGCTGATCGTGCCGTGCCAGGCGCCGGAGAGCGACGCGACGTCCGAGCGGAAACGGTCGAGATCCTGGAGCACGTTCATGACGTGGCGGGCCAGCATCTCGCCGACCGTCGTCAGCGTCAGGCCGCGGGCGGTGCGCTCGAATAAGGGTGATCCAACCTCTTGTTCGAGCTTGAGAATTTGGCGGCTGACGGCGGACGAGGCGACGTTGAGGAGGCGCGCGGCGGCCCGGATCGACCCGGTGCGGCGGACGGCATGGAAGTATTGGATGCTAGGTGAATGAAAGCGCATGGGACCCCCGGACGGCACTATAGCCGTTGCCGAAACGGCAGCAATGTGTGCGAATTTCTCTGCCTTTTGAGAGCGCTCGTTTCCCCCTAGTGTCATGCGCCGACGGGCCCTCGGGCTCGCGCGAGGACGCGCCCGCAACGATGCGGCAGGGGATTTTGGGTGAACGAAACGATCGTATGCGAGCCGGAGCATGGGCGGGATGCCCGTCTCGTCGACCGCCGCCGCGCGGCCGCCTATGTCGGCGTCACCGCCGGCCGTTTCGAGCAGCTGGTGCGCGACAATGTCGTGCCGCCGCCGGTCATGGTCGACAACAAGCGGCGCTGGCCGATCGCGTTGCTCGACGAGGCCAGGGACGCAGTCGGTGGCAGCTTGCCGTCGCCGCCGGCTCGGAGAGCCGATGTCGAGATGCGCCCGTGTGATCGCGACGCCCTGCCGTCTTCGCGCGAGCTGCCCGATGCAGCCTGGTTCGAGCAGCGCGCGAGCTTCGTGCAACGCGTCCGCCGTTCGCTGCTGTCGGGCAACGAGATCAGGCTGCTGCGCGAATTCAAGCTGCTCAAGCAGAACGAAATCAGCATGTACGGCTATTATGGCAGCTTCGAAGCGCTGATGGTGCGTGGCTACATCGTCGAGATCGATCGCAAGCCGCCGTCGAGCCGTCCGCTGGTGACCTACCGTCTCACCGCGCCCGGCGAGCAGGTGATCGCCGCGCTGAAGGACGAACCGGCGTTCTGACCCGAGTGGCCGGTCTGTTTCAGATTGCATTGGTTCGAGCGGCCATGGCGGTCGGCTCGATGAATTCCAAAGAAAGTGGGCTGGACGAGGGTCGACTTATCGATATATCGTAATGGATATAGCGAGTGCATCCCCGAGACTGGCGATGGAAATCAAGGTGAGGCAGCTCACGACCTGCGAGGTGGCAGCCGATGGCGGCGCGATCTCGCTGGGCTTCGAGGATGTGGCGGGCAATCCCGCCGCAGTCAGCGTCTCGCTCAGTCAGATCGGCGCGCTGATCATGACACTGCCCGGCCTGCTCGAGGCGGCGCTGAAGGCCCGCTATGGCGACCAGAGCCTGCGCTACGCCTATCCGCTCGCATCCTGGATGCTGGAACAATCCACCGACACGACCCAGCGCATCATCACGCTGGAAACCGAGGAGGGTTTCAAGGTCCGCTTCTCGATCCCCAAGGACGAGCAGAGCCTGCTCGGCGAAGCGTTGACCCAGCCGATGCCCGGGATGACGGTGCGGCCGAACTGATGCAGCATCAGTCGGCGGTCTCCATCCTCGCCTGCAGCCGCCGGATTTGGAAGCCGGTCTTGCTCTGCTCGAAACCGGCTGAGGCATAGAAGGCAAGGGTCGACGGCTTTCTGGAGCCGGTCATCAACATGACCTTGTAGCAGTCGGCCTGCCATGCGGCGGTGACGGCTGCCTGCAGCATTTGCTTGCCATAGCCCCGGCCCCTGCACGCGGCGTCGGTGACGACGTTCTCGATCAGGCCGTAGGAGTGGCCGCCGCGCGTCAGATTGGGGATCACGACGAGCGTGCAGGATGCCACAACAGAACTTGCCCTGAGCCCGATCAGGACCGCGCTTCCGCGATAGGCCCCTAATTCGTCGAGACGCTGTGCGGCTAGGTCGAGTGGCGGAGTTTCATCCTGGGGATCGAGGTGGCGGTAGAGCGCGAGAAGCTGCGGCAGATCGGAGGGTAAAGCGGAGCGAATGACCAGCGCCTCGTCCATGCGCGTCCCTCCGCTCACGATTTGCGCGAGCGGGCGATGTCGCTCCTGAGCGCTTCCAGCTCCTTTTGCACGGCGCGAGCGGCGTCGCGCTCGATCTTGCGGTAGCGCGCGACGAGCTTTTCGCCGAACGGCGTCAGCATGGCGCCGCCGCCGTTCTTGCCGCCGGCCTGCGGCTCGACCGCCACCTGTCCGCAGATGCGGTTGATCTCGTCGACGAGATCCCAGGCGCGCTTGTACGACATGTCCATGGCGCGCCCGGCGCCCGAGATCGAGCCTTGCTCGCGGATCTGCTCCAGAAGCTCGATCTTGCCGGGCCCGATCCGGTCCTCGCCGTCGAGGTCGATGCGAAGGCTCAGCTGGGGCAGCGATTTGGCGCTCGCGCGCGACATGACGGGCTCTCTTGAATGGCTCTCAATCGAGATTGCCATTGTTGCCCATCGACGACAAGTGAAGGCGAGCCGCCGCGTCATCGCACAGCGTGCATCTCCAGGAATGCCTTCACGCCGGTCACGGTGCCGGTGTCCGACGGTACGTAGCCGGGAAGCGTCGCGACGGCGGCGCGGAAATCGGCGCTGCGGATGATTTCGAGAATGCGCTGCATGGGCGCGGTGTCGAGGAAGGCGCGCTTGCAGACGAAGAAATAATCCTCGGTGAGGAGGCGGATGAAATCGAGGCCGAACTGACGGGCGGCCGCCTCGACGCCGAAGCACGCATCCGCCATGCCGCTGGCGACATAGGCCGCGACCGCGGCGTGGGTGAACTCGATCTGCTGCGCACCGTTGATCTTGCTCTCGTCGACACCCTGCGCGGCAAGCAATTGGTCGAACAACAGCCGCGTGCCGGAATCATGGTCGCGGTTGACGAAGCGCACGTTTGGCCTGGTGAGATCATCGAGCGAGGCGATGCGCCGCGGATTGCCGCGGGCGACCATCAGGCCCATCTCGCGGGTGACGAAACTGATGATGCGGTCCTCGCGCGGATCGAGCCATTCGCGCGCCGCCTTGATGCCTTGCGCGCGCAACGCGCCGTGCGGCAGATGCAGGCCGGAGAGATCGCAGGCGCCCTGCGCCAGCGAAACCAGCGAATGCTGGTTGCTGACGTAGCGCAGATCGACGCCGATGCCGGGCTCGCGGTCGAGGAATTCGCGCAGCTTTGCCACCGCAAAACCGTGGCTCGCATGGACGCGGATCACGGAGGGACGCTGTTCGAGAAACGGCTTGATCTCGCTCGCGAGCTCCTGCGCGAGGTTTTCCAGCTGCGGCCCGAGCCGCGCCTGCATGCGCTCGCCGGCCCACACCAGCCGCTCGCCGAACGGGGTCAGTTTCGAGCCCTTGCCGCGCTGGGTCTCGACCAGCGGCGTCCCGAAGAACTCCGACCATTGCTCGATCAGATTCCAGACGTGCCGGTACGACAGGTGCGCATCGCTCGCCGCGCTCGTGATCTTTCCGGTCTTCCGGATTTCATTGAGGACACCGAGCATGACCACGGCCGTGCGCGGGCTGCCTTCCTGGCGAAACCGCCAGACGGCCTCGATTTCGATCTGAAGCATCGGCCTTCCTTATGAAATACGCTTCATATGTGGACCGTCCAATTGCAAGCCATATCATATTTACTCCTATGATATCTGGCCTAGTTTCGTCCAGAAGATCTGGAGGAAATATGATGTCTGTTGCATATGACTTTGCACATTCGCCGGCCGCCGCGTTCATGGCCCAGCCCCAGCCTCTCCTGATCGACGGCCGCCGCGTCCCGGCGAGCTCCGGCCGCACCTTCAAATCCCTCAATCCCGCCAACGGCCAGGTCATTGCCACCATCGCCGAGGGCGGCGAAGCCGATGTCGCGCATGCGGTCGCCGCCGCGCGCCGCGCCTTCGAAGGCCCGTGGCGTACGATGCGCGCCTCCGAGCGCGGCCAGATCCTGCTGCGCTGGGCGGACCTGCTGAGAGCGCACGCCGACGAGATCATCGAGCTGGAGTCGATCGATGCCGGCAAGCCGATCGCAGCGACCGCGCGTCAGGACTTTCCGGCCGCTCTGGACACGCTGACCTACTACGCCGGCTGGGCCGACAAGATCAGCGGCGATGTCGTGCCGGTGCGTGACGAGGCCCTGACCTACACGGTGCGCGAGCCGGTCGGCGTGGTCGCGGCCATCGTGCCGTGGAATTTCCCGCTGATGATCGGCATGTGGAAGCTCGCGCCGGCGCTGGCCTGCGGCTGCACCATCGTGATGAAGCCGGCCGAGCTGACCTCGCTGTCGGCGCTGCGAATCGCCGAGCTCGCGCTCGAAGCCGGCCTGCCGAAGGGCGTCTTCAACGTCGTCACCGGACCTGGTCGCATCGTCGGCGATGCGCTGGTCAATCACCCTGATGTGGACAAGGTCACCTTCACCGGCTCGCCGGGCGTCGGCCGCGGAATCATGAAAGGTGCCGCAAGCAACTTCAAGCGCGTCTCGCTCGAGCTCGGCGGCAAGTCGGCCAACGTGATTTTCGACGATGCCGATCTCGAAGCCGCGAGCAAGGCCGCGGCCTCAGGCATCTTCTTCAACGCCGGACAGGTCTGCTCGGCCGGCTCCCGCGTGCTGGTGCAGGAGAGGGCCTATGACGAGGTCGTGGAGCGCCTCGCGGCGCGCGCGAAGTCGATCAGAATCGGCGATCCGCTCGACCGCAAGACGGCGCTCGGGCCTGTCATCTCCGAGAAGCAGATGAAATCGATCCTCGACTATGTCGACATCGGCCGGCAGGAAGGCGCGAGGCTCGTCACCGGCGGTGAGCGCGTCGGCGAGCGCGGCTACTTCATCAGCCCGACGGTGTTCGCAGATGTCGCGCACGAGATGCGGATATCGCAGGAGGAGATCTTCGGTCCCGTCGTCAGCGTCATCAAGTTCAGGGATGAGGCTGATGCCTTGCGGATCGCCAACGGCACCGCCTACAGCCTCGCCGCCGGGGTTTGGAGCCGCGACATCGGCAAGCTGCAGCGCTTCGCCAAGCGGGCGCGGGCCGGCACAGTCTGGATGAACACCTATGGCTATACCGACGTGCGCCTGCCCTGGGGCGGCGAGCGCGATTCCGGCCTCGGCCGGGAGCACGGCACCGCCGCGCTCGACAATTTCACCGAGCCCAAGGCTGTCTGGATGAATCTGGCCGTCTGATACCTCCCGAGCGGCCAACCCTGGAGCCCGCCTGATCCGGTCAGGCGGGCTTCTTTTTTTGCAATCGATAAAATTGTCGGCAATTCGCTCAGCGGCGGCAAACCCTGCAAACAAGAAGGAGAGCCCCTTAAACCAGAGCTTTGGAACCGGCCTGCATCCTGCGCGCAAAAGGGCAGGGCAACATCATGTCAGTTCTCAAGGAGGTCATCGCAGCGGTCGCGGGGGTCTACGCGCTCCTGTTCGTTTGCGACGCATTGTTCGGGGTCGGCGAGGCGCGCTTCGACGATTCCTATTACAGCGCCAGCTTCTATGCACCGAAGCCGCAGGAATTCCGCTTCGCTGGCGATACGCCGCCCGCAAAGCGCGTCAGTGACGCCTTCGCGCAGTTCTCGGCGGCCGAGGCCAAGCCGAACAAGCGCTATTCATCGCTGACGACGATCATCCGCTAAGCGCGCCCGGCCGCATGTTCGCGGGGATGTTGACCCGCGCGTTGCGGGATCAGCAAGAGGCAGACCACCATGAACGCGGCGATCACGGCGGAAGCCAGCGGCCGGCTCAAGGCCAGGCCGCCCTGGTCGAGCGGCTTGTCGAGGAAGTCGCCGACGGTGGCACCCAGCGGACGCGTCAGGATGAACGCGGCCCAGAACAGCGTCACACGTGAGACGCGGGTCCAGACATACAGCGCTGCGACGATGGCGAGCCCCGCTGCAAAGATCAGCGCGCCACCACGATAGCCCAGGTCGCCGGTGTCAGCGATCCAGTCGCCGAGTGCGGTGCCGAGCGTCTGTGAAAACGTGATCGCGCCCCAATAGAACGCTTCGGCCCGCCTGCTGCTGACGCTGTTGACCGAGATTGTTCCTTCCGTGCGATACCAGAGGCCGAGCACCAGCACGAGGCAGGTGAGGAGCAGCGTGGATCCGCCGGTATAGCCGATGCCGAGCGAGCGGTCGGCGAAATCGGCCATGGTCGTGCCGAAGGTGGTCGAGGCCACGATGGTCGCCCAATACAGCGCCGGGTGGAATCTCTGCGCACGGATTTGCGCGGCGACAAGGACGACCATCGCCGCCAGGAACAGGCATGTGCCTGCGAGATAGCCCCAGTTCAGCGTCATCGTGACCGTATCGCCGCCGGTCTCGCCCAGTGTCGTGCCGGCGATCTTGATGATCCAGAAGCCGAGCGTGACTTCGGGGACCTTGCTTTCGCTGAAGAGGGCGCTCTTGCTGGAATTTTGCATGATCTCCTCGCCGCGCGCGATCAATTGCGTTGCCGACGGTGTGCAGTTGGCAAACGGTAACGGCTGAGATCAGTTTCATGGGATCGATGACGTGAAGAAGGCGACTGCCTTCAACAAGGCGTGACGCTCACTCCCCCTGGATCCATTCCGCCACGCCGCGCCACAGCGTGTCGCGGTGCCCGGGGCGGAAGAAACCGAAATGGCCGATCGCCTTGGCGCCGACTTCTGACGGTTTGACGTCGAGCACCTCCGGCTTGATCGACGTGAAGCCCGATGTCAGCAACTCGACAGCCGGCCGCGTCGCCCAGGGATCGTCGGAGAAGCAGAGCGCGCGCAGCTCGCCCTTGAATTTTGCAAAATTCTCCAGCGCCGGCAGTTTGGAATCGAACAGATAGCGCGGGCTCGAGACCCAATCCGCCCATTGCAGGAACACGCCCTTGGGCAGATCTTCGCCGATGCCGGCCCAACCCGGTGCGTAACCGAGCGCGTGGGTGAGCGGAACGCCGACGAGGTTCATGAAGGCGAAGACGCGGTATTTCTCCGGCGACGTCATCAGCCGCCAGGTCGCGGCCTGCGAGGCGACGAACGCGGCGCGCGAGATCTCGCTGTTGTTTTCGATCAGTCCGAGCGCCTGGCCGCCATAGGAGTGGCCGACATAGGCCAGCGGCAGGGTGCTGTAGCGCTCGCGCATCCAGCGCACCGCGGCGGTGACGTCCTGCGCGGCCCAGTCCGACATCGAAGCCTTGAAGCCGACCAGCGATTTCGGCCTGTTGTAGCCGACCATGGCCGGTAAGCGGGAGTCGCCGATTCCGCGATAATCGTAAGTGAGCACCGCGCAGCCGCGATGGGCGAGGTAGGAGGCGAAGCCGCGATAGATCTTTCGTGGGACGGCGGTCGCCGAATTGATCAGCACGGCATGTCGCTTGGTGCCGCGCGGCAGGAACAGGGTGCCGGCCAGCGCATAACCGTCGGTCGCCGGCAAGCTGATCTCGTCGATGAAAACGTCGTCCAGTCGCGCATCCATGGATGGAAGCTGTCTTGCCGGTTTCCTCAGGCGACCTCTAGCAAATGCGAATTCAGCTTTTCCTGCAAGGGTTTGCAATGCAAAACGGATTTACAACTGGCGGTGTCGTGCCAGCCTGTGTATAAGGCGGCCCTCGCAACCCACAGATCAGGTTGCACTTTTTTGCTTCACGGAGAGATTGCGATGTCCGAGCGGTGGACGCCCGAGTCCTGGCGCAGCAAGCCGGTGCTACAGGTGCCCGACTATCCCGACGCCAAGGCTTTGGCCGACGTCGAGGCGCAGCTGGCAACCTTTCCGCCGCTGGTGTTTGCCGGCGAGGCGCGCAATCTCAAGAAGGCGCTGGCCCGTGTCGCGGCCGGCGAGGCCTTCCTGCTCCAGGGCGGCGACTGTGCCGAGAGCTTTGCCGAGCATGGCGCCAACAACATCCGCGACTTCTTCCGCGTGCTGCTGCAGATGGCGGTGGTGCTGACCTATGCCGGCGCGGTGCCGGTGGTGAAGGTCGGCCGCATCGCCGGCCAGTTCGCCAAGCCGCGGTCCTCGCCGACCGAGAAGGTCAATGACGTCGAACTGCCGAGCTATCGCGGCGACATCGTCAACGACATCGCCTTTACCAAGGAAGCGCGCGTGCCGGATCCGCAGCGCCAGCTGATGGCCTATCGCCAGTCGGCTGCGACGCTGAACCTGCTCCGCGCCTTCGCGACCGGCGGTTTCGCCAATCTCGGCAGCGTGCATCAGTGGATGCTCGGCTTCCTGAAGGATAGTCCGCAGTCCCGCCGCTACAAGGAATTGGCCGATCGCATCTCGGACGCGCTCAATTTCATGCGCGCCTGCGGCCTCGATCTGGAGAGCCATCCCGAGCTGCGCGCCACCGATTTCTACACCAGCCATGAGGCGCTGCTGCTCGGTTACGAGCAGGCCCTGACCCGCGTCGATTCCACTACCGGCGACTGGTACGCGACCTCGGGCCACATGATCTGGATCGGCGACCGCACCCGCCAGCTCGATCACGGCCATGTCGAATATTTCCGCGGCATCAAGAACCCGATCGGCCTGAAGTGCGGCCCGTCGCTCAAACCCGACGAGCTGTTGAAGCTGATCGACGTGCTCAATCCCGACAATGAGCCGGGCCGGCTGACGCTGATCAACCGCTTCGGCTCCGACAAGGTTGCCGATCACCTGCCGGGCCTGATCCGCGCGGTGAAGCGCGAGGGCAGGGTGGTGGTCTGGTCGTGCGATCCGATGCACGGCAACACCATTACGTCGACCACGGGCTACAAGACGCGGCCGTTCGACCGCGTGCTGTCGGAGGTGAAGTCGTTCTTCACGATCCATGCGGCGGAAGGCACCCATGCCGGCGGCGTGCATCTGGAGATGACCGGCCAGGACGTCACCGAATGCATCGGCGGCGCCCGCGCCATCACGGACGAGGATCTCAACGACCGCTACCACACGGTCTGCGATCCCCGCCTCAACGCCGAGCAATCCATTGATATGGCCTTCCTGATCGCCGAACTGCTGAAGCAGGAACGCGCCGGCAAGGTCCGGCCGATGCCGACCGCAGCGGGGCTCTGAGACCTTGCTGCGCATCTGGAAGGCCACGATCAATTCCCGCAACGGTCTGGCCTTTGCGTTCCGCTCGGAGCAGGCCGTCCGCGAGGAGATATTTGCGCTGATCCTGTCGCTGCCGGTGGCGTGGCTCGTCGCGGCGACCGCGATGCGCGCGGTCGAGCTGGTCTGTGCGGTCGCCTTCGTGCTGGTGGTCGAGCTGCTCAACACCGCGATCGAGAAGCTCGCCGACCGCCTCACCATGGATCACGACAAGCAGATCGGCCGGGTCAAGGACATGGGCTCGGCCGCGGTCGGCGTTGCGCTGCTGATGGCCGGCGCGTTCTGGATCATCGCCATCATCGAGCGATTGGGATTTCTTTAAGACGAGGACGGCGGCCATGACCGAACGTCTCAACGCATTTGCAGTCACGCTCGCCCAGCTCAATCCGACCGTGGGCGACATCGAGGGCAATGCCGCCAAGGTTCGCTCGGCGCGCGCGCGTGCGATCGCCGATGGCGCCGATCTCGTGCTGTTTCCGGAATTGTTCATCGCCGGCTATCCGCCCGAAGATCTGGTGCAGAAGCCGGCCTTCCAGGCCGCCTGCCGCGCCGCCATCGAAGCGCTGGCGCGCGAGACCGCCGACGGCGGCCCGGCGATGCTGGTCGGCACGCCCTGGGTCGAGGACGGTAAGCTCTACAATGCCTGCGCGCTGCTCGATGGCGGGCGTATCGCCGCGCTTCGCTTCAAATGCAATCTGCCGAACTACGGCGTGTTCGACGAGAAACGTCTGTTCTCGCGCGGGCCTGCGGCGGGTCCCGTCACCGTGCGCGGCGTGCGGATCGGCGTGCCGATTTGCGAGGACATCTGGCTGGAAGAATCCGAGGACTACGAGAACGTGGTCGAGACGCTGGCCGAGACCGGCGCCGAGATCATTCTGGTGCCGAACGGCTCGCCCTATGCCCGCGACAAGAACGATGTGCGTCTGTCGGTGGCGGTTGCGCGGGTGACCGAAAGCGGCCTGCCGCTGATCTATCTCAACCAGGTCTGCGGCCAGGACGAACTCGTGTTCGACGGTGCCTCGTTCGCGCTCAACGGCGATCTCTCGCTCGCGGCGCAACTGCCGGCATTCGCGGAAAGCATCACCACGCTGCGCTTCACGAGGACCGGCGGCGATTGGCGCTGCACCGGTCCGATCGCGGAGCAGCCCGAAGGCGACCGCGCCGACTACGCCGCTTGCGTGCTGGGCTTGCGCGACTATGTCGGCAAGAACGGTTTTCCCGGCGTGCTGCTCGGCATCTCCGGCGGCATCGACTCGGCGCTGTGCGCGGCGATCGCGGTCGATGCGCTGGGCGCCGATCAGGTGCACGGGGTGATGCTGCCTTATCGCTACACCGCGGCGCATTCCATTGCCGACGCCGGCGAGCTCGCCGGCCATCTCGGCATCCGCTACGAGGTGCTGCCGATCGCCGAAGCCGTGACCGGCTTCGAGACCATCCTGTCCGGCCTCTTCAAGAACCTGCCGCCTGATATCACCGAGGAGAACCTCCAGGCGCGCACCCGCGGCACGCTCTTGATGGCGATCTCCAACAAGATCGGGCTGATGGTCGTGACGACGGGCAACAAGTCGGAAATGTCGGTCGGCTATGCCACGCTCTATGGCGACATGAACGGCGGCTTCAATCCGATCAAGGACATCTACAAGACGCAGGTGTTCCGCCTGGCGGCGCTGCGCAACAGCTGGAAGCCCGACGGCGCGCTCGGACCCGCGGGCGAGGTGATCCCGCCCGACATCATCACGCGTCCGCCGTCGGCCGAACTACGCGACAACCAGACCGATCAGGATTCATTGCCGCCTTACGACGTACTGGATGCGATCCTGGAGCGTCTGGTCGAGCGCGAGGAGCCGCTCGACCGGATCATTGCTGCCGGCTTCGACCGCGAGACCGTGACCCGCATCGACCATCTCCTCAATGTCGCCGAATACAAGCGCCGCCAGGCCGCGCCCGGCGTGAAGGTGACGCGGAAAAATTTCGGCCGCGATCGCCGTTATCCCATCACCAACCGCTTCCGCGATCGCGGCGAGACATTGCCCGCGCCCGACGAGACGCTGGTCTCGCGCGGCAGCAAGGCCTCGATCGACGCGTTCGAGGGGTGAGTTGTTGCTTACCTCTCCCATAGGGAGAGGTCGGATCGCATGCAATGCGATCCGGGTGAGGGGTTTTTGTCTCACTGGGTGCCGCGGCCCCTCACCCGGATTGCTCAGGCGCAATTACGCGCCAAAGCAATCCGACCTCTCCCCGCCGGGGAGAGGTGGACCACGAACTCACAGTGCAGCCGGAGCTACTTCTGTTGCGGCAAGAACTGCGGGCCGACCGAGCGGATGGGCTTGTTCTCGGATGTGGTGGTGGGGCTCGCATCTGCAGGGGGCCCCGTCGGTGCTGCGGCGGTGGCCGGCGCAGGAGCTGCACCCTTCTTTCCATTCGCCGGCGCGCCCTTGGTGAGCTGCCGCTGCTGCATTTTTTTGGCGCTCTCCTCGGTGACGATGATGTCGCCCTGCTGCTCGACGGCGGCCTTGTCGTCGGCCGATTTCAGCGCGTCGGCCCAGCTCTGGCCCGCCGCCTTGCAGGAGCAGGACGGGTTGAACTCGCTGCGGAATTTGAACGCGGTCGGCAGCGCCGTATAGGGCTGGCCGCTGATGGAGACCGCGGAGTTCATGTCCTCGCCGGGGTTGCGGTGTGCGTAGAGCACGGCTTCGGCCGCCGGGCACAGCGCCTTGCAGGTTCTCTCGTCATCAGGGAAGCGCGCCGGCACGGTCGCAAACGAGATCGGGAAATAGGCGCCGTCGCAGGTGCGCACGCACACGGTGCGATAGGTGCCGGATTGCGGGCCGCCGAAATCGGCAGGTGGCGCGCCCGGCGGCGGGTTGTTCGGGTTGTTGCCGCCACCGAACAGGTTGGTCAGGAAGTTGCCGCCCTGCGACTGCACGGCATTGGCGTATTGCGGGCCGCAATTGTTCTGCGCGAGCGCAATCAGCACCGAGCGGCGCTGGCTGTCGCGTTCGGGGCTGCCGCCGGGACCGCCGCTGCGCAGGCGTTCGAGGCTGCCGTTGATCTGGTCCAGATTGGCGCGCATCTGCTGGATCTGGGTGTTGACCGGACCGCATTGCGCCGACTGGCCGTTGAACAGCGAGAAGAAGCCGGTGGAATCGCAGCCCATGCGCTTGGCCTGCATGGTGACGCGGTCGAGCTCGGCCTGCTGGCGGCTCTGGGAATCCTGGTAGCGGCGGATCTGGTCCTCGCGGGCGGGATCACCGTTCGTGCCACGGTCGAGCGCGGCGAGCTGTCCTTCCAGCCGCACGCACATCGGGTTCGGCCCGAGCCCGCCCTGGACGGGCGGAGGCGGTCCGGGCGGGCCGGCCTGGGCCAAGGCGTCGGCGGCGAGCACGACGCTGAGAAGCACGGTGCAGGCAAGCAGGGAGCGTGGACGGGAGAGAGAGAAAAATTCAGGCATATCCGCCATTCTAGCGAGGTCACGGCCGGGCGTGATCTGGGGGGGCGAAGCGCGCCCTCCATTAGCCGCTTCCTGCGGCATCGTCACGTCGTTTCAGGGGCCGAAGGTGGGTCCTAAGGTCCGCCAGTTCCGAGCGAATTCAGCGCTGGCAGGTGATTGCGACATATTCGTCGCAATGGCCATGGGAGCAGTTTGCGCCGGATTTGGGGACAGAGCCGGTAATTTCGTCGGGATCGAGCCGGCGGTAGCTCGATGCCTGCGCAAACTGTCGTGATTGGCAATAGGTGTGGGCGATCTGGGCGCCGCATTTCTCGCCTTTGGCCAGGCATTGGTCGACGCCGTAGCCCTCGGCCTGGTTGGCGATGATGAAGACGCGGGTCTCGGCGAAGGCGCTGGAGGCCGCGAGGATGGAGGCGCAGGAAATGAGCGCGAGCAAGGATCGCATGAAAACACCTTGGGGCAAAAACCGGGAACCGCCGGTTCCAGAATGGGCTCAAATGGTTAACGATGATGAACCATCTGCGCGGGCGGCCGGCGCTTTGCGGACATAAAGCGGCGATTTCGCGGCTCCCTTGACGGAAGCCAGCCTCATGGCCCATATGTCGCCCCATGAACGGTCTCCTCGCCATCTGCATTATTTGCCGCGAGATTACGAGCTAGCGATTCGCTGGCTGGAGCCGTCTTTTCTCAAAACACATTGAGAGCACTGACGCCCGGCCAACAGCCGACGGGTGTCCAATGGAATTGCGTCTTTACGATACGTTGAGCCGGGAGAAGCGCACCTTCGTGCCGCTCGATGCGAAGAACGTCCGCATGTATGTCTGCGGACCGACCGTCTATGACTTCGCCCATATCGGCAATGCGCGACCGGTGATCGTGTTCGACGTGCTGTTTCGGCTGCTGCGCCATCTCTATGGCGAGGCACACGTCAAATATGTCCGCAACATCACCGACGTCGACGACAAGATCAACGACCGTGCCGCGCGGGATTTCCCCGGCCTGCCGCTGAACGAGGCGATCCGAAAGGTCACGGAGGAGACCGGCAGGCAGTTTCACGCCGACGTCGACGCGCTCGGCTGCTTGCGGCCGAGCGTCGAGCCGCGCGCGACCGAACATATCGGCGAGATGCGCGAGATCATCGAGCGGCTGGTCAAGGGCGGCTTTGCCTATGTCGCCGAGGATCACGTGCTATTCTCGCCCCAGGCGATGAACGCGGCCAATTCCGGGCTGCCGCGCTATGGCGCGCTGTCGAAGCGGTCGCTGGACGAGATGATTGCCGGCGCCCGGGTCGACGTCGCGCCGTACAAGAAGGACTCGACCGACTTCGTGCTGTGGAAGCCGTCCAAGCCGGGCGAGCCGTCATGGCCGTCGCCATCAGGCATCAAGGTCGAGGGGCGTCCGGGCTGGCACATCGAGTGCTCGGCCATGGCCTGGAAGCATCTCGGCGAGCAGTTCGACATCCATGGTGGCGGCATTGATCTCGTGTTTCCGCATCACGAGAACGAGGTGGCGCAGACCTGCTGCGCCTTCCACCAGCAGCGCATGGCGAACTACTGGATGCACAACGGCTTCCTGCAGGTCGAGAGCGAGAAAATGTCGAAGTCGCTCGGCAACTTCATCACCATCCACGAGCTGCTCAGGGATTGGCCGGGTGAGGTGCTGCGTCTGAACATGCTGAAGACGCATTACACGTCGCCGATCGACTGGACCATGAAGTCGCTGGAAGAGAGCGCCAGGACGCTCGACGACTGGTATCGGATCGCCGCCGACGTCGAACCCGCCAAGGCGGCCGCGTCCGTGGTCGAAGCGCTGCTCGACGACCTCAACACGCCGCAGGCCATCGCGGCGCTGCATGGCCTGCGCGGCAGCGACATACCTGCCCTTGCGGGCTCGTTGCGGCTGCTCGGCTTCCTCTCCGAGAGTGCTGCGCAATGGGAAGCGCGCAAGCAGCAGGCGAGCGGGATCGACGCCAAGCAAGTCGAGAGCCTGATCGCGGAGCGGACCGCTGCGCGCGCACGCAAGGATTTTGGGGAATCCGACCGCATCCGCGATCAGCTCGCCGCAATGGGAGTCGCGATCAAGGATTCCAAAGACGGGACCACCTGGGAGGTTGCGCGATGACCCGGCCCGATACGCCATTCCCGCGGCACTGGTTCTATTACATCGCGCTGAAGATCCTGCTGCTCGGCGCTGCCGTGGCCATCGTGCTGAAACTCTACGGGATGTGGTGAAGTCGATGGCACAAGCGCACCCCAAGCCCGCACTTCGGCCGTTCCTGCCTGCCGACGTTCCGATGCTCGCCGCGATCTTCGCCGCCAGCATCCAGGAGCTGACCGGCGACGATTACAGCGAGGCACAGCAGGAGGCCTGGATGGCGGCGGCCGAGACCGAGGAGTTCGGCAAGCGGCTCGCGGCCGACCTGACGTTGATCGCGACGCTCGACGGCTCGCCGGTCGGCTTCGCCTCGCTGCGCGGCACCGATCACATCCGCATGCTCTATGTGCATCCCGCTGTCGGCCGGCAGGGCATCGCGACCATGCTGGTGGATGCGCTGGAGAAGCTCGCCAGCGGCCGCGGTGCGACGGCTCTCACGGTCGATGCCAGCGACACCGCGCAGAGCTTCTTCGCCAGGCGCGGCTATACGGCCCAGCAGCGCAACAGCGTCACCATGAATGACGAATGGCTCGCCAACACCACGATGAAGAAGACGCTTGGAGCTGCGCAATGAGCAAGGAGCGCCTCTATCTGTTCGACACCACGCTGCGCGACGGCGCGCAGACCAATGGCGTTGATTTCACGCTTGCAGACAAGCAGATCATCGCCGGCATGCTCGACGATCTCGGCATCGACTATGTCGAGGGCGGCTATCCCGGCGCCAATCCGCTCGACACCGAATTTTTCGGCCATAAGCCGAAGCTCAACCATGCGCGCTTCACCGCCTTCGGCATGACGCGGCGGGCAGGGCGCTCCGTCTCCAACGATCCCGGTGTCGCCGGGCTGTTGGAAGCCAAGGCCGATGCGATCTGCTTCGTGGCGAAATCCTCGGCCTATCAGGTGCGCGTCGCGCTCGAGACGACGAAGGAAGAGAACCTGGCCTCGATCCGCGACAGCGTCGCGGCGGCAAAGGCGGCCGGCCGCGAGGTCATGCTCGACTGCGAGCATTTTTTCGACGGCTACAAGGAGGACGCGGATTTTGCGCTCGCCTGCGCCAAGGCCGCCTATGACGCCGGCGCGCGCTGGGTGGTGTTGTGCGACACCAATGGCGGCACCATGCCTGATGAGATCGAAACCATCGTCACCGAGGTCACGAAGCTTATCCCCGGCGATCACGTCGGCATCCACGCCCATAACGACACCGAGCAGGCGGTGGCGAATTCGCTCGCCGCGGTGCGCGCCGGTGCGCGGCAGATCCAGGGCACGCTGAACGGCCTTGGCGAACGCTGCGGCAACGCCAATCTCTGCTCGCTGATCCCGACGTTGAAATTGAAGAAGGAGTTTTCGGACGCCTTCGAGATCTCGGTCACGCCTTCGAGGCTGGCGACGCTGGTCAAGGTCTCGCGCACGCTGGACGACATGCTCAATCGCGTGCCGAACCGGCATGCGGCCTATGTCGGCGAGAGCGCGTTCGTCACCAAAACGGGCATTCACGCCTCCGCGGTGATGAAGGATCCGCAGACCTACGAACATGTGTTGCCGGAGCTGGTCGGCAATCACCGCAAGGTGCTGGTGTCTGACCAGGCCGGCCGCTCCAATGTCATCGCCGAGCTCGACCGCGCCGGCATCGCCTACGACAAGAGCGATCCCAAGCTGACGCGGCTGGTCGAGGAGCTGAAGGCGAGGGAGGCGCAAGGCTACGCGTATGAATCCGCCAACGCTTCGTTCGATCTGCTGGCGCGCCGCACGCTCGGCAAGGTGCCGCATTATTTCGAGGTCGAGCAGTTCGACGTCAATGTCGAGCAGCGCTACAACGCGCTCGGAGAGCGGGTCACCGTAGCGCTGGCCGTGGTCAAGGTCGATGTCGCCGGCGAGCACCTGATCTCGGCCGCCGAAGGCAACGGCCCCGTCAACGCACTCGACGTTGCCTTGCGCAAGGACCTCGGAAAATACCAGAAATACATCGAGGGGCTGACGCTGATCGACTACCGCGTCCGTATCCTCAATGGAGGCACCGGCGCGGTCACGCGCGTCCTGATCGAGAGCGAGGACGAGAACGGCGACCGCTGGACCACGGTCGGCGTGTCCCCGAACATCATCGACGCCTCGTTCCAGGCGCTGATGGATTCGGTGATCTACAAGCTGGTGAAATCAGGCGCGCCGGCGTGAGCCCCACGACGGCTGTCATACCCCGCGAAAGCGGGGTATCCAGTACGCCGGGGCTTCTCCGGAACGCCGCGGCGCCTCGGAGTACTGGATCGCCCGGCCAAGCCGGGCGATGACAGCGGAGGGTGAGGGGGGCAGGCCATGATCGACCACATCTCCGTCGGCGTCAGTGAGCTCGAACGCTCGGCAAGATTCTACGAGGCTACGCTCGCTGCCCTCGGCCTCACCCGCCTCGTCACGCGGCCGCGTACGATCGGCTTCGGCAAGGCCTATCCGGAGTTCTGGATCAATCTACGCGAGGCGATGCCGCCTGTCCCGTCGGAGAGCGGCGTGCACATCTGCTTGCGGGCGAAGACGACTGGCGAGGTCGATGCCTTTCATGCGGCTGCTTTGTCCGCCGGCGGCGCATCCGAGGGCGCGCCGGGCATCCGCCCGCACGATCGCGTGCGCTACTACGCTGCTTTCGTGACCGACCCCGACGGCAACCGCATCGAGGCGGTGACGTTTCCTGCGAGCTAAAGCTTGCGCGCCACGTCCGGCGCGAGATCGCGCTGGCTGTCGGGAATCTGTGCAGCCGCGGCACGCAGCCGTGGCACGATTTCCTCGACCTTGTCCGCCTTCAGGATGTCGACGGAAAGACCCGTGCGGATGAACTCGGTTTGGCGCATGTGAGCCACCAGGGAGAACAGCGGCTCCCAGAAATTATCGATGTTGGCGAGCAGCACGGGCTTGGCGTGACGGCCGAGCTGCTGCCAGGTCAGCTGCTCGACCAGCTCCTCGAGTGTGCCGAGCCCTCCGGGCAAGGCGACGAAAGCGTCGGAGCGTTCGAACATCAGCCGCTTGCGCTCGTGCATGTCGGGGGTGACGACCATCTCCTGCACGCGCGTCAGCGCATTCTCGCGCATCCGCAGGAAGTCGGGGATGATGCCGGTGACGGTGCCGCCGTGATCCAGCACCGAGGTTGCGACTGCCCCCATTAGGCCGAGCGAGCCGCCGCCATAAACGAGGCGGATCTTATTTTCCGCCAACGCCTTGCCGAGCGCTTTCGCCGCTTCGATGAAGTTGGGATTGGTTCCTGGGCCGGAGCCGCAATAGACACAGACGGTTTTGATCGTGCTCATTGGTGCCATGATGCATTGCAGCGAAGAGGCGTCAAGCCCAAACGGTGATTCGATACTCCCGGAAATCTACCGGTAAATAGCGACAAGCAATCGAAGATTCGCCATCTGGCGGGGTGCGCCGACGTCGTGAAGGCTCTATATGACAAGCGAAAATCCTTATTCGCAGTGACGCCCGCACCCGGCGGGCTCTTCAGGCTTCTTGATGGACCAACCTCAATCGCCCCACGGCGCCGACGTTCCCAATTCCGCCGACGGCCCGCCTGAGCGGGCCACCCTGATGGGTACGCTGGCGCATCTGTGGCCCTATATCTGGCCGAGCGACCGCTTCGACCTGAAGATGCGGGTGGTCTGGTCGATGGTGCTGCTGCTCGCCGCCAAGCTGATCACGCTGACGGTGCCGTTCAGCTTCAAATGGGCAACCGATGCGCTGACCGGCGCCCACACCGTACCGGTGGCCGCCGACAATTGGCATCTCTGGATGCTGGCTTCGCCGCTGCTCCTGACCGCCGGCTATGGCGTGACGCGCATCCTGATGGCGGTGCTAACGCAATGGCGCGACGGCATCTTCGCCCGCGTCGCCATGCATGCGGTGCGCAAGCTCGCCACTATCACGTTCATTCACATGCACGAGCTCTCGCTGCGCTTTCACCTGGAGCGCAAGACCGGCGGTCTGACGCGCGTTCTCGAGCGCGGCCGCGAGGGCATCGAGGTCATCGTGCGCATGGTGATCCTGCAGCTGATCCCGACCATCGTCGAGGTCTCGCTGCTGATGGCCGTGCTGCTCTGGCAGTTCGACTGGCGCTACGTGGTCGCGACGCTGATCACGGTCACGCTCTACATGTACTACACCTACATCGCGACCGAGTGGCGGATCGGCATCCGGCGCAAGATGAACGATTCCGACACCGAGGCGAACACCAAGGCCATCGACTCGCTGCTCAATTACGAGACTGTCAAGTATTTCAGCGCCGAGGCCCGCGAAGCCCAGCGCTACGACAAATCGGTCGCGCGCTACGAGGAAGCCAGCATCCACACTTACACCTCGCTTGCCGTTCTCAACACCGGGCAAGCCGTGATCTTCACGCTCGGGCTGACCGCGACCATGCTGATGTGCGCGATCGGGGTGCGCAACGGCACCAACACGGTCGGCGATTTCGTGCTGGTCAACGCCATGATGATCCAGCTCTACCAGCCGCTGAATTTCATGGGCATGGTCTATCGCGAGATCAAGCAGGCGATCATCGACATCGAGAAGATGTTCGCCGTGATCGGCCGTGAGGCCGAGATCAAGGACGCCCCCAACGCGGCGCCGCTGGCCGTCTCCACCGGCACGGTGCGGTTCGAGGACGTTCGCTTCGCCTATGAACCGACGCGGCCGATCCTGAAGGGCATCAGCTTCGAAGTGCCGGCCGGCAAGACGGTCGCGATCGTCGGCCCCTCCGGCGCGGGCAAGTCGACCATCTCGAGGCTGTTGTTCCGTCTCTACGACGTCTCCGGCGGCAAGATTCTGATCGA
Source organism: Bradyrhizobium sp. UFLA06-24 (assembly GCF_054967145.1). Classification (NCBI taxonomy): domain Bacteria; kingdom Pseudomonadati; phylum Pseudomonadota; class Alphaproteobacteria; order Hyphomicrobiales; family Nitrobacteraceae; genus Bradyrhizobium; species Bradyrhizobium sp. UFLA06-24. The sequence continues at coordinate 50,633 of NZ_JADFUE010000014.1, forward strand.
CGGCCAGGACATCCGCGAAGTCACGCAGGCGAGTCTGCGCGCCTCGATCGGCATGGTGCCGCAGGACACGGTGCTGTTCAACGATACCATCCGTTACAATATCCGTTACGGCCGCTGGGACGCCAGCGATGCCGAGGTCGAGGAAGCGGCGCGGCTGGCGCAGATCGACCATTTCATTCGCATGGCGCCGGCCGGCTACGAGACTCAGGTCGGCGAACGCGGCCTGAAACTGTCGGGCGGCGAGAAGCAGCGCGTCGCGATCGCGCGCACGGTGTTGAAGGCGCCGCCGATCCTCGTCCTGGACGAGGCGACCTCGGCGCTCGACACCCATACCGAGCACGAAATCCAGGGCGCGCTCGACCGTGTCGCGAAAAACCGCACGTCGCTGGTGATCGCGCACCGGCTCTCGACCATCGTCGGCGCCGACGAGATCATCGTGCTCGACCAAGGCCGCATCGCCGAACGCGGCACACATGCCGGCTTGCTCGCGCAGGGCGGTCTCTATGCCAGCATGTGGAACAGACAGCGCGAGGCCGAGGCCGCACGCGAGAAGCTGGCCCGGATGGCCGATTCGGGCGCGGCGCCCAATCGGGAGCCGCCGCCGGTCCAGGACGCTCTCACGGCGCAGGCCGCCGCGGAGTGAGCTTGTCTCCGGTCCCAAGTCTGGCCTAAACAACCCCGGTGCGCGGGACGACCCGCGCTATCAACCCCTTCAGCGGCAGAGAGCGATGTCCATTCTCGATTCGATCCAGCGTCAGATCCCGCCGACCCACAAGGAGGGCTATCCCTTCATCGGCGGCTTTGCGCTGGCAAGCCTGATCCTGTTCTGGCTTTGGTCGCCGCTCGGGTGGATCGGCACCATCCTGACCGTTTGGTGCGCGCTGTTCTTCCGCGATCCCGCGCGCGTGACGCCGGTGCGCGACGGCCTCGTGGTGTCGCCCGCCGACGGCCGCGTCTCGATGATCACCATGGCGCTGCCGCCGGCCGAGCTCGGGCTCGGCGACCGGCCGCTGCCGCGCATCTCGGTGTTCATGAGCGTGTTCAACTGCCATGTGAACCGGAGCCCGGTCGCGGGCAGGGTGGATCGCATCGCCTATCGGCCGGGACTGTTCATCAATGCCGAGCTCGACAAGGCGAGCGAGGACAATGAGCGCAATTCGCTTGTCATCTCGACGCCGCAGGGCCGCATCGGCGTGATCCAGATCGCGGGCCTCGTGGCCAAGCGCATCGTCTGCTTCGTCAGGGAGGGGCAGGCGGTCGGCGCCGGCGAGCGGTTCGGCCTGATCCGCTTCGGCTCGCGGCTCGACGTCTATCTGCCTGTCGGCACCAAGGCGCTGGTCTCGGAAGGGCAGACCGCAATCGCCGGTGAGACGATCCTAGCCGACCTCACCGGGGACGACCCCGGCCGCGTTTATCGCACCGGTTAACCAGGAAGCCGGTGTCGGGAGGGGGGCCTTCGGCCACAATGGCGGAGGGACGCATGGCTTGCTATATCCTGCCTGAAGGTGAGGACGAGCTATGACGCCCTATGACTTCAAAAATCCCGACGTCCGGCGCCGGCGGTTCCGCCCGATTCCGGTGCGCATGCTGGTGCCGAACGTCATCACGCTGCTGGCGATCTGCGCCGGGCTGACGGCGATCCGGCTGTCGATCGAGGGACGGATGGCGCTCGCCGTCTACGCGATCGTGTTTGCAGCCGCGCTCGACGGCATCGACGGGCGCATTGCGCGTCTGATCAAGGGTCAGTCCAAATTCGGCGCCGAGCTCGACAGCCTCGCCGACTTCGTCAATTTCGGTGTGGCGCCAGGCTTGATGCTGTATTTCTGGCAGTTGCACGAGCTCGGCAACGCCGGGTGGATCGCGGCCATGGTGTTTGCGATTTCCATGTGCCTGCGGCTCGCGCGCTTCAACGCCACCCTTGATGATCCGAACAAGCCGGCATTTGCCTCCAATTTCTTCACCGGTGTGCCGGCGCCGGCCGGTGCCATCACCGTGATGTTGCCGATATATGCGGCGTTCCTCGACCTGGGACGCTGGCCCGCGGCCCTGACGGCCGGCTACACGCTGCTGATCGCCTTTTTGATGGTGTCGCGCTTGCCGGTGTTCTCCGGCAAGAGCATGCGGATGCGGGTGCCTCCGGAGTTGGTGTTGCCGGCGTTCGTCGCGGTGATCTTCTTCATCGCGCTTCTGATCAGCTATCCCTGGTACGTGCTCTCGATCGGGACCGTGCTGTATCTGCTCGGCCTGCCGCTCGGCTACAAATCCTACCGCGATCAGGCGCGTGCAGCGGAAGCCGCAGCGGCTGCGGGTGGCGAGATCTCGTCGCCGCCGTCGGCGCCAACAATGGCGAGCCTGTCTGAGCCGCCTCACGACGACGACGACCGGCCCGGACGGCTGCACTGAGGAAACGCACGCGGATATCTGCCATGAGAGCGCTCGAGTTGGGCTGAGGCCCGATCTCGGCTATATCGCCCGGTATCGGCGGCACCGCGCCAACAGCGGCCGCCAATCTGGGAGAGAACGCCGTGACTGATACCGTGACCGGGCCGCTGCCCGCTGCCGTCCTCGAAGCGCTGGGCCGCTACGACACGCCGACGATTTGCAACGCGATGGAAGTCATCGCCCCGGAGCGGCGGTTGATCGGCTTCACCACCAAGCAGCTGGTTTGCCCGTTCCCCGAGCTGCCGCCGATGGTCGGCTATGCCCGCACTGTCACGATCCGCGCAGTGCAGAAGTCTCCGCTACCGGCCGCGGAGCAGGCCAAGCGCCGCATCGAATATTACGAATATGTCGGCACCGGTCACGGCCCGCGCATTTCGGTGATCCAGGACGTCGATGGTCCTGACATCGGCTACGGCGCGTTCTGGGGCGAGGTGCAGAGCAACGTCCACAAGGCGCTCGGCTGCCTCGGCGTCGTCACCGATGGCTCGATCCGCGACGTCCCGCAATGGGCGCCCGGCTTCCAGGCGCTGGCCGGCTCGATCGGCCCGTCGCATGCCTGGGTGCACGCGGAAAGCTTTGGCGGTCAGGTTCGTGTTGCCGGCATGACGGTGAATTCCGACGATCTGATCCACGCCGACCGGCATGGCGCCATCGTCATCCCGCTGGATCTCGCAGCAAAACTCCCCGAGGCCGCCGAGCTCTGCGGCCGCCGCGAGACGCCGATCCTCGAGATCGCGCGCAGCCCCGATTTCTCGCTGGAGAAGCTCAAGGCCGCGCTGAAGCGCTCGGCGGAGATTCATTGAACGTGGAGTAAGAGCCATGGATATGCGCGGCAAGACGGTGCTGATCACGGGCTCGACCGACGGCGTCGGGCGCTATGTCGCGGGCCGCCTTGCCGCCGAAGGCGCTCACGTCCTGATCCATGGCCGCGACGCGGCGCGGGCGAAAGCGCTGATCGACGAGATCGTGGAGGCGGGTCATCGAGCGCCGATCTTCTATCAAGCCGATCTGTCGTCGATGGCGGGTACGCGCGAGCTTGCGGCCGCGGTGATCCGCGATCATCAACGTCTCGATGTCTTCGTCAGCAATGCCGGCATCGGCTCGCAGAACGACGGGCCGGCACGGCAGGAGAGCCGCGACGGTTACGAGCTGCGCTTTGCCGTGAACTACCTCTCGGGCTTCCTGCTTGCCCATCTGCTGCTGCCGCTACTGAAGGCGGCCGCGCCCTCACGCATCGTCAACGTCGCTTCCCTCGGCCAGCATCCGATCGACTTCGACGATGTCATGATCACGAAAGGCTATAGCGGGTCGCGCGCCTATGCGCAGAGCAAGCTGTCGCAGATCATGTTCACCATCGATCTCGCGGAGCAACTGAAGGGCGCCGGCGTCACCGTGAACGCGCTGCATCCGGCGACCTACATGAACACCACGATGGTCCGCGCCGGCGGCATCACGCCGATCTCGACCGTGGAGCAGGGTGGCGCGGCGATCCTGCATCTCGTTGAGGGCGAGGAGGTCGCGGGCCGAAGCGGCCTGTTCTTCAACGGCATGAACGAGGCGCGCGCCAATCCGCAGGCCTACGATCCCGAGGCGCGCAGGCGCCTGCGCGCGCTCAGCCTCGAGCTGACAGGACTTTCGTCCTGACAGCTCATTTATGGTTAGCAAAGCGTTGAGATTCGTGTCGTGGGCCGGCAAGGCCGCCCTCCTTTCGACGCACCGCGCCGCTCCGTCGCACCGGCGGAACTTAACCTTTACGCGGCTTTAAGGGCGGCGCTCTAGGGTTTCCGATGCGGTTCGGGGTTGGGCCGCGCCAGCGGCCAGGACGGCCGTTGTTGCGTTCGCGTTGGAGTCTCCCATGGATATCATGACGGGCGTCGGTCTCACGGCGGGCATCATCGTCATCACGACGATGGTCCTCATGGGCGGCGACCTGCACATGTTCGTTTCCGAACATGCTGTGATCATCATCTTCGGCGGCTCGATCTCGGCCACCATGATCCGCTTTCCCCTGAGCGCGCTGCTGCATGGCCTGCCGCTCGGTGCCAAATTCGCGTTCACCATGAGCCGCCTGTCGGCGCACGATCTGGTCGACGAGCTCGCCCGGATCGCCGAGATCGCCCGCAAGCAGGGTCCGGTTGGTCTCGAAAAGGTCGAGACGGACGAGCCGTTCCTCGCCAAGGGCATCCGCTACGTCGCCGACGGCTACGACCTCGATTTCATCCGCGACAATCTCGAGCGCGACCGCGACAACTTCCTGATGCATCTCGACGAGGGCAGCAAGATCTACCGCGCCATCGGCGACTGCGCCCCGGCCTTCGGCATGATCGGCACCCTGATCGGCATGGTGCAGATGTTCGCCAATATGACCGACCCCTCCAAGCTCGGACCGTTCATGGCGACCGCGCTGCTTGCCACGCTCTACGGCGCGCTCGTCGCGAACCTGTTCTGTCTGCCGATCGCCGACAAGCTGCACGGCAAGCTGCTCGATGAAGAGACCAACCGCACCCTGATCATCGACGGCATCCTGATGATCCGCGACTCCAAGAGCCCGACGCTCGTGCGTGAGATGCTGCTGGCCTATCTGCCGGAGAAGCATCGTCACGCTGAAGGCGAGCCGGTGCCGGCCTGAAGCCGGGCGCCGGGGCTAGATCATGGCCAAGAAAAAACGCGGCGATGCACATGGAGGCGGTCACGGCTGGTTCGTGACCTTCGCCGACCTGATGGGACTGATGATGAGCTTCTTCGTGATGCTCGTCGCGTTCTCGACCCAGGATGCCAACAAGCTGAAGGTCGTCGCCGGCTCCATGCGCGACGCCTTCGGCGTCCAGAGCGAAGCGCGATATGCCGGCATCGTCGAGTCGGATGGTCTGCCGACCCGGCCGCGGCTGAAGAACGTCGATCACATCGCCCCCGAGGACGCCTCCAATACGCCGACGCCGGACCAGGAAGATCGCGACCGTACCTCGGGCGCGAAGCTGAAGATCGATCGGAATTTTGCGCTCGCTGCGGCCTCGCTGCGTCAGGCGCTGCAGGACATGCCGGAACTGACCGAGATGTCCAAGCACATCATGTTCGAGGAGACCAAGCAGGGCCTCAACCTCGAGATCGTCGACCAGGACGGCCGTTCAATGTTCGCGGATGGCTCCAAGGTGCCTTACGACCGCACCCGCCGGCTGATCGAGAAGCTTGCGGTCCCGCTCAAGGCGACCCCCTTGCGCGTCTCCATCACCGGCCACACTGCGGCTGGTTTCGTGCCGACCCGCAGTGATTACGGCGCCTTCGATCTTTCGGCCGACCGGGCCAACGCAGTCCGCCAGATCCTCGAGCGCGAGGGCCTTCCGCCGTCGCACATCTTTGCCATTTCCGGCAAGGCGGACACCCAGCCATTGTTCCCGGATGATCCCTCGCTCGCCGCGAACCGCCGCGTCACGATCACCCTGATGCGGGAAGATCCGCCGCTGCCGCCGAACTTGAAGCCCTAGATCTCTTGCGCTACCATTTTACCTGAGGCTATCAGTCGCGAGGGCGACGAACGTGGCCGGGCCGTCACAGCATCCGCCGCTGCGCCTGCTATGATGGCGGGCTGATTGACAGGCTTGGCAGAAGCGTCACAAGGCGCCGGATCAATTCCAGGGACGAAGCGTTTTCCACCCTCATGACGGCGAGCATCACACAGGCCGAGACCCAGGAAGGGCCGGTCACCTCGGGATTTTGGTCCCTTACGCTTGGGAGCATCGGCGTCGTCTTCGGCGACATCGGCACCTCGCCACTTTACGCATTCCACGAGGCGGTCAGAGGCGCAGCGCACGGCGAGCCGGTGACGCGGATCATGGTGCTCGGCGTGCTGTCGCTGATCCTGTGGGCGCTGCTGATCGTCGTCACTGCCAAGTACGTCCTGCTGCTCTTGCGCGCCGACAACAACGGGGAGGGAGGCACGCTCTCTCTGATGGCGCTGGGCCAGCGCGCGCTGGGACGCCGGAGCTGGTTCCTGCTCGCGCTCGGCGTGGTCGGCGCCTCAATGTTCATCGGCGATTCCATGATCACGCCGGCGATCTCGGTGCTGTCGGCGGTCGACGGCCTCAAGCTGGCGACGCCCGCGTTCGAGCACTATGTCGTGCCGCTCACGGTGCTGATCCTGGTGTTGCTGTTTGCGGTCCAGAGCAAGGGGACCGCGCTGGTGGCCTCGGCCTTCGGGCCGGTGATGGTGATCTGGTTCACCTGTCTGGCCGTGTTGGGCGTCATTCACATCGCCGATGACCCCTCGGTGCTGGCTGCGATCAATCCCTATTACGCGCTGCAATTCCTGCTGTCGCACGGCACGATCGGCCTGGTGACGTTAGGGGCCGTCTTCCTGGCCGTGACGGGGGGCGAGGCGCTCTATGCCGATCTCGGCCATTTCGGCCGCAAGCCGATTCAGTCGGCCTGGATGTTCTTCGTGCTGCCCTCGCTGCTGATCAACTATTTCGGGCAAGGCGCGCTGGTGCTGTCCGATCCCGGTGCGATCGAACATTCGTTCTATCGCATGGTGCCCGAGCATCTGGTGCTGCCGCTGGTCGGGCTTGCGACCGCCGCGACCGTGATCGCGAGCCAGGCCGTCATCACCGGTGCCTATTCGCTGGTCTATCAGGCCGTGCAGCTCGGCCTCTTGCCGCGCTTCGAGGTGCGCTACACCTCCGAGACCCACGCCGGCCAGATCTATCTGCCGCGCGTCAACCGGCTGCTCCTGATCGGCGTGATGCTGCTGGTGCTGCTGTTCCATACGCCCAGCAACCTGGCTTCCGCCTATGGCATCGCGGTCTCCACAACCATGGTTGCCGACGGCATCATGGGCTTCGTGGTGATCTGGAAATTGTGGAATTGGCGCGCGGCGACCGCGGCGGTGGTGATCCTGCCCTTCGTCATGGTCGACATGACCTTCTTCAGCGCCAACCTGCTCAAGCTCCTGGAAGGCGCCTGGGTGCCGCTGCTGTTCGGCGCGACCATGGCGGCGACGATCTGGACCTGGCGACGCGGCTCGGGAATCCTGGTCCAGAAGACGCGCCGGATCGAGGTGCCGCTGGACGATCTGATCCGCAGCCTGGAGAAGCGGCCGCCGCACGTCGTCAAGGGCACAGCGGTGTTCTTGACCAGCGATCCCGCCTTCGTGCCCACCGCGCTGCTGCACAATCTCAAGCACAACAAGGTGCTGCACGAGCATAACGTGATCCTGACCATCGAAACCGCGCACACGCCGCGGGTCGATCTGTCCGAGCGCTTCCGAATGGAGAAGATCAGCGACAAGTTCTCCAAGGTCCGCCTGCGCTTCGGCTTCATGGAGCAGCCGAACGTGCCCAAGGCGCTCGCGATCGCGCGCAAGCAGGGCTGGCAGTTCGACATCATGTCGACGTCGTTCTTCGTGTCCCGGCGCGCGCTGAAGGCATCGGCGCAGTCGGGGATGCCGCTTTGGCAGGACCATCTGTTCATCGCGCTCAGCCGCTCGGCCAACGACGCCACCGACTATTTCCAGATTCCGACCGGGCGGGTAGTTGAAGTCGGCACACAAGTCACCATTTGAACGCAATTGGCGAACCTATGCGAATTTTGCATGGTGAGGGCCCAGAATCGGGCTAGGCTATGTCGCCAGCGCAGGACTATAAGCCCGCGCTCTTCCGCCGTTGTGCAGTGAAGCATTTTTTTAGAGGCCATTGGGCTCTCCCATGACTAGCGACGTAGCAGTTCCCGCCCCGGAAACGGCGGCGGCCAATGGGCATGGCGACGCCCACACCACGGCCGGTTTCGGTGCGCTGACGCTCGGCAGCATCGGCGTGGTCTATGGGGACATCGGCACCAGTCCGCTCTACGCGTTCCGCGAGGCGGTGATGGCGGCCTCGGGGGTTGAGGGCGTGGCGACTCCGACGGCCGTTCTTGGCGTGCTCTCCCTGATCCTGTGGGCCCTCATCATCGTGGTGACGCTGAAATACGTCGTCATTCTGCTGCGCGCCGACAACAACGGGGAAGGCGGCACGCTCGCCCTGATGGCGCTGGCCCAGCGGGCCGTCGGTACGAGAGGGGCGACGATCGTCCTTCTTGGCATCATTTCCGGAGCCCTGTTCTACGGTGACGCCGTCATTACCCCCGCGCTTTCCGTGCTGTCCGCCATCGAGGGCATGAAAGACGTCACCCTGACGTTCGAGCCCTACATCGTGCCGCTGACGGTGGTGATCCTGGTCGGCCTGTTCGCGGTGCAGTCGCGGGGCACCGCCCGCGTCGCGGCCTTCTTCGGTCCGATCATGTGCGTCTGGTTCGCCGTCCTCGCAGTGGCGGCGATCCATCCGATTATCCAGCAGCCGCAGGTGCTGCTCGCGCTGAACCCGCTCTACGCCGTGTCGTTCATGCTCCACCACGGCATTATCGGCTTCGTGACCTTGGGCGCGGTGTTCCTGGCGGTCACCGGGGCCGAGGCGCTCTATGCCGACCTTGGCCATTTCGGCAAGCGGCCGATCCAGACCGCCTGGCTGTTCATCGTGCTGCCGTCGCTGGCGCTGAACTATCTCGGGCAGGGAGCGCTCGTGCTCGCCGATCCCCGCGCGATCGAGAGCCCGTTCTTCCAGCTGTTTCCGCAAGGCTGGATCCGCGGAGGCATGGTCGTGCTCGCGACCGCGGCGACTGTAATCGCCAGCCAAGCCGTCATCACCGGCGCCTATTCGCTGACGCGACAGGCGATCCAGCTCGGGCTGCTGCCGCGCTTTGAAATTCGCCATACGTCGGAAGCCCATTCCGGCCAGATCTTCATCCCGCGCATCAATCAGCTGTTGCTGGTCGCGGTGGTGTTGCTGGTGCTGTTGTTCCGCTCCTCCAGCGCGCTGGCCTCCGCTTACGGCATATCCGTTACCGGCACCATGGTGGTCACGGCGATGATGGGCTTTGTCGTGATCTGGAAGGTCTGGCGGTGGTCGCCGGTTGCCGCCGCAGCCCTGATCGTGCCATTCCTGTTCCTCGATTTGACCTTCCTGGCCGCAAATCTGCTCAAGGTGTTCGAGGGCGGCTGGGTGCCGCTTGCCCTCGGCTCGCTCATGATCATCATGATGTACACGTGGCGGCGCGGCAGCCGGCTCCTGTTCGAGAAGTCGCGCAAGCTCGAATTCCCGCTCGCCGACCTCGTGGCGATGCTGGAGAAGCGGCCGCCGCAGCGCGTGCCCGGCACGGCCGTGTTCCTGACCTCGGATCCGCTCAGCGCGCCGACCGCGCTGATGCACAGTCTGAAGCACTACAAAGTGCTTCACGAGAAGAATGTTATTCTCACCATCGAGACCGCGCAGACGCCGCGGATCGATCCGGCGGAGCGCGTCAAGCTGGAACAAGTCAGCCCGACCTTCTCCAAGGTGACGCTGAAGTTCGGCTTCATGGAATCCCCCAACGTGCCGAAGGCGCTCGCCATCGCTCGCAAGCTCGGCTGGCAGTTCGACATCATGTCGACCTCGTTCTTCCTCTCGCGCAGGGCGCTGAAGCCCGCCGCCCATTCCGGCATGCCGCGCTGGCAGGACCGGCTGTTCATCTCGCTCAGCCGCTCCGCCAACGATGCCACCGACTATTTCCAGATCCCCTCCGGCCGCGTGGTCGAAGTCGGCACGCAAGTCACGATCTAGGCTGGCGAGCCAAAGCCGCACTTCAAGTCGCTGCGATTTAGCTTTAACTTGCGCTCGGCAGCTCAAGCCTTTGTCGCGCTTGATTTTCGCGTGCTGAGAGGCGAGGTTGCCGGCCGCCGGGATCGCCCGGAGGCGCCCCGCGACGTTGGAGGATGATGTGGCAAATCAAGTACAGGATCTGACCCCGGACGAGGTCTCCAAGGGTGTCGCGGAAGGGCGCTATCTGCTGGTCGACGTCCGTGAGCCGAACGAGGTCGAGGCCGAGGCTTACCCTTACGGCGTCGTCGTGCCGCTCTCGACCTTCGATCCCAAGGCGATCCCCGATCCCCAAGGCAAGGAAGTCGTTTTCGCCTGCCGTTCCGGCAAGCGCTCGGTGACCGCCTCGCTCGCAGCCCAGGCCGCGGGCCTGCCTTACGACAAGCATCTGGCCGGCGGCATGCTCGGTTGGAAGGCGGCGGGGCTTCCCAGCAAGATCGGCGGCTGATCGGCCCGATGTCCAAAAGCTCGTCCCTGAACAAGGTCTTCGCCGACCTTCCCGTCACCATCTTCGAGGCGATGTCGCAGGCCGCGCGCGACAATGCCGCCATCAATCTCGGCCAGGGCTTTCCCGACGATCCCGGTCCCGAGGACATCCGCCGCGCCGCGGCCGAGGCCTCGCTGAACGGCTACAACCAGTACCCCTCGATGATGGGCCTGCCGGAATTGCGCCAGGCGATTGCGACCCATTACGGCCACTGGCACGGCCTCAAGCTCGATCCGATGAGCGAGGTGATGGTGACCTCGGGCGGCACCGAGGCGCTGACCTCGGCGATCCTCGCGGTGGTCCAGCCCGGCGACGAGGTGGTCTGCTTCCAGCCGGTCTATGATTCCTACCTGCCAATCATCCGCCAGGCCGGCGGCATACCGCGCCTCGTCCGGCTCGAGCCGCCGCACTGGCGACTGAATGACGACATGCTGAAAAGCGTCTTCAATTCAAAGACCAAGGCGGTGCTGTTCAACAACCCCTTGAATCCCAGCGCGGTGGTCTATCCACGCGAGGACCTCGAGCTACTGGCGCGCTACTGCCAGGAGTTCGACGTCATCGCGATCTGCGACGAGGTCTGGGAGCACGTCACCTTCGACGAGCACAAGCACATCCCGCTGATCACCATCCCCGGCATGCGCGAGCGCACCATCAAGGTCGGCTCGGCCGGCAAGATCTTCTCCCTGACCGGTTGGAAGATCGGCTTCGTCTGCGCCGCGCCGCCATTGCTCCGTGTCGCCGCCAAGGTGCACCAGTTCCTGACCTTCACCACCGCACCGAACCTGCAGGCCGCCGTCGCTTACGGCCTCGGCAAGTCCGACGACTACTTCCTGTCGATGCGCAAGGATCTGACGCGGAGCAGGGATCGCCTGACCAGGGGCCTCGAGAGCCTCGGCTTCCCGGTGCTGAAGTCGCAGGGCACCTACTTCCTCACCGTGGACCTATCGCCACTTGGGCTCAACGAGAGCGACACCGAATTCTGCTGGCGGATCGTGAAAGACTACAAGGTCGCGGCGATCCCGGTGTCGGCGTTCTACGAGCAGGACCCGGTGACCTCGGTGGTGCGCTTCTGCTTTGCCAAGAAGGACGAGACCCTCGACACTGCGCTGGAGCGGTTGTCGGACGCGGTACGCGGACGCAAGAGGTAGACAGGGATGAGGATCGTCGGCCGCTCGGGGTTCCGCCTCTATCTCGTCGCCGCCGCGCTGACGTTGTTCATCGCTCCCGCCTCGGCCGAGGAGCGGGTCGTCAACTTCTACAACTGGTCGAACTACATGGCGCCCGACGTCCTGGAGGCCTTCACCAAGGAAACCGGCATCAAGGTGGTCTACGACACGTTCGATGCCAACGAGACGCTGGAGACGCGGCTGATGGCCGGCAAGTCCGGCTACGACGTCGTGGTGCCCACGGCCTATTTCCTGCAGCGCCAGATCAAGGCCAATATCTTCCAGAAGCTCGACAAGTCGAAGCTGCCGAACCTCGCCAATGCGTGGCCGATGGTAACGAAGAATCTCGCCACCTACGATCCCGGCAACCTTTATGCCGCGAACTACATGTGGGGCACGACGGGCATCGGCTACAACGTCGCCAAGCTGAAGCAGATCCTCGGACCCGACGCGAAGATCGACAGCTGGGACATCGTCTTCAAGCCGGAGAACCTCGCCAAGTTCAAGGACTGCGGCGTGCACATGCTGGACTCCGCGGACGACATCTTCCCGGCGGCGCTGAACTATCTCGGGCTCGATCCGAACTCGACCAAGCAGGCCGACCTCGAGAAGGCCGCCGACGTTGTCGCCAAGGTCCGTCCCTTCGTGCGCAAGTTCCACTCGTCCGAATATTTGAGCGCGCTCGCCACCGGCGAGATCTGCTTCGTGGTCGGCTGGTCCGGCGACATCATGCAGGCGCGCGCCCGTGCGGCCGAGGCGAAGAGCGGCATCGAGATCGGCTACGCCATCCCGAAGGAGGGCGCGCAGATGTTCTTCGACAATCTCGCAATCCCCGCCGATGCCAAGAACGTCAGCGAAGCCTACGAGCTGATCAACTATCTCTACCGCCCTGAGGTCGCCGCCAAGAACTCGGACTTCCTGTCCTATGCCAATGGCAACCTCGCCAGCCAGAAGCTGGTCGATCCGAAGATCCTGAACGACAAGAATATCTATCCGGACGAGGCGACGCTTTCAAGACTGTTCGTCATCACGGCGCGCGAGCCGGCGACCCAGCGCATCATCAACCGGCTCTGGACCAGGGTGAAGACGGGGCGGTGAGGAGCCTCGGTCGGTTGCGAGACCGACCCGGCATTTCAAATCCGCAAAACAACCCCATGCACAGTAGGGCCGCGACCTGTGTCGCGGGAGCAGGCGCTTCCTACCACGCGTAGCGCACCACGCCTTTGCCGGCGTATGAGCGGGTCACGTTGGAGACCTCGCCCTCGAAGCTGGCCGCCGCCGACCAGCCGTTCAGCCACTTCATCTCGGCCGAGGCGGTGGTGAGGGTGGAATCGGCAGCCTGTCGTGCACCGCTGACGACGAAGCTGGCGCCGGGCAATGTCTGGAACGTCGCGGCGACGGTGCGATCCGGATTGAAATCGTGCGCCCAGGCGGCGCGGCCGCGCAGCGTGAGGACACCGTCCGCCATGGCGAAGGATCTGTCAGTGCGCAAGCCGAGCTCACTGCGGGTGTCGGTCACGCTCTTGGCCGTGTAGGCGAGGGCGAACGTCTTGTTTCCGGAGACGACCGTTTCCGCATAGGCGGGGAGGTCGAACCTCGTGAACTGGCCCGCAGCATAGGGCGTAATCCCGAGGCCGCCGGTCCAGGGTGCAATGACGCGATAGCCGCCTTCGATGCGTCCGCTCCACGCATTGGCGTTGAACTCGGCGCGCAGGCGATCGGTGCCGGCGGTCGTCACGGTACGATCGGTGGTGACGTCCTGCCAACCGTAGGCGAGTGCCGCGGTGAGGTAGGCGGGGCCGACGGTATGGCGCAGGAAGGCGCCGGCCTGGAACAGATCCGAGCGTCCTCCGCCGAGCCCGCTCACATTGAAGCTGGTGCCGCCGCCGGCGAGCGCGAAGCCGGCGATCGTGCGGGGCGAGATGCGGTAGTCGGCGCCGACAGCGGTGCCGTAGAGGCTGCTCGTCGTGTTGTTCGAGCCCAGCACTGCATTGCCACCGGTGCTCTGCGAGCCGCCAAAGGCCGCTGCCCAGACGTTCCAGCGCTGATCGAAGGCAAGCTGCTCCGGAGCCTTGCGCGGCAGGCTTGCCAGGGCGTCGCGTGCATCGCCGCTGCGCGCGATGTCGGCGAGCGAAGCGCTTTCCTCGGCAAACGGGATCGCGCTGGCGCCGCCGCCCGTAGCGCCATCACGTCCGGCTGCGAACGAATCGGTCAGCAATCCCATGAACTGGCTCATGGCGCCGAACGTCGTCTGTTGCGATCCGGTCGCGCTCTCGCCCGAAAGCTGGGTCAGGCCGTTTCCGGAACGCCCGACAAAGCCGGCATTGATGCCGCCATTGGAGTCGAAGAAGTTCTGCAGCGTGGCCGCGACCGTCTTCTGGTTGGTATTGAGGTTGGTTCGGGTGCCGTAATCGAGCGCGAAATTCAGGTAGGCGTGGTTGGCATCATAGCCGAGGCTCGCAGCGAGGCCGGACGGCACGCCTGTGATCGCGAAACTGGTGAACGTGCCGCTGCGGCCGCCGGCCGCGGAGACCAGCGCGTATTGCTTCGCGACGGCGCTGCCGGGCGCGATGCTGACGCCGATCCCGCCACCGAGTGTGGCGGCGCCGGTGACGTTGACCGATGAGGCCGCGCTCGCATTGACCGACACCAGATACAGCGCGCCCGACTGGAAGGCGAGGTTGCCTGCGACGGTCAAGGGCGAGCCCGGCGAGCCGTTGCCGGCCAGCAGGATTCCGCCGCTGGCGATCACGGTATTGCCGACGGTGCCGGTGCCAGAAAGGGCGCCGCCCGTATTCACAGTAGTCAGGCTCGAGGATGCGATCGAGCCGTCGACTTGCAGCATGCCGCCGTTGACAACGGTGGTGCCGGTGTAGGTGTTGGTGCCCGAGAGGGCCAGCGTGCCGGTGCCGACCTTCTCCAGATTGCCCGGACCGGTCGTGCCGCAACTGCACCATGGGGCGGTATTGAAATCGGAGATCACGCCGCTGACCGTCGTCGAGAGGTTGTTGCTGCCGACCACGAGCGTGTTGCCGCCGCCGATGGAGTAGAAACCTGAGCCGGCGATCGAGCCGGCCGTAATGCGGCCGTCGCCGTTGGTGCCGCGACTGAAGGAGAAGTCGACGTAGCCGGTGCCGTTGGTGATGAATTGCGCGTTGCCGCCGGTTGAATTGTCGCTTAATCCAGTCACGCCGCCGGAATTGGTGGTGATCACGGCGCTGCCAGCGGTCGCAGTCCCCCAAAAATAGGTAGCAGAGCGATCGTTATTGGTGATGACGGCGTTGCCGGCCGTCACGTTCTCGTTGGCGCCAGACCCGCCGAAATAGGTCGTGCCACCATTGCGGTTCGTAATCGTCGCTCCGCCCGCCGACGATTGATCCAGAAAGTTTATCTGGCTTTGGTTGATGATGGTTGCGGTCCCGGCATTGGTCGCCGCGTAAAAGTAACTGATCCCGTTGTTGTTGATCGTCGCATGACCGGCGGTGCTGGTATCGGCACCTCCCATCGTGCCGAACTGCAGGTTGGCTGGGATGTAGTAGGCGGTGTAGGAATCGTTGTTGATCGTAGAGTTGCCGGCGCTGCTCGCGTCGAGAAAGTAGACGTTGGCATGATTGTTGGTAATCGTCATCGCAGCCGCAGTCGTCGTTCCCGAGAACGTCGTGGTGTTGTTGTTGGTCAGATTCGTTATCGCCGAGGTGTCGGCATTCCGGATATAGAACTGGCTGTTGTTGACGACGTTGCCTATGATGGACGCGGTGTGGTTGGCATCGCCAAGCATCAGAACGGAGCCGATTGTCGTGCCGCCGGTGTAGGTGTTGGTACCGAGCAACACGACCTTGCCGAGGCCGTACGAACTGTCTGACGTCGCCAGCTTGCCGGAGCCGCTGCCGTCGGTGATATTGCCGGCGATCGTCAGCGTCTTGCCATTGGCGTCTAAGATGCTGCCGTTGGTCGACTGATCGATCTTGAAGTCGTTCGTGAGGGTCAGATTGCTTGTGCCGCCGGCCTGCAACCGGGCGTCTTGCAGCGTGACCGTGCCGGTGCCGAGCGCGCTGTTGTTCATTGCACGTACCGTGCCGCCGGCCACCGTGGTGCCGCCGGAATAGGTGTTGGTGCCGGACAGGATCACGGTGCCGTTGGTGTTTTTCAGCAGCAGGCTGCCCGTTGGACCTGCAGCGTCGGCGATGGTGCCGGAATAGGTGAAGGTGTATCCGTTGGAATCGATCGTCGCGCCGGTGGATTTGACCTGCGCGGCATTGGCGATGGTGTAGTTGCCGCCGGCCTGCAGCGTGCCGCCGTCGAAAGTCAGCGGCCCCGTGCCGATCGCCGACGAGGTGATTGCGCCCGGCGTGCCGACCGTGTCGATCCCGACCCTCAATACGCTGCTGCCGCCGGCCGCATCGCAGGCGGTCCCGCAGATCGTGGTGCCGCCCGTGTAGGTGTTGGCGCCGGACAGCGCCAGCGTGCCGCCGCCATTGAGTACGATATCGCCGGCACCGCTGATCGGCCCGGACATCGTGTTGGTGTTGCCGGCTGCAACGGTGATGATGGGATCGCTGTTGATGACGATGGTGTTGGCGAGCGTGAGGCCATCGCCGTTCAACACCAGCTTGGTGACGCCCGCCAGCGTCTCGCCCAGGGTCAGCGTGCCGCTGCCAAACGCATTGCTGTTGCCAATGATGAGCGTCGATCCGTCGCTCACCGAGGTACCGCCGCTATAGGTGCTGGCGCCGGTGATGCTGAGCGAGCGGCCGCCGTCAAGCCTGATGGCAACCGAGGCGTCGGTGGCGGCTCCGGTGAGACCAGTGATGCCGGAGATGGTCACGTCGCCGGAGGCGCCGGCGGCACTTGTCTGCGCGAGGGTCAGGCTGGCGCCGACACCGTTGGCAAGGCCGAGATTGCCGGTCAGTGTGCCGTCGACCGATGTCAGCGTGTTGGCCCCGCCGGTGAAGTTGATGGCATTGCCCCCGGCGCCGTATCCGGTGCCGCCGGCGATCGTACCGCTGTTGTTGACAGTGAGTCCGGCGCCGATGATGCCGGCGCCGCCATAGCCTGTCGCTCCGGCCCGTCCTCGTGTGCCGCCGTAAGCCGGATCGCCGTAGTTCGCACTGGTGTCGGAGATTTGCGCGCCTCCAGCGCCGCCGGCGCCACCGGAGATGGTGCCCGAATTGTTGATCGTGACGCCCGTCGCGGCCACGGCGATGCCATTGCCGCCGTCGCCACCACTGCCGCCCACATCGCCGGCGCCGCCGGCGCCGCCATTGCCGCCGGTGATGCTGCCGCTGTTTGAAGCGATCCCGGCGCCGGTGATGGTATAGGCGTTGCTACCTGCACCGCCACCGCCACCGCCGCCTGCGACGTCGCCATTGAAGCCGCCGTTGCCGCCCTTGCCGCCGTTTCCACCAATAGCCGTGGTGGAATTATTCAGGCTCCCGCCACTCGGCCCAGCAGCGGCGCCGCCACCGCCACCACCTCCACTGGCCGAAGAGACACTCGCCGTTCCATCGGTTCCATCCTGTCCCACGCTTGCACCACTGCCGCCGCTGGGAAGTGGGCCGCTTTCGCCACCGGGGCCACCGGCCCCGCCGGCCGCCCCCACAGCGCCGCCACCGCCACCGCCGCCGGTGCATTGGCACGCCCGGCTCGGTGCGCCACCATCGCCGCCAACCCCGCTGTTGACACCCGTTACGCCACCTGCGCCGCCGGATTGTCCGGTCGACTGATAGTCACCTTCGCCGCCGGTGCCGCCGTTTTGGGCGCGTGCCGGGGTGCCCAGCAGACCCGCCATCAAGACAATCGCGGCGAACCAGATCTGTCGCCTACCACTCATAGCGCACCGTGCCCTTGCCCGTGTAAGTCTGCGTGCTGCGTGAGAACTCGCCGTCGACCGTGCCGGCGAGCGAGACGCCGTTACGCCATTTCATTTCGGCGCGGCCACCGACCAGCGCGGAATCGGCCGCGGGTTGTGCGCCGCTGACGGCGAAGGCGGCGCCGGGCAGGGTCTGGAAGGCGGCGTTGACGAAACGATTGGTGTTGCTGTCGTGCGCCCAGGCGAGGCGGCCGCGCAGAGTGAGCAGGCCATCGTTCACCAGGAAGCGTTGATCGGTGCGGGCGCCGAGCTCGGTGCGGACATTGGTGGTGTCCTGCGCGGTGTAGGACAGCGCGAACTGGTTGCTGCCGACCAGTACGGTCTCGCCGTAACTTGGCAGATGCACCATGGTGGCCTGCAGCGCTGCGTAAGGCGTGACGCCGAAGCTGGAGGCCAGGATCGGCACGAAGCGCCAACCGCTTTCGAGGCGGCCTGCATAGGTGCTCGCCTTGAAGTTCGCGGTAAGCCGGTCGGTGCCCGCGACGGTCACGGTGCGATCGGTGGTGACGTCCTGCCAGCCATAGGCGAACGCTGCCGAGAGATAGGCGGGCCCGAAATTGTGGCGCCCGTAGAAGCCGGCCTGGAACAGATCGGCGCGGCCGCCGCCGAGGCCATCCGACAGCGCAAAATTGTAGCCGGCGCCGCCGAGCGCAAACCCGATCAGCGTGTTCGGGGAGACGCGATAGTCGGCGCCCACGACGGTGCCGTAGATGCGGCTGCTTGTGGTGGTCGAACCTGCCGCGGCGTTGCCGCTCAGCGTGCTGGCGCCGCCATAGCCGGAGGCCCACATGCCCCAGCGGCGGTCGACGGCCTCGCCGCTGGCATCGCGCGGCGTTACCGCGGCGTAAGCCCCGCGCACTTTTGCGTCGTTTGGTGCGGTGGACGCATAGCCCAGCGTCCCGCCGTCGCCGGCCGTGCCGCCGCGCTCGCCGTCCGAGCCGCCACCGAAGGGATCAAGCATGCCGACGAATTGCTGCATGGCGTTGAACGAAGCCTGCGTGCCGGCGGCGCCTGGCTGTCCCGAGACCTGGCTGAGCCCGTGGTTGAGCTGAGGCTGGCCCATGTTGAGCAGCGCATCGAAGCCGGCCGGCGGCGTGCCGCCGCCTGCGACGGCTCCGTTAATGGCGCCGGCGACGTTGCTCTGGTTGGCACCGGTGCCTGCCGGCAGCACGATCGTGCCGGGATCGAGCACGAGGTAGACGTTGTTGAGGTCGTAGGTGAGATGCGGATTGCGCGCGGGGCTGAAGCTGCCGCTCACGCTCAGCCCGGCGAACTGCGTTCCGCCGAGGCCGCCGGTCGCATTGAGGATGGTGTAGGTCTGGCTGCGGAAGCTGCCGGGGATCGCCACCGCCTGCACGGTGGCGCCGGTGAGCGTCGCGGCGCCCGTGACATTGGTGCGGTCGGCGGCGGTGGTGGAGACCTCGACCCGGTAGAAGCTGCCGGCACTGAAGGCGAGGTTGCCGCTGACGCTGAGGGTGCCCACGGAATTGCCCGGCGCCAGCGTGCCGCCGCTCGCGATCGTCGTGTTGCCGACGGTGCCGGTGCCACCGAGCGTGCCGCCGCTGTTCACGGTGAGGCTGCTGGAGGACGCGATCGAGCCGTTCACCGCCAGCGTGCCGTCGTTCACGATCGTCGCGCCGGTGTAGGTGTTGATGCCTGCCAGCGTCAGCGTGCCGGTGCCGACCTTGACCAGCGAGGTCCCGGTCACGCTTCCGTTGCCGGTGAGCACGCCGGTGACGGTGGTCGACAGATTGTTGCCGCCGACCGTCAGTTCTTCGCCGTTGAGGTTGAAGTGGCCGCCGCCGGAGATCGAGCCGGCGCTGATCTTGCCGTCGCTACCCGGGCCGGGGGTGTTGAAGTCGATGACGGCGCTGGAGGTGGTGTTGATGAGCTGCGCGTTGCCGGCCGTGGAATTGCCGTCGAACAGCACGTTGCCGCTGTTATTGATGATCGCGCTGCCGGCCGTAGAGTGGCCGTAGAACGCCAACTGCGCGTTGTTGGTGATATCTGCGCTACCGGCCGAGCTATTGAGGAAGGCCAGCGTGCCGGCGGACACCGTCGCGCCGGAAAAACCTGCTGCGCCGGTCAGGGTCAGCGTGCCGGCGCCGGATTTGGTCAGCACGCCGCCGCTGAGAGTCTGGACGACGGTGAAATTGTTGGGGGCGTCTGCAATGTCGAACGTGCCGCCTGCTGCGCCCCAGTTGATGGTGCGCGCGGTGGCGGTAAATGTCGTGCCAGTAACTTGCAAGGTGCCGCCCTTGAAGGTCAGGCTGCCCGCCGCATCGCCGAGATTGGCGTCCGAGGAGACGCTGACCGTTCCGCCGGCGAAGGTGGTGCCGCCGGTGTAGGTGTTGGCACCCGACAGCGTCAGCGTGCCGGTACCGGTCTTGACCAGCGAACCGCCGGTGCCGCCGAAGGAGCCGCCATCGGCGATCACGCCGCTGACGGCGGTCGACAGATTGTTGCCGCCGACCGTGAGCTCGTTGGCACCGAGTAAGAAGGTGCCGTTGCCGGCGATCGAGCCGGCGCTGAGCTTATGGTCGCCGTTCGGGCGGGAGCTGCCGGAGAAATCGAAGACGGCATTGGCCGCGTTGTTGATCAGCTGCGCATTGCCGGCGGTCGCATTGTCCCGGAAAAAGGTCGTGCCGCCGGCATTGTTGGTAATCGTCGCGCTGCCGGCGGTGCTGTTGTCTCTGAAAATGAGATTATAGGTATTGGTGATTGTCGCGCTGCCAGCCGTGCTGAAGCCGGCGAACGCCATCGAAAGGTTGTTGGTGATGGTTGCGCGTGCGGCCGTGCTCGCATGATCGAAGCTCAAGGTGCCGTTGTTGGTGATGCCAGCGCTTCCCGCTGTGCTCGTTTGGTTGAAATTGACTGAGCCATCGTTGTTGATCGTCGCGTTACCGGCGGTGCTGGTGCCGTAAAACGTCGTGGAGCCGCCGCTGTTGTTGACGATGGTCGCGCTGCCAGCAGTACTGGCGTCGTAAAAAGAAGTGGCTCCGGCGCTGTTGTTGGTGATGGTTGCGCCGCCAGCCGTGCTGGCTTCGTAGAAACTCAGCGTGCTGCCGTTGGTGATGGTGGCGCTGCCAGCCGAACTGAGATTGTGGAACCCCAAGTACCGGTTGTTGGTGACGATGGCGCTGCCGGCTGTGCTGGTGTCCCAGAGGTACAGATAGTAGTTGTTGGTGATGGTGGCGCTGCCCGCCGTGCTGCTGTTCCTGAAGTTCAGAAGGCCGTCGTTGGTGATGGTGGTGATGCCGCTGGTGTCGGCGTTGAAGACATTGACTGCGCCCGAGCTGTCGACGTTGACGGTCCCCACAATGGAGCCGACGCCGCCGGGACTGCCGAGCTGTAACGTGCCGCCATTGATCGTGGTGCCGCCGGTATAGGTGTTGGCGCCCGACAGGGTCAGCGTGCCGGTGCCGGTCTTGACCAGCGAGCCGCCGGCGCCCGAAATGACGCCGCTCACCTCGGTCGAGGAATTGTCAGAGCCGACCGTCAGTTCATTGGCGCCGAGGTTGTAAGAGCCGGCGCCCGCGATCGAGCCGGCGCTGATCTTGTTGTCACCGTTTAATCCTGTGGTGTAGGAGAAGTCGACCACGCCATAATTGTTGTTGTTGATGGCGGCATTGCCGGCTGTGCTGTTTTGCAAGAATTGGATCACGCCGCTATTGTTGTTGATGGCGGCATTGCCGGCCGTGCTGTTTTGCAAGAATTGGACGACGGAATTGTTGTTGATGGTGGCGCTGCCAGCGGTGCTTGAATCGAAGAACCATAAGAAATTGTGATTGTTGATGATGGCATTGCCGGCCGTGCTGCCCTGGTCGAACCTCAGGATGTTATAGTTGTTGATGGTGGCGCTACCGCCGTTGACGGTGATTCCGGCACCCGTGAACTCCAGCTGGTTGCTGACGTCAAACGTGTAGTTCGAGGCGCCGGCGTTGAACGTCCAGCCGCCGACGCTGGCGCTCGAGATCGCCAGGCTGGTGGTCGAAGAGGTGCCGAACGAGGCGGTGCCTACCGGCACGAAGCCACCGTCCCAGTTGGAGCCGGTGCCATAGTCGTTGCTGCCGGGAGAGGTGAGCCAGGTGCCGTTCGACGCGGCGCGCGCCGGCCCGGCCGGCAGGGTCCAGGCCAGGGCCAGCGCCGACGACGTCAGCAGCGCGGCCCGCAGGCGGCGGTTCGCCCTGAAATAATGTTTCCCCGTCCTCACCACTTCCCCCAACACGCAGGTCCCGAGTCCTCGAGGGGATTCTTCGCACCGGGCGGGATTGGTGTCCTGATAAGGGGTTGGCGAGTTTCTGAAAGTTTCTGATATTTGCGTTTCAGACCCGATTTTCGGGCATTTCCGGCAGACTTCGGCTATATGAGCCGCCTTGAGAGACGTGTTGGGGGTTAGCTTGCTTCGTTTCGCCGGCTTCGAGCTGGACCTGACGCGCGCGGAGCTGCGCGGGGCCGATGGCACGCCGATCAAGCTCCGTCCCAAGTCCTTCGAGATGCTCCGGCTTTTCGCCGCCAGCGGCGGCCGCGTGCTGAGCAAGCAGGAGCTGATGGAGGCGGTCTGGCCCAACGTCCATGTCGGCGAGGACAGCTTGTTTCAGTGCATCCGGGAGCTTCGCGCCGCGCTCGGCGACGAGCGGCGGCAGCTGATCAAGCTCGCCTCCGGCGGCGGCTATCTGTTGGCGGCGGAGGTTGTGGACGTGCCGACCGCGAGCCGGATGCAAGACGCGACGGGGCCACTCGGCAGGGCCGAACCCCCGTCGCTGGCCGAGCGTGCCGCAGTATCTGGAAGACCGCACCGCGCCCTGTTTGGCTTCAGCCGGCGTGCGATCCTCGCCGCTGTCGCGGGGCTCGGTGTGATCGTCGTGGGTCTTGCGGTGGCCGCGCCGGCGTTGAAGCCCGACCTTCTGTTCGGGCGACCGCTGCCGCGCATCGCCGTGGCGGCGATCGTCGACGCCAGCAATGATCCGCGCGGCGCGGCGATGGCGACGGAGGTCACCGGCCGGCTCCTGGATGGCTTTGCCAAGATCCAGAACGTCAGCGTGGTTGCGCCACGATTGACGGTCGCAGGCGACGAGAGCGCCGCAGCGACCGCTGCCGCATCCGATTACGAACTGCGCGGCGAGCTGCAGCTCAACGATCAATCCTGGATCTTGCGGGCGCGCCTCATCAAGGCCGGCACCGGCGAGGTTCAGTCCGTCGCAGCGTCCCTCGCCGCGGACGACGCAGACGCGCAGCTTGCGCAGTCCCGGCTCGCCGCCGGCGTCGGCCATGTGCTCGCGCGGCGCTTGAATGAAGTCCTGGAGCCGAGCGCCTCGGCAGTTCCCAGCCGCAAATCGTCGGCTGGCGGCGACAAGGTAGCGGTCGAGCAGGCGCTCGCCTCGATCAACCAGACGACGCGCGAGCGTTTCGGCGTGGCGCAATCCATGCTTCGAAAGGCGATCACCGACGACCCTGACAACGTCGATCTCGCCGTCGCGCTGTCTTCGCTGCAGCTGCGCGGCATCCAGATGGTCTGGTTCAGCCCGGAGGAGGCTGTGACGGTCGAAGCGAACGCCAATGCGACGCTCGAGCAGGCCCTGCGGCTGAAGCCCAATTCGATTCCGGTGCTCGAGGCCCATTGCCGCTTCCTCAGCGCCACCAACCATTTCGTGGAAAGTCTCGTCACCTGCGCCAGGGCCTTGAGCTTCGACCCGTGGGACGGGTCTGCGCTCTACCTGATCGGCCTCGGGCAGATTTTTCTCGGCCGCTTCGACGATGCGCTCGCGACATTCCGGCAAGCCGATCGTTACGACACGCCGGCGGCGTCGCGCTGGACCTGGCTGCTCGGCGCGGGCCTGGCGAATGTTATGATGGGGCGTGACCAGGAGGCGCTGCCGTGGTTGCAGCGTTCGATCGCCATCACGCCGGCGACCGGCCGCTCGCAGATGCTGCTCGCTGCCGCCTACCAGAGACTCGGTCACACCGAGCAGGCGAGGGTAGCGATGCAGGAAGGGCTGAGGCTGCGGCCCGGCACGACGAAGCTCACTGTCTCGCCGCCGATGAAGAATGCCAGCCCGGTGTGTATCGCAGCCTGGGATCGCATCGTTCAGGCCGAGATCGAGGCAGGCTTGCCGGAGCAGTGAGCCCTACCGCCACCGCCGATGCAGCCACAGCCACTGCTCGGGATGCTCGCGCACCCAGCCTTCCACCACATTGGTGACGGCCTGGGTGGTGCCCTGGATGTCGATCTTGCCGTCGGCATTGCGCACCGGCGGGATCTCTTCGGTCAGTTCGGCGCGGAAGCGGAAGCCGGGCAGGCGGATGATGCGGACGCCGTGGATCGGGCATTCGACCTGACGGAGCAGGCGCGCCAGCATCGGATTGGCGCGGGTCTTGCGGCCGAAGAAGGTGACCTCGACGCCGCCGGTCAGATATTGGTCGATCAGCATGGCGACGTGCTTGCCGTCCTTCAGCGCCTGCGCAAGCCGCAACGGCGCGTCGCGGCCGGCAGGGATCAGCGTGCCCATGTTGACCTGGCGCATCTCCTGGATGATGCGGTCGGCCGAGGCGATGTTCGGGCGGCGATAGAGGATCGCCGCGTCCAGCCCGTGCGCGACGGCGGCGAGCGCCGGCAATTCCCAATTGGCGAGATGGGACGCAAAGATCAGTGCCGGCTTGCCGTCGTCCCTGATCTGATCGAACAGCTCGATGCTGCGCCTCGGCAGTTCGATCCGGCTGCGTTCCGGATGCGCGCGGTCGTAATCCCAGACGTGATCCATGTGGGCGAACTCGGCGCCGACGCGACCGAGATTGTCCCATACGCCCATCAGGATCTCTTCGATCTCTGCCGGCGATTTCTCTGGAAAAGCGGCAGTGAGATTGGCGCGGCCGATGCGATGCTCGCGCAGGCGCGGACCGATCGTCTTGGTGACGCGCGCGAAAAAATCCGAGGTCTTGACCGGATCGAAATAGCGCGTGGTGCGCAGCATGCCCACCGTGGCGGCACCGATCAGGCCCCCGCTGATCGACTTTGCAGCCTCCTTGGCTGCATTCCGCGCACGAATCTTCGTGCTGATGGGAATCAGCGCCATGCTGCGTTCGGTCAGGCCGGTTCGCGCGTCAGGATCAGCGAGGCATTCTGGCCGCCGAAGCCGAACGAGTTCGACATCACTGCAGTGACACGGGCATCGCGCGCCTTGTTGCCGACGACGTTGAACAGGATCGTGGGGTCTGGAATGTCGTAGTTGATCGTCGGTGGAATCCGCTGATGCTCGAGCGTGAGCAACGAGAAGATCGCCTCGACCGCGCCGGCGGCCGAGATGGTGTGGCCGACCATCGACTTGTTGGAGGTGACCGGGATCTTCGAGACGAGATCGCCGAACACGGCCGATGTCGTATTGTACTCCATCTTGTCGTTTTCGGGCGTCGAGGTGCCGTGCGCGTTGATGTGGTCGATCTGGTCCGGCGTCATGCTGGCATCGGCCAGCGCCTTGTTCATGCAGCCGATGATCGGCTTGCCGTCGGGCGAGGAGCGGGTGCGATGGAAGGAATCGGTGAGCTCGCCGCAGCCGGCGATCACGCCGAGGATCCTGGCGCCGCGCGCGGTCGCGGCTTCATAGCTCTCCAGCACCAGCGCGCCGGCGCCTTCGGCCATGACGAAGCCGTCGCGGTTCTTGGAGAAGGGGCGGGAGGCCGCCTGCGGCGGATCGTTCTGGGTCGACAGCGCCGACAGCAGCGAGAAGCGCACCAGGGCTTCCGGATTCACGGTGCCGTCGGTCGCGACGCACAGAGCGGCATCGGTCTCGCCGCGGCGGATTGCCTCGACGCCGAGCTGGATCGAGGTCGCGCCGGACGCGCAGGCCGTCGACAGCGAGATCGGCGAGCCCTTGGTGCCGAAGGTCTCGGCAAGATGGGCTGCGACCGAGCCGAACATGAAGCGGTGGTGATAGGCGCTGTACTTGCCGCCGCCGGAGATGCGCAGGAGATCGTCATAAGTGAAGTCGGGCTTGCCGACGGCGCGGCCGAGCTCGCGGCGCTGCGGCCATTCGACTTCGACCG
Organism: Bradyrhizobium sp. UFLA06-24; assembly: GCF_054967145.1. Lineage (NCBI taxonomy): Bacteria > Pseudomonadati > Pseudomonadota > Alphaproteobacteria > Hyphomicrobiales > Nitrobacteraceae > Bradyrhizobium > Bradyrhizobium sp. UFLA06-24. The sequence continues at coordinate 76,298 of NZ_JADFUE010000014.1, forward strand.
GCGCCACCGCGAGGAAGAGCGGGCCCGGGAAATCGGCCTTGGCGCCGATGCCGGCCTGCTCCAGGGCTTCCTGTGTGACCAGCTCGGCCATCCGCTCCGACAGACCGGTGGACGAGAACGGATCGACGCTGACGAAATCGACCGTGCCGGCCATCGTCGTCTTCAGGCCGTCGACCGGAAAGCGCGTGATGGTGCGAATGCCGGATTCGCCGGCAACGAGCTTCGCCCAATTGTCAGCCTTGCCGGCACCGAGCGAGGTCATGATGCCCATGCCGGTGACGACGACAACGGGACGCCCGAGTTTGTCGCGTGGTGCAGTCATGTGTCCCCCGATAGAGCTAGAGCATCACTCGCCAGAGCGCGACGCGCTTCAGCTTACGGCTTCCACCAGCGCCATGCCTTCGCCGCGCCAGTGTCCGGCGCCCACCACCACAATCTGGGTGGGTGCGCCCTGCATTTCAATCTCGGTCCCCGTGGAATCGTTCGGCGGGAACAGCGCGCCGCGCGAGATTGCCAATGCGGCCAGCGCAATGCCGAGCGGGAATTGCGTTTCCATGGTGTGCCCGAACATCGTGCCGGTCGCGCGCACCGGGAAGTCGGCGTGGCTTTTCAGGAAGCCGCGCTCCTCGCTGGTCGCGGGCTCGGCACCGGTCGCGCCCGTGATGATCGCGCCCTTGCCTTCGCGCCTGGGGAGCTTGGCCCAGAGCTTCTCGAGCGTCGCGGCCATGTCGCCGGGCTGCTTGCGGCGGGCGAGGTCGGCGACCACGCTCGACAGCTTGGCAAACGGCTTCGCACCGCGCGCCTGTGCATGCGCCTTCGATTCCAGCACCAGGAACGCGCCCGCCGAGCCGAGCGCGAAGCCGGAATGGTCCTTGCGCGCCCAGACGGGCGCGAACTTGTCCTTGAGGTTGAAGTCGCCGAATTCGTAGAGGACCATGAGGTCCTTGCGCTCGCCATTATGCGAGCCGCCGACCAGCGCAATATCGCTCTCGCCCGAAGCGATGCGTGCAAGCGCAATGCGGGCCGCGTCCGCGCCCGCGACCTCTTCGCCCATGAAGGTGCGCGAGGTGCCGCCGAGGCCGTGGACGATGGCGATGTTGCCGGCGAGCAGATTGGAGAGCTGGGCAAGGAACAGGGTGGGCCGCAGATCGCTCATCAGCCGCTCGTTGAGGAAGCCGGGCGCGTTGGCCCCCTTGGCTTCGGCGGTGAGCACGCCGGTGTCGACGTTGAGATCGCGTTCGCCGCCACCGGCGGCCACGACCATGTCGATCTTCGACAGGATGTCCTTGTTGCCCTTGATGCCGGCCGAGTCGAGCGCCAGGCCCGCAGCATAGGTGCCGATGCGCTGCCAGGCTTCCATCTGGCGCTGATCGCCCTTCTTCGGGATCTGGCTGTCGAAAGTCACCGGCAGCAGCGGATGCACGATGTAAGGCGCAAAGCCTTTCTCGTCGACATTGACGCGCTTCTCGGAAAGCGCGGTCCAGTTGGCGTCGAGACCTTCGCCGAGCGAAGTGGCAAGACCAATGCCGGTGATCCAGACTTCCGTCTGGCCGGGCTTCGAAGCGGTGTCGGTCATGGCGATACGGCCTGTTGCGGAAAGCCGACGCGTTGTGCGACCGCGTCCATGTATCCGCGCATATCTGAATTGGGGAAGGGGATCAGCGTGAAAGTGAGCTGCGAGTTCGCACGCAGCTTGCCGCCGACGCGGATCTTGGCCTCGGTCATCGCATAGCCCGAGCCCTCATGGGCCACGCTTGCCTCGAGGGTCATCAGGTCACCCGGAAACACCGAGCCGCGCACCTTGGCTTCCTTCACGGCGGCGAGAATGGGCATGCGCTCGAACTTCAAGACGCCAAGCAGGAGAAAGCCCGAGGCCTGCGCCATCGATTCGATCAGCAGCACGCCAGGCATCAGCGGATAGCCCGGGAAGTGCCCCTCGAAGACGGTGCTCTCCTGGGGGACCTGGGCCTCGACAACGATCGTCTTCTCGTCGACCTTGAGGTCGACGATGCGATCGATCATGTGGAAGTATTCGAGTTGCATGACCGCCCGATTAGGCGCTCGCGCCCTTGGCGGCAACCAGCTCGTCGATGCGCGCGCACAGGTTCTTCAGGACGAAATACTGCTCGGTGGTCGCCTTGCCGTCGTTGACTTCCTGAGTCCACTTTTCCAGCGGCAGCTTGATACCGAACTGTTTGTCGATCGCAAACGCGATGTCCAGAAAATCGAGGCTGTCGATGCCGAGGTCATCGATGGCATGGCTATCCGGCGTGATCGTGTCGCGCGGGATGTCGCAGGTTTCAGCGATGATCGTAGCGACCTGATCGAATGTGGAGGACATCACTAAGCCTTTGATATATTGCAGGTATTTGTCAGATATCCAGGAGTGGCACGGTGGGCGGGCGTCGCGTCCCGGATGACGCCCTCAAACCCCCCTCTGGACGGGTCGGAAGCCCGTATATCGGAGCGCCGCCCTGAGTTCAATGGAGCCGGACAGGGATGCCGCCCAAGGCTCCGGGCAGAGCAGCCCCCCAAGGAGGTCTCGGCGGCGCGCTTGGCCTAGAGGTGCGGCGTCGTGATCTTGACGCAGTCCCGCCGGCCCATCAGCACGCAATCCTGCGTCCGGCGCAAATCGGCGATGCTGACCGCGAGCCAGATCCCGATCGCGGTCAGCGCGATGGTGAAGGCGAGCGCGGCGATATTGGCGAGCATGCGATGGCGGAAGTCGTCCGGCTCGTCGCGGGGCTGTTCATAGCGCGACAGATCGAGCGGCTCGGGCGCTGCGGCACGCAGCGGCTGTACGATACCGCCGCCCCGGTGGATCACGGGGGAGGGCGTCGTTCGCGGCCTGAACTGGAGCACCCGGTGCTCGTCATCAGAGGCTATGGGCCGCTGGGATTTCATGGGACGGCGATTACTCCGAAGCAGCGATTTTTAGATAGCATAAGCGACACACCGGTTGCAGAAAATCTTCTCCTTATGCGTTCGCATCATCGTCCCTGGATGCTTCTGGGAACGGGTTGTGATTGCGACGCCGGGGCGCGCGCGGGTTGCGCTGCAACACCAACCGGACAAGGCACTTCCAACTCGCATCCATGTTGCCGCCGCAACGTGCATGGCATAATCGGGAACCCGGACCCAAACACCAGAGGAAAGGCCGTTCGATCATGACCACCAACGCGCGCGAGCCGAGAGTGCATCCGGTGTCGATCCTGTCGCTCCGGCCGACGCAAATGACGGTCGGCATGCGCGAGGTCAAGGAGAAGCGCAAGCGCTGGCGGGAGCATGGCAAGAAGAAGCAGTCCGACATGCTCGGCACCCATATGATTCCCGTCGTTGCCGGACCGGACGATCGCTATTACGTCATCGACCACCACCATCTCGGCCGTGCGCTGCACGATGAGGGGATCAAGCAGGTGCTGGTCACCGTGGTCGGCGATCTCCGGATGGTCGAGCGCGAAGCGTTCTGGGGCGTGATGGACAACAAGCGCTGGGTCTATCCTTACGATAGCAAGGGCGAGCGTCGTTCGTTCCGCGACCTGCCGAAATCGGTCGCCGACCTCAAGGACGATCCTTTCCGCAGTCTCGCGGGCGAGCTTCGCCGCATGGGCGGTTTCGCCAAGGACACCACCCCGTTCTCCGAATTTTTGTGGGCCGACTTTCTGCGCCGCAAGCTGACGCGCAAGGCCGTGGACGCCAATTTCGACAAGGCGCTGGAAAAGGCCTTGGCGGCGGCCAAGAGCAAGGACGCGGTCTATCTGCCCGGCTGGTGCGGCCCGGCGTCGGACGATTGAGGCGCGCCCGCGCGCAAGCTGATCACAGGCGCTTGAGCGACATCACTTTCTGCGCCGACGAAACCGTCCTGAAACAGAGCCACCCCACATAATCGTGGTCGTCGAGCTCACACAGGAGGCTCACATGCGCCGTCTGGTTTTCGTCATTGCCTTGCTCGCGGTCGCTTCGGTCGGAATCTCGGCCTCGTTTGCCGCGGTTCAACAGGCCAGGACTCGGACATTCGCCGAGCGCTTTGCCCCGGCGCTTCCGCTGCTGGTCAAGCACTAGCGATCTCGCACCTCGTAACCGGGCGCGCAGATCACTTTGGATCGTGCGGCTCGGGCGCGGATAACAAGCGTTCCATGTCCGCAGCGGCTTCGCCGTCGCGGACCTTTTGCAGCAGCGCGTATCGCTCGGCGCCTGCCGGCAGGTTTTGAGCGGCGGCGCGCGCCTCTTGCGTGAACCTGGTCAGGCGTTCCTGGAGGGACAGGGCCGGTCGCGTGCGATTGCGCTTCTTGGTCATGGTGTGGCCTTTCGGGCGCCAAGCCAACCATGTGCGGACAAACCCCGTCCTTAACTTTTGTTGGAACCGGGCAGGGCGATTGCGGGTTTCATTGTGACGGCGCTGTGGCGTCAGGAAATTCCATCAGGTTCATTTTCACGCCATCGGAGCTCATCGAGGTGCCCAGCGATCCCATCCGTGCGGCGCTCATCAGGCGGCTGCGCGTCTCGTCCGCGATCGCGGACGAGGACGTCAAGGAGATCGAAGCCCTTCCGATCTCCGTGCGGCAGTACCCCGCCGAAACGGCGGTGGTGCGCGATGGCGAGCGCGCGAGCGAGTGTTGCCTGATCGTGGATGGTTTCTGTGTGCGCTCCAGGACCATCGCGAGCGGCAGGCGGCAGATCCTTTCACTCCAGATCCCCGGCGAAATTCCTGATTTGATGAGCCTGTTCCTGCACGTGATGGACCATGACCTCACCACGCTGACTCCCGCGACGCTGGGCTTCATCAGCCACGACAATCTGAGGAGGCTGCACCGCCGCAGCCCCAGCGTCGCCGAGATGTTCTGGCGCGATACGCTGATCGACTCGGCGATGTTCCGCGAATGGATCGTCAATGTCGGTCAGCGTCCTGCGCCGGCGCGGCTCGCCCACGTCATGATCGAGCTGCGCGAACGCCTCAGGCTCATCGGCCGCGCGGAGAGCGACAGCTTCGAGATGCCCCTGACGCAGGAGCAGATCGGCGAAGCCCTGGGAATTACCGCGGTGCACGCCAATCGTGTGATCAAGCAGGTGCGGCAGGAAGGCATCCTCGAGTTTAACCGCGGCCGTGTCACGGTGCTCGACGAGCGGAAATTTCAGGAACTAGCGGATTTCGACGGCCGTTACCTGCATCAGTCGCCAACCCTTTGAGGCGCCCGATGCCACGATTCCATTTCGATATCCACGAGGACACCCGCCTCATCACCGACGAGGACGGACAGAACTTTGCGGATGTGGAGGGGGCCCGCAAGGAGGCCATGCTGACCGGAGCCTCCATCGCCCGCGAGGCGTTCGTGGCCGGCAGCGCCGGTCATGTCGTGGTCGACGTGCGCGAAGACGAGCATGCGCCCTGCCTGAAGATCTCGATCAGGCTCGAGGTCGAGAAGATCAACGGATGATCAGAACGACTTCGCGCGCGTAAGCCGCGGACGACGATGCGCGATTGTTCCTATGAATCGCGAAATTATTTCGGCATGGCCGATAACGTAAGTTAGCGACATCCGGGCCATCCGAGCGCAGCGTGGCGACACCCGCGCAAGACAATTTGAGGTGGCGGCGAGGTGGACAACCGGGAAAACAGCATGGATCGCAAAGCGGCGTGCCTGCTTCAGGCCGCCGTCTGCCGCGAACAGGCGGTGGCCGATCCCCTCAATCACGACTATTGGGTCGATGAAGCGATCAAATGGCTGGAGCTTGCGCATGCGCCCGCGAGTCCGGTGGTCGTGACGATCGAATTTCCGCCGAACGTTCGCGGCCTTGCCGCCGAATAGCCGTCCATCCGGTTGCACGCGCCTTCTAACGACGACGGTCGAGCGCCGGCGAAATATAGGAACGTAGATATCGCGCCGGCGTCGATCCTGTGCGGCCGGCGACCACCCGGCTGCCGGTCGCACCTTCAGCGGCGGTCCCGGCGCGTATGCGTCAATGCCGGGATCGTCCGCGTGCCAAGGCCGCCGCAGCGGAGCTGAAGTCGCTCCACCCGCACTCGGGCATCGCCAACAACGACAGGAGGTCGCAATGAGCAGACGAGACGATATTCACACCACGCGGCGGACCGAACCCAATGGAGTTGAGCCGGCGTTTTCCGAAGACGACCTCCAGCGCGAGCAGCTCGGGCCACGCGGTGTTCCCGGTCAGCCGGATGCGGCCAGAATGACGCCGCAGCGTGCCAAGAAAACGCCTGCCGAGGGCGATTTCGACGGGCATACGTCCTGAGTGTCTGAAGGATGGAGCAGCGTCTACGATTGCCGCTGGCTCCAATAATCGTCGAGCGTCGGCGTCTCCATGTCGAAACGGTCGCGAATGGTCGAGCAGGTCCTGCCGCCAAGCCTTGCGATGGCATCGAGCCTGGCAGGGTCGATGTGCAGGCGTTCGGCATCGACGACATCGGCGTGGTAATGCGCGAACAGGATCTCGCCCATGATGATCTGGCGCGACTTGCCGAGCTCGAGCGTCACGTGACGGCGGCATTCGAACGCGGCGGGAGCCTCCTTGATCCAGGGCGAGGCCACCGTCTTGCCCGGCATCGCGGTCAGGCCAGCAGCCCGTAATTCGTCGTGCTCCGGTGAGAACGGCACGGCGCAGACATGCATGGCTTCGGCGATCGCATGCGAGACGATGTTGACGGTGAAGACCTCGGTCAGGCGGATGTTGAGGCCGGTGTCCTTGAACCGCATGTCCGGATGATTTTCGACGCCGAGCGCCAGGATCGGCGGATCAGCCGAGAGGCAATTGAAGAAGCTGAACGGCGCGGCGTTGATCCGCCCGGCGGGATCGACCGTCGTCACCAGCGCGATCGGCCGCGGCACGACCGTACCGATCAGCAGCTTGTATTTGTCGCGCGCCGACATCTCGCGGAAATCGAACGTCACGTCGGCCGGTTCATCAGCGCTGCTGTTCATCATGTCTTTCGGGTCCGAACGGTCATCGGCTCGCCGGCAACCGACGAGCGGCAATTATTGGTGTTTCGGGTCAATAATCGAGCGGAAGATTTGAGCAAAGGCCGCTAGGTCGGCCTATTCTCCTGGTGCGGCTCGTCCTTGCCACCGAGCATCCGGTGCACGTGTCGCTCGAGCCGGCGGCCGATCGTGAGCAGCACGAAGGCCAATGCCAGCGCGACGACGACGATCTTCCATTGGCCCGCACCGCAGACGATCCCGAGGCAGGCGGCAAGGAAAGTGCACGCCGCGCTGGTCAGACCACGGACGCGGAATCGCTCGCTTTCGTGAACGATGACGCCGGCACCGAGAAAGCCGATGCCGGTGAGGATGCCCTGAATGATCCGGCTGGTGGCATCGACGACCTTGCCGGGCTCGGAGAGTTGCAGGCCGAGCAGCACCACGGTCGCGGTGGAAAGGCCGACAATGCCAAGCGTCTTCAGCCCGATCGGCTTGCCGTTCAGGTCGCGGTTCAGCCCGATCGCGCTTCCGGCAAGCATCGCAACGCCAAGGCGCAGCAGGATTTCGGACCAGTCGATATCCATCATGCTTTTGGCAGTCGTCCCATCAGATAGAATTCGTCATTCGGACGCATGCCGGTGAAATTCGCCAGCCGGTTCGAGAGTCCGAAGAAGGCCGAGATCGCGGCGATGTCCCAGATGTCGTCGTCGCTGAAGCCGTGGGGGCCGAGGGCTGCGAAATCCTCCTCCGAGCTGCGCTGCGCATCCGACGAGATCTTCATCGCGAAATCGAGCATCGCCTTCTGCCGCGGCGTGATGTCGGCCTTGCGATAGTTGGCCGCGATCTGGTCGGCGATCAAAGGGTTCTTGGCGCGGATGCGCAGGATCGCGCCATGGGCGATCACGCAATACTGGCACTGGTTCGCCGCCGAGGTCGCCACCACGATCATCTCGCGCTCGGCCTTGGTCAGCCCGCTGTCCTTCTCCATCAGCGCGTCGTGATAGGCGAAGAAGGCGCGGAACTCGTCGGGCCGGTAAGCCAGCGTCAGAAATACGTTGGGGACGAAGCCGCTCTTCTCCTGCACGGCGAGGAGGCGCGTGCGGATGTCCTCAGGGAGGGCGTCGATTGCAGGGGCTTGAAAGCGTTGCGCGGGCTTTGTCATGAGCATGGATTCCGGCTTCGGGGATCGGCAACCATAGTCGATGCGGCAAGGCGTCTCAATGTGCCGCGATAGTTCGCGAGTGTGCCACACCCTCGGTGTCATCGCCCGATTTAATCGGGCGATCCAGTATTCCAGAGGCCGAGGTGATTGAATTGAGACGCTGCAGCATACTGGATGCCCCGGTCAAGCCGTGGCATGACAGCGAATTTGTGGAGGCAACTTCCGTCCGCTATCGCAGCGGCTTCTTCAAAAGCGAGAAACGGTCTGGATCGAGCCCCATCGAGGGCTGCAGCATCGGCGTTTCGGCGGGGGTAAGCGTCTTCGCCGGAGGCGCGGAGAACACCGGGTCGTTAGGGACGTCGCGCTGCGAGGTTGCGCCGCGCCAGCGCTCGAGCACGGCGCTGACGAAATGCATGTCGTGACCGGCATTGACTGACGGCACGCTCGAAATCGTGGCTTCGCCGCGCGGCAATTGATGTGGCGGCACCTCCTTGAAGCGCAGGCGCGTCGGCAGCGCGACGCCTTCGCCGAACGCCAGCACCTCGCGGGTGCCGAGCGACGGCACGAAGGACAGCAAGTTCGCGGCCGCATCCGACACCGCGGCGCGCAGCAGCGCCTGGTCGCGGTCGTTGGCAAGACGCATCGTGAACAGCGTGTTGCACTGGGAGATGATGGTGGCGTCGAGCTCGGCCGGCCGCTGGGTGATCAGGCCGAGATAGACGCCGTATTTGCGCCCCTCCTTGGCGATGCGCGAGACCGCCTTGCGGGTTGGGCCGAAGCCGATATTGCGGTCGGCGGAGGCATAGCGGTGCGCCTCTTCGCAGACGAACAGCAGCGGCGAGACGCCGTCGCTCCACAGGCCGAAATCGAAGGCCATGCGGCAGAGCACGGAGACGACGGAGTCGATCACTTCCGCCGGGAAGCCGGCGAGCTGCATCACCGTCATCGGCTTGCCGTTGGCGGGCAGCCGGAACAGATGGCTGATCACCTCGGCCATGGTGTCGCCACCGACATTGGCATTGTCGAACATGAAGGCGTATCGAGGATCGTTCTTCACGGCCTCGATGCGCGACATCAGCTTATGATAGATGATGCGCGAGGAGCGGTTTTCCAGCTTGCCCATGCGCTCGTCGATGAGCGAGATCAGGTCGACCAGACGATACGGAACCGGCGTATCGACGGTGAAGCCGATCTGCTTGGGATCGATGCGCTTCAGGCCGAGGCGGTCGGCGTTCTGGTACTGGGTGTAGACGCCCTTGGCGAGCGGGATGACTTCCGCAAGGATGTCGAGCTCCTCGGGCACGCCGGCGCGGCCGCCGAACAGCACGTCGACGATTTCCTCGAAATTGAACAGCCAGAACGGCAGCTTGAGGTTTCTCGGGTTGAGCACCAGCGCGCGGTCGCCGAAGCAGCGACCGTATTCGTTGTGCACGTCGAGCAGGAAGATGCGCAGGTTCGGCCGCGCTTTCAGGATCTCGTTGAGCAGCAGCGAGACGCCGGTCGATTTACCGACGCCGGTCGATCCGAGCACGGCAAAATGCTTGGACAGCATCTCCTCGACGTCGACATAGGCGACGACGGAGCGGTCCTGCTGGAGGAAGCCGACATTGATCTGATCCGACCCGGTCGGTGCGTAGATCGTGCGCAGCTCCTGGCTGGTGATCAGGTCCACGGCGTCGCCGATGGTCGGATAATTGGTGACGCCGCGCTGGAATTTGGCCTTGTCGGCGGCATTGAGGATCTCACCGAGCAGGTCGACCGAGGCGATCGCTATGTAGTTGTCGCTGCTCGACAAACTCTCGCAGGACACCTCGGTGATCATAGCGACGATGACCGAGCTGGCGCAGCGGATGCTGACGAAACGGCCGACGGTCGCCCGCACTTCCGAGATCGGCATCCGGCTTTCCGCCAGAAGCCCGACCCGAGCCAGCGATCCGCGTACCGAAATCACGCGTCCAAAGGATGTCACGATGGATGAACCTGAAAAGTCAGACTGTTTCTCCAACTATGCGCGGCCGTGGCTGCACAAACGGTTAAACCGCAGAGGCGGCCGCTTTGTTAAATGTGCGACAATTCGGTTATGAGCTTTGTTCCCAATGCATACTTGGGTGCGAAAACAGCTTGAAAATGCTGATTTTTGAGGCCATCGGGCGCTAAATTCGCATTAAGGAAGATTTTACCATCCGGGCAGTCCGCGGTGCATTCGGCGGGAAGGCTGGTGTTGCGGACCCGGACTTCTTGGCGGGCCGAGATGCGTTGATTTGTTGACGGGACCTAATCATTTGTACATTAGTACAAATAGATCTAAGGCCTCTGCTCAGGAACCATGCGCTCCGCGCCTGATCGCGCCTTCCCCGATCATTGCTTCAGGAGAAGACCATGCAGCCCGAACCAATCCTCGATCTCGCCCATCTCGGCCACATGGAGCTGCTGACGCCGAAGCCGGACGAGAGCCTGAAGTTCTTCGTCGACGTCATGGGCATGACGGTGAGCGGCCAAAAGGGCGAGTCGGTCTATTTGCGCGGCTGGGACGATTACGAGCGCTATTCGCTCAAGCTGACGGCGTCCAAGACATCGGGCATGGAGCATATGGCGCTGCGCGCGCGGAGCCAGCAGGCGCTGGAGCGCCGCGTTGCTGCGCTGAAGGGCTCGGGCTTCGACATCGGCTGGATCGACGGCGACATGGGGCAGGGGCCGACGTTTCGCTGCCGCGACCCCGACGGACACATCGTCGAGCTCTACTACGAGACCGAATGGTATCAGGCGCCGCAGGAGCTGAAGCCGGCGCTGAAGAACCAGGCGCAGCGCTTTCCCGCGCGCGGGGTCAATGTCCGCCGACTCGATCATCTCAATTGCCTTGCCGTCGACATCAAGGCCAACCGCGAGTTCTTCGAGAATTACCTCGGCTGCCGTCTTACCGAGCAGATCGTGCTCAACGACGGGCGGGAAGCGGCGATGTGGCTGACCATGTCGAACAAGAGCTACGACTTCGCCTACTCGCTCGATCATTCCGGCGTACCGGGCCGCTTCCATCACGTCACCTACGCGCTCGACAGCCGCGAGGAGATCCTGCGCGCCGCCGATATCTTCCTGGAAAATGGCGTGCACATCGAGACCGGCCCGCACAAGCATGCGATCCAGCAGACCTTCTTCCTCTATGTCTACGAGCCCGGCGGCAACCGCGTCGAAGTCGCCAATGCCGGCGCGCGTCTCATCCTCGCGCCGGACTGGAAGCCGATCGTGTGGACGGAAGAGGAGCGCAAGAAAGGCCAGGCCTGGGGCCTGAAGACGATCGAGTCATTCCACACCCACGGCACCCCGCCGGTGGAGATGAAGAAGCACGCTTAGTGTGCTGAGGCGCGCACCCGCGCGATCGTCTCGCGGACGCCGGTCCAGGCGGGCTTGTCCGGCGCGAATTGTCCGCGCAGGAAGTTGGCGAGCTGCTCGACGTGCGCGTCGCTCATGCTATTCCCAAAGGCGGGCATGTAGCCGAGATCGCTCGATGCGGGCTCAGTGATGCCGTGCAGGATCACCTGCACGAGATTGTCTGCTGTTGCGCTGTGCAGATTGCTGTTGAGCGCGAGCGAGGGGCGGCTCCCGAACAGCGGCAGGCCGCCGACTTCGTGACAGACGGCGCAGGCGCCCTCGTAAAGCCGCGCGCCGGTGGACGAGGCGACGGTGACTTGCGTTGCGCTCTCGAGTTTCGCGGCCAATGCGGGTCCATCCTTTGCGGCGTCGTTAAACGAGCCGAGATAGACCGCCATTGCGCGGATGTCCTCGTCGGGCAAGGCCTTGAGGTCGTGGACAACAGGCGCCATCGGGCCGGCGGCGACGCCGTGATAACGCGAATGGCCGGTGCGTAAATAGGCGAACAGCTCGTCCTCGTTCCACGGGATCGGCGCGTGCGAGTGCGATGTCAGCGGCGGCGCTTCCCAGCCTTCGGCAAATCCGCCGGCGAGATAGGCCTGGCGCTGTTCGGCGCCGAGCGCGTTGCGCGGCGAGTGGCAGCCGCTGCAATGGCCGAGCGCTTCGACGAGATATGCACCGCGATTCCATTGCTCGGATTTGGCGGGATCGGGCTTGAACTCTTGGGTCCGGTGGAAGAACGCGTTCCAGCCCGCAAGGAGCGGGCGCAGATTGAAGGGGAAGGTGAGCGAGTTTGCGGGCGCCGTTGCGCGCACGGCGGGCTGCGCCATCAGGTAGGCATAGAGCGCCTGCATGTCGGCATCGCTGGTCCTGGCAAAATGCGGGTAGGGAAAGGCGGGATAGAGCTGCCGTCCGTCGCGATGCAGGCCGTCGCGCATCGCGCGCTCGAAGGCGGGATACGACCAGGCGCCGATGCCGGTCTCGACGTCAGGTGTGATGTTGGTCGAATAGATCGTGCCGAACGGCGTTTCCAGCGCGCGGCCGCCGGCGTTGAGCATGCCGTCGATCGTGGTGTGGCACTCCGCGCAATTGCCGAGCGCTGCGAGCTGCGCGCCGCGCGCGATGGTCGCGGCGGAATAGACCGATGCATCGGGCCGGGCGATCGGTAGGATCGCGCGGCCCGGCAGAAGCGCAGCGGCGATGCCGATCGCCGCGGTGCAGACGGCCGCAATCGCAGCGAAAACGCCGGCGCGTCTGGCAAAGGGATTTTCCCAGATCCGCGATGGCTGCGGGGCGGTTGGCGCCGGCAGGGCCTGCGGCACGGGGGATGTTTCACCGCGCAATCCCTTCAGAATGCGCTCGGGCGTGAACGGCGGCTCGCGAAAGCGCACGCCGGTGGCATCGAAGATCGCATTCGCGATGGCCGCCGCTGACGGCACCGAGGCGGACTCGCCGACGCCGAGCGGCGGGTTATCTTGCCGCGGCAGCATCAGGACGTCGATCTTGGGCACGTCGGGAAAGGGGATGATGGGATAGGCGCCCCATTCGCGCGCTGCGACCGCGCCGCGCTCGAACGAAACCTCCTCCATCAGCGCGCGGCTGGTGGACTGGATGACATTGCCCTGGATCTGGTGGCGCACGCCGTCGGGATTGATCATCAAGCCGGAATCTTGCCCGGCGACCACCCGCGTGACGCTGACATCGCCGGTGGTCTTGTTAACGGAGACGTCGGCGACCCAGGCCGACCACGCCGCGCCATAACCTGGAAACTTGCTGTGGACATACAGCGCATAGGCAAAGCCGCGCCCGTGCACGATGTCGCCGTCCTTGTCTTCACGCACCGGCCGCGGCGTCCAGCCCGCGCGTTCAGCCACCGCATTGACGAGATCGACGGCGCGCTGGTCCTTCAGATAGCGCAGGCGATATTCGACCGGATCGACGCCCGCCTCGGTCGCTGCCTCGTCGATATAGGATTCGTGAGCAAACGTGTTCGGCAGCGCCGAGACGCCGCGAAACCAGGAGGCGCGCACGATCGGCGCCATGTCGTGGGCGACGACGCGCATGTGCTCGTAATCGTAAGGCGGGATCGCGGTGCGATCGCCCATCTGCAGCACGGCGGGCTCGGGTGAAATGCGGCCCGTGAGCAGCAGCGCCAGCGTCGGCGCGGCGTTCGAGGGATAGCGGGTGGCGAGATCGTAACCCGCGATGCCGCCATTGGCGTCGAGGCCGCCATTGACGTCGATGAGCTGCGCGGTGCCCTTAGGCTCCCAGGCGTGCTCCTGCTCGCGCGTCAACTGCACTCGCACCGGTCGGCCGACCGCACGCGACAACAGCAGCGCATCCGCGCTGACGTCATCGGCGCAATTGCGGCCGTAGCAGCCGGCGGCCTCGAGACGGATGACGTCAACCTCGCTTTCGGGACGCTCGATGAGCAGGGCGAGGTCGCTGCGCAGCACGTGCGGATTCTGCGTGCCGGACCAGACGCGGACGTTGCCGTCCTGGAAGTCGGCGACGGCGCAGGACGGGCCGATCGAGGCGTGCATCTGATACGGCCAGACATAGGTCCGCTGCATCGGCTTGGCCGCGCCTGATATCGCGGCATCGACGTCGCCCTTGTCGATCAGTGTGCGGGGCGTTGACGGATTGGCACGCAGCGCAGTCTCGACGTCGGCGAGGTCGGTCAGCGCCGGCGTGGGCTTCCAGCTCACCTTGAGCTGCTCGGCCGCGCAGATCGCGTTCTCTTCGCGCTCGGCGACGACGCCGACGAAATCGCCGATGCGCACGACGGCGACGAGCCCGGGGATGTCGCGCACGGAAGATTCGTCGATCGCGATGAGGCTGGTGCCGACGAACGGGCCGGCATCGACGCCGGCATAGGGCGGACGCACCACGCGGCCGTGCAGCATGCCGGGCAGGCGAACGTCATGCACGAAAGTCAGCTCGCCCGTGGCTTTGGCAGGAAGGTCGACCCGCGGCATCGACTGGCCGACGATGGCGTAATTGCCGACGTCCTTGACGGCAACGTCGTTGGCAAGCTCGAGGCGGATGGTCTCGCCGCCGATCAACTCGCCATAGCTGACGCTGCGATTACGGCCTCGGACGAGGCCGTCCTCGATCTTCAGGTCTTCGGCCGGCAGCTCCAACCGCTCGGCCGCGCGCGCGATCAGGAAGTGTCGCGCCTGGGCCGCGGCCTTGCGCAGCGGCACGGCAGTGATCTGGATGGTTTCGCTCGCAATCGTCGCGCCCTGGTTCGGCACGACGGCAGTGTCGCCGAGCACGACGACAACGCGCGCAAAGGACACGTCGAGTTCTTCGGCGACGATCTGGCCGAGGGCGGTGCGGATGCCAGTGCCGAGATCGACGTGGCCGTTATAGGCCGTGACCGAGCCGTCGGCTGTAATCCGCACGAAGGTCTCGGACGTGACCTCGTCCACGGTGCGGACGACGACGAGCGAGCCCCGCCCGGCTCCGTTCGAAACAGGGGAGGCCATCAATCAGCCGCCTCTGCGAGCTGGCCAGAAGCGCGCATCACGGCGCGCAGGATTTCGACGTGGGTGCCGCAGCGGCAGAGATTGTAGCGCAGCGCGGCCAGCACCTCCTGTTCTGATGGCTGCGGGTTGATCGCGAGGAGCGCCTTGGTGGTCATGATCATGCCGTTGAGGCAATAGCCGCATTGCGCGGCCTGCTCGTCGATGAAGGCCTGCTGCACCACGTCAGGCTTGTCGCGCGTGCCGAGCCCCTCGAGCGTCACGATGTCGCGTCCGGCGCAGCCGCTGATCGGAATCACGCAGGAGCGTGCGGCGACGCCGTCGATCAGGACAGTGCAGGTGCCGCATTCACCCAGGCCGCAACCGTATTTCGGGCCGTTGAGGCCGAGATCATTGCGCAGCACATAGAGCAGCGGCGTCTGGTTTTCTGCCGTGACGTCGTGGATGCTGCCGTTCACGGTGAGGCGGATCGGTGCCTGCGTCATCCTCGTTCCCAAACCTGCAGTCGCGAAAAGTCGATGTTGCGACGATACCGTTTGTACACAAACGTGCAAGCGGCCATGCCGCAGTGCAGCGCAATTGCCCGCTTTGTGGACAAGGCCGGGAGGCAAATGCAGTTTTATGCGGCAGGCGCATCTTTTCGCGCGCGGCGCCGCTTGACAGCTTTCAGGACCGCGCGCAACATCGTTCGTATACGAATGATAACCGCAGTGTCTGCCGGCTCTCACATGGTGATGGAAACAACAAGCGCTGCCACCGACAAGATCCGCTGCGATGCCTGTCCGGTGATGTGCTACATCAAGCCGGGCGCAGCAGGCGCCTGCGACCGCTATGCCAACCACGGCGGCAAGCTCGTCCGCGTCGATCCCCATGTGATCCTGGAGCGCACCGTCTCGCACGGCGGCAAGCTCGTGCCGTTCAGCCGCACGGAAGACTGGGACGGCAAGATCGTCCACGAGCCTTCGACCTTCGTGACGGCGATCGGCGCGGGCACGACCTATCCCGATTACAAGCCGGCGCCGTTCATCGTCTCCGCGGAAGTCGATGGCGTCGACATGGTGACGGTGGTCACCGAGGGCATCTTCTCCTATTGCGGCGTCAAGGTGAAGATCGACACCGACCGCTACCTTGGGCCGGAGACCGCAACGGTTCGCGCTCAGGGCGAGGCGGTCGGTCACGTCACCACCAGCGAATACGGCTCGCAGATGCTGTCGCTCGGCGGCGTGCATCATCTCACCGGCGGCTCCAAGAAGGAGGGGCGCGTCACCTGCGACACGCTGATGGATCTTGCCAATTGCAGGGCGGTCGAGCTCACCATCGACGGCGGCGCTACGGTGGTGGTGCAGGCCGGCCAGCCTCCTGTTGTCAACGGCGAGAAAGAAGAGCGCATGCGCGTCGGCTGCGGCTCGGCGACCATCGGCATGTTCGCCAAGCAATGGCAAGGCAAGGTCGACGAGGTGGTGGTGGTCGACGACCACATCACCGGCGTGCTGAGCGAGCACCAGGCTGGCAAGCTCCTCGACATCGCCGACACCGGCATCAAGATGAAGGGCCGGCGCTCGACGCCCGGCCGCTATTTCCAGGTCGCCGATCCTGGCACCGGCTGGGGCGGCACCAATATCTCCGATCCGCTGTCGATCCTCGGTCCATTCGATGCCAAGGAGGCCAGGCCGGGCCTCACCATGCTGATGGTCTCGACGACGGGCGAGCATTCTTCTTACTATGTGCTCGATGACGCCTTGAAGCCGGTCGAGACCGAGATGCCTGATGATCTGAAGTTCTCGGTCGAGCGCATCCAGGAGAATTGCGAGCCGGCGCTGTGCACGGTGCTGTTCATGGCCGGTGCCGGCGGCTCGTTGCGAGCGGGTGTCACCGATAATCCGGTGAGGCTGACGCGTTCGGTGAAGGATGCGCTGACGCGCGTCACCAGCGGCGGCGCGCCCGTCTATGTCTGGCCGGGCGGCGGCATCACCTACATGGTGGACGTGACGCAGATGCCGTCAGGTGCGTTCGGCTATGTGCCGACGCCGGCGCTGGTGGCGCCGATCGAGTTCACGATGAAGCTGTCGGACTACGCCGCGCTCGGCGGGCACATGGACTATGTGAAGCCGCTGTCCGAGGTGCAGAACGGTGACGATGTCCGCCAGCTGCCCTGGCAGAATCCGATCCCGGGACCGCGGCCATGACAAGGCTCCCGCAAATCGCAATGCTGTCCGATGGCCGGCGGCTGCATTTGCAGGATGGACCGATTGATCTGATCATCGAGGCGAGGGGGCCCGCGCACGAGGTGCAGGCGGCCTATGAGGCCGCGGCGCGCCGATTGACCGGGCTGCTCGACGAGCTCTGTGCGGAGCTGCCGGAGTTGCGGGCGGCCGCAGGGGAGCGGACGTCGCTCAGGGGCATGGTCGCGCGCCGAATGCATGCGGCTGTTGCGCCTTACGCCTCCGATTGCTTCATCACGCCGATGGCCGCGGTGGCGGGAAGCGTGGCCGAGGAGATTCTCGGCGCGATGCTGGACGCCGCGTCGCTCGACCGCGTCTATGTCAACAACGGCGGCGACATCGCGCTGCATCTCGGGCGGGGCGAGCATTTTGCGGTCGGTCTGATGGACCGCCCTGACAGTGACGGCGTGATCCGCACGATGAGGGTCGATGCGGACGATCCCGTGCGCGGCATCGCAACCAGCGGACGCCATGGCCGCAGCTTTTCCCTGGGCATTGCCGATGCGGTGACGGTACTGGCCGCCACCGCATCGCAGGCCGATGCGGCGGCGACGATCATCGCCAACGCGGTCGACCTGCCGGGCCATCCCGGCATTATCAGGCAACCCGCCAACGAGCTCCAGCCCGACAGCGATCTCGGTGCGCGTCTCGTTACCTGCAACGTCGGTCATTTGTCACAGAGGGATATCGCCGCAGCGCTGGAATCTGGCGCGGAATGTGCACGGCAATTATTCGATCGCGGATTGATCGAGGGTGCCGTGCTCAGGCTTTGTGGTGATATGCTTGTCGTCGGAACCAAGGATATAAGAGAGCAGCGATCGCGCCCGCTTGCGCTGGAGAACGCGGTCGATGCCTGAGCAGGGAAGCGAAGCATGAGCGCGATCATCCGCAAGATCGTCACCGTCGTCGAAGAGACGCAGATGGAGATGGGCCGCCAGGTCTCGCCGCCGACTCGGCGCGCCGCGGCGATCGCCGTGATCGAAAATCCCTTCGCAGGGAAATACGTCGAGGACCTTTCGCCCTTGATCGCGATCGGCGAGGAGCTCGGTGAGCTCCTGGCGAAGCGCGCGGTAGCCGCGCTCGGCATCGACGGCGCGAAGGTCCAGAGCTACGGCAAGGCCGCAGCCGTCGGCGAGAACGGCGAGCTGGAGCATGCCGCGGCGATCCTCCATCCCAAGATGGGCGCGCCGGTGCGGAAGGTGCTGAGCAAGGGTGCGGCGCTGATCCCGTCGTCGAAGAAGCGCAGCGGCCCCGGCACGACGCTGGATATTCCGCTCGGCCACAAGGATGCGGCTTTCGTGCGCAGCCATTTCGATGGCATGGAAGTGCAGATCAACGACGCGCCGCGCGCCAACGAGATCATGGTCGCGGTCGCCGTCACCGACAGCGGCCGTCCGCTGCCGCGCGTCGGCGGATTGACGATCGGCGAAATCAAGGGCGAAGACGGTTTGCGTTAGAAGACGCAAGAGAGTTCAAAATTGGAGGTAGGGATGCGAGCACGAAACTATTTTGTCGGCGCGGCCTTCGCGCTTCTGGCTGTGGGCATCGGCCATTCGGCTGTGGCGGAGGACATCAAGATCGGCGAGATCAACAGCTATTCGCTGTTGCCGTCCTTCACCGAGCCCTATCGCAAGGGCTGGCAGCTCGCGGTCGAGGAGATCAACGCAGCCGGCGGCATCAACGGCAAGAAGCTCGTCGTGATCTCCAAGGACGACGGCGGCAAGCCGGCCGATGCGCAGACCGCGGCCAACGAGCTCGTCTCCAGCGAGGGCGTCGCGATGCTGACGGGCACGTTCCTGTCGAACATTGGCCTCGCGGTCAGCGACTTCGCCAACCAGAAGAAGGTGTTCTTCCTCGCGGCCGAGCCGCTGACGGACGCCGTGACCTGGGCCAAGGGCAACAAGTACACCTTCCGCCTGCGTCCCTCGAACTACATGCAGGCTGCGATGCTGGTGGAAGCTGCCAGCAAGCTGCCGGCCAAGCGCTGGGCGACCATTGCGCCGAACTATGAGTACGGCCAGTCGGCCGTCGCGGTGTTCAAGAAGCTGATGTCGGAGAAGCGTCCTGACATCCAGTGGGTCGACGAGCAGTGGCCGCCGCAGGGCAAGATCGACGCGGGTCCGGTGGTGCAGGCCGTGGCGCAGGCCAACCCGGAAGCCATCCTCAACGTCACCTTCGGCCCCGACCTCGTCAAGCTCGTCCGTGAGGGCAATACCCGCGGCCTGTTCAAGGGACGCGAGGTCGTGTCGTTCCTGACCGGCGAGCCCGAATATCTCGATCCGCTCAAGGACGAGACGCCCGAGGGCTGGATCGTCACCGGCTATCCCTGGTACTCGATCAAGACGCCCGAGCACGATGCGTTCCTGAAGGCGTATCAGGCCAAGTACAACGACTATCCGCGCCTCGGCTCGATCGTCGGCTACCAGACCATCAAGGCGGCCGCTGCGATCATCGCGAAGGCCGGCTCGACCGACACCGACAAGATGATCGCGGCGGCCGAGGGCATTTCCATGCCGTCGCCGTTCGGCGAGATCACGTTCCGCAAGATCGATCATCAGTCCACGCTCGGCGCCTTCGTCGGCAAGACCGCGCAGAAGGACGGCAAGGGCGTGATGGTGGATGCGTCCTACAAGAAGGGCGCGGATTATCTGCCTGGTGACGCTGAAGTCGAGAAGCTGCGGCCGAAGGACTGATGCTTCCTCACTTCTCCCTCGCCCCGCTCTTGCGAGGAGAGGGTTGGGGTGAGGGTCTCTCTCCACGCTCCGCGCTCGTGGAGAGAGCCCCTCACCCGGATCGCAAGGGCGATCCGACCTCTCCCCGCAAGAGCGGGGAGAGGTGAAATTCAGACCAACCCGGACCGCCGATGGCCTTTTACGTCGTACAGTTTCTGACCGGTCTCGCCAGCGCAGCGTCGCTGTTTCTGGTGGCCTCGGGCCTGTCGATCATTTTTGGCGTGACGCGGATCGTGAATTTCGCGCATGGCGCCTTCTACATGATCGGCGCCTATATCGCCTTCACGCTGACCGAGCGCTTCTCCGGCGCTTTCGGCTTCTGGGGCGGCGTGGTCGTCGCGGCGCTGGCCGTGGCGTTGATCGGCGTCTTCGTCGAGATGGTGCTGCTCCGGCGCATCTATCACGCCCCCGAACTGTTCCAGCTGCTCGGCACCTTCGGCCTCACGCTGATGGTCGAGGATCTCGTCGTGCTGATCTGGGGGCCCGACGATCTCGTCGGCCGCCGGGCGCCCGGCTTCAGGGGCGCGATCGATTTCTTCGGCCAGAACATCCCGAGCTACGATCTGTTCCTGATCGTGCTCGGCCCCGTCGTGCTCGGTGTTCTCTGGCTGCTGTTCCAGCGCACGCGCTGGGGCGTCTTGGTGCGCGCGGCGACGCAGGACCGCGACATGGTCGCGGCGCTCGGCGTGAACCAGAAATGGCTGTTCACCTCGGTGTTCGCCGTCGGTGTTTTCCTCGCAGCCCTCGGCGGCGCGCTCCAGATCCCGCGCGACGCCGTGCATCATGCGATGGATCTGCGCATCATCGTCGAAGTCTTCGTCGTCGTCGTGATCGGCGGGCTCGGCAGCATTGTCGGCGCCTTCGTCGCGGCGGTGCTGGTGTCGGAGCTCAACGCCTTCGGAATCCTGATCTTCCCGAAAATCTCGATCATCCTGGTCTTCCTGGTGATGGCGGTGGTGCTGATCGTCCGTCCCTGGGGCCTGTTCGGCAAGCCCGAGGCCGCCGCGCGCAAGACGCCGGGGCTGTCAGTCAATCCGTGGCGGCCGCTGACGTCGAACGAGCGGTTGGCGGCGCTTGCCGCACTTGTCGTCGCGGCGATGCTGCCGCTGTTCGCCGGCAATTACGCGCTGACCGTCGGCTCGGAGATCGCGATCTTCGTGATCTTCGCCGTCAGCCTGCATTTCCTGATGTCGGTCGGCGGGCTCGCCTCGTTCGGTCACGCCGCCTATTTCGGTTTGGGCGCCTATGGCGTGGCGTTCCTTGCCAAGATGGCGGGGCTGCCGATGATCGTCTGCCTGTTGCTCGGGCCGCTGCTCGGCTGCCTGGGGGCGGCGGTGTTCGGCTTCTTCGCCGTGCAGCTCTCCGGCGTCTACTTTGCGATGCTGACGTTGGCCTTCGCGCAGATCGTGTGGTCGATCGCGTTCCAGTGGGTGAGTGTCACCGGCGGAGACAACGGCATTCTCAGTGTCTGGCCTGCGAGCTGGGCGGCAAGCCCGTCGCACTTCTACTGGCTCGCGCTTGGGATAGCCGCGTTGGTCACCATTGCGCTGCGGATCGCGGTGTTCTCACCGTTCGGTTACGCCCTGCGCGCCACGCGGGACTCGGTGCTGCGCAGCGAGGCGGTCGGGATCAACGCCAAGCGCATCCAGTGGACGGCCTTCGTGATCGCGGGCACCACCGCGGGCATCGGTGGTGCACTGTTCGCGTATCTGAAAGGCAGCGTCTTCCCCGACAATCTCGGCATCTCGCTCTCGGTCGATGCGCTGGTCATGGTGCTGCTCGGCGGCGTCGAAACGGTGTCGGGCGGAGTGATCGGCGCGATCGTCTACAAGGCTCTGAACATCTGGCTGGTGAGCCAGACCGATCTGTCGAAACTGGTGCTCGGCGGCTTCATCGTGCTGATCGTCGTCGTCTTCCCCAAGGGTATCGTTGGCATGCTGGAGATTTTGGCGCAACGACGTCGCAAGTCATCGCCGCCGGGATCGTCCCTGCTTGCCAAGCCGATCGAGTCCGCCGAATGAGCGTCGCACCCCCACTTCTCGCGGTCGAAGGCCTGACCAAATCCTATGGCGGCATTCATGCCGTGCGCGGCGTCTCGTTCTCGCTTCAATCAGGCGAGATACTGGCGCTGATCGGCCCGAATGGCGCGGGCAAGAGCACCTGCTTCGACATGCTCAACGGCCAGAACCAGCCTGACTCCGGACACGTCCGACTGCTTGGCGAAGAGACTATCGGCAAGAAGCCGCGCGACATCTGGCGCATGGGCGTGGGCCGCACCTTCCAGATCACCGCGACCTTCGCCACCATGACGGTGCGCGAGAACGTTCAGGTCGCGCTGATTTCGCATGGGAAACAGCTCTACAATCTCTGGGGCTCCGCGCCTGATATCGATCGCGCCGAGGCCGGCCGGCTGCTCGAACTGGTCGGCATGGGCGGCTACGCGGACCGCCCCTGCGGCGAGCTCGCCTATGGTGACCTCAAGCGGCTTGAGCTCGCGGTCGCGCTCGCCAACGATCCAAAGCTGCTCTTGATGGACGAGCCCACCGCCGGTATGGCGCCGCGCGAGCGGGTCGAGCTGATGCGGCTCACGGCTCAAATTGCCAAGGAAAAGTCGATCGGCGTGCTCTTCACCGAACACGACATGGACGTGGTGTTCGAGCATGCCGATCGCATCATCGTGCTCAACCGCGGCACGCTGATCGCCGAGGGTTCGCCTTCCGAGGTGCGCGGCAATCCGCAGGTGCAGGCGATCTATCTCGGCGAGGGCCTTCTCTACGATGCCCAGCATCGCGAGGGGGCCTCGGCATGAAGCTTTCGGTGCAAGACCTCAACAGCCATTATGGCCCTGCGCACATCCTGTTCGACATCGGATTCGAGGTCGGCGAGGGCGAGGTGGTGGCGTTGCTGGGCCGCAACGGCGCCGGCAAGTCGACCACGTTCCGCTCGATCGTCGGGCTCGTCGCGCAGCGCACCGGCCGGATCACCTTCGAGGGCAAGGACGTCTCGGCAAAGCCGACGCACGAGATCGTGCGCGAAGGGCTCGGCTATGTGCCGGAAGAGCGCCGCATCTTCACCGATCTCACGGTGGAAGAGAACCTCGAAGTCGGCCGCCAGCCGAAACGTCCGAACGCTCCCTATTGGACGCGCGACAAGCTGTTCACGCTGTTTCCCAATCTCGGCGAGATGAAGAACCGCCCGGGCGGGCGGATGAGCGGCGGCGAGCAGCAGATGCTGACCATCGCCCGCACGCTGATGGGCAATCCGTCGCTGGTGCTGTTGGATGAGCCGTCGGAAGGCCTGTCGCCAAAGATCGTGGAGCAGATGGTCGATGCCATCCTGACCATGAAGAAGGAGGGCGTCAGCATCGTCGTCTCCGAGCAGAATCTGCACTTTGCGCGGTTGATCTCTGATCGCGCCTACATCATCGAGCGCGGCCGCATCTGCTTCGGCGGCACCATGGCCGAGCTCGACGCGCGTCCGGATATCCGCGACGCGCATCTGTCGTTGTAAGGGCGGGGGACGGATGGCGAGAAGCGTCACGGCGAAGAAGAACGTCAAACCGGCAAAACCGCCTTACGTGCTCGACGAGCAGGTCGGCTTCATCCTGCGCCAGGTCTGGCAGCGCCACAGCTCGATCTTCTCGCGCGATATCGGCACCAACCTGACGCCGACACAGTGGGCCGCGCTGTCGAAGCTCGCCGAGACCGGGCCGTGCTCGCAGAACCAGCTCGGCCGGCTGACGGCGATGGATGTCGCCACCATCAAGGGCGTCATCGACCGCCTGACGGCGCGCGGTCTCACCGAGACCAGCCAGGATCCCGAGGACGGGCGACGGCTCCTGGTGAGCCTGACGCGCGCCGGTCAGCAGCTTGCGGAAAAGCTGGCGCCGAACGCCATTGCGATTACCCGCGAGACGCTGGCGCCGCTGGATGCCAAGGAGCGCGAGTTGCTGATGGCGCTGCTGAATAAGCTAAGGTGATGGTCTTGTAGGGTGGGCAAACGCGCAACGCGCCGTGCCCACCTCCTTTGTCCATTTGCAAAGACGTGGGCACGCTTCGCTTTGCCCACCCTACCGCATTATGCTTTGGCTCACTTCGCCACCACCTCCGGCACCTTGCCGGCCGGCGGGGTGTTGCGGCTGCGTTGAGTCCGCACGATGCCGTCGATGATGGTCATGCCGATGCCGGGGAGGTCGCCGAGCTGGACGCTCTCCAGAATGTTCTTGCCGGGCGAGTGCTGCGCCTTGTCCATGATGACGAAATCGGCGGAGCGGCCGACTTCAATGAGTCCGCAATCGAGCTCGCGCATCCGCGCGGTATTGCCGGTGGCCAGACAGAACGCGATCTCGGCCGGCAGCTCGCCGAGCGAGGACAGCATCGAGACCATGCGCAGGATGCCGAGCGGCTGCACGCCTGAGCCGGCGGGCGCGTCGGTGCCGAGGATGACGCGGTGCAGGTCGCCCATCTCGCGCGCGGTGCGCAGCGTGAACAGGGCCGAGCGCTCGTTGCCGTTGTGAACCAGCTCGAGGCCGCGTTTACAGCCCTCGCAGATGCAACGGATCTGATCGTCGGGAAGCGCCGTGTGGCCGCCGTTGATATGGCCGACCACGTCGGTATCGGCCTCCAGCACCACGTCCTTGTCGATCAGGCCGGAGCCGGGGATCGAGGGGCCGCCGGTATGGATCGTGCTCTGGATGCCGTATTTGCGCGCCCAGCCGACCATCTTGCGTGCGGTGGGACCGTCCTTGACGCCGCCAAGGCCGACTTCGCCGAGCAGCTTGACGCCGTTGGCGGCCATCTCCTTGAAGTCTTCCTCGACCATCTCGCATTCGATCACGGGCGCGCCGGCGTGAACCTTCACGCCGCCCGGTCGCAAGGTCCAGAACGCGCGCTGGGCGAACACGGCCATCGCCTTGAGGCCGACGACGTCGCGCGGGCGGCCGGGCATGTGGACTTCACCCGCCGAGATCATGGTGGTGACGCCGCCATGGAGGTAGCTGTCGATCCAGTTGATCTGGTTCTGCCGCGGCGTCCAATCGCCGGCGACGGGGTGAACGTGACTGTCGATCAGGCCCGGTGCGACCGTGGTGCCGTGGGCGTCGACGATGGTCGTGGCACCTTCGACGTTGCAGTCCTTGAAGCGGCCGATCGCGGTGATCTTGCCGTTCTCGGCGACGATGGTGTCGCCGTCCAGGATCGGCTTTTCCAGGGCGCCGGAGAGGATCAGGCCGATATTGCGGATCACGAGCTTCGAGGGTCCGGCGGCCTGGGGTGCGTCATGCGCCATGGAAGGGGCTCCTTATTCCTAACTGCAACGCTAGCGATCTTGGGCAGCCTTGACCGCGGGATCAAGCAGGATTATTCATTAGTACACGAATGATCGTGTACAAACGATGCATGGCTGGACCGCCTCGAAGACCGCAGATGACGCGACAGGGAAGGTGAGATGAGCAATTTCAATCAGGAAAGCGTTTTGAGCGTCCACCACTGGACCGACACGCTGTTCTCCTTCAAGACCACCCGCAGCCCGACCTTCCGCTTCCGCAACGGCGAGTTCACCATGATCGGGCTCAAGGTCGGCGAGAAGCCGCTGCTGCGCGCCTACAGCGTCGCCAGCGCCAATTACGAGGACACCCTCGAATTCTTCTCGATCAAGGTGCCGGACGGACCGCTGACCTCGCGGCTCCAGCATTTGAAGGAAGGCGACGAGATCATCGTCAGCCGCAAGGCCACCGGCACGCTGGTGATCGACAATCTGGAGGAGGGGCGCAACCTCTACCTCATCGGCACAGGCACGGGCCTCGCCCCGTTCCTGAGCGTGATCAAGGACCCCGAGACCTACGAGCGGTTTGAGAAGGTGGTGCTGCTGCACGGCTGCCGTCACGTCAAGGAGCTCGCCTATGGCGAGATGATCACCGAGCTCCTGCCGAAAGACGAACTGCTCGGCGAGTACATCCAGAACCAGTTGATCTACTATCCCACCGTGACACGCGATCCATTCCGCAACCGCGGCCGCATCACCGATCTCATCACCTCGGGCAAGCTGTTCGCCGACATCGGCCTTCCGGTGCTGGAAGCTGCCCACGACCGCGTC
The DNA here is from genome assembly GCF_054967145.1 of Bradyrhizobium sp. UFLA06-24. Lineage (NCBI taxonomy): Bacteria > Pseudomonadati > Pseudomonadota > Alphaproteobacteria > Hyphomicrobiales > Nitrobacteraceae > Bradyrhizobium > Bradyrhizobium sp. UFLA06-24. The sequence goes on from NZ_JADFUE010000014.1 coordinate 102,296, forward strand.
ATGATCTGCGGCAGCCCGGCTCTGGTCGCCGACACCCGCGTGCTCTTGGGCGAGCGCGGTTTCGCCGAGGGCAATCATGGCGAGCCGGCCCAGTTCGTGGTCGAAAAGGCCTTCGCCGAGCGCTGAGTCCAGAATTCCTGCCCAAGAAGACCGTATTTTCGCCTTCCGGCGGGCGTTGCCCCGCCGATTCGGCGCTTGATACACTGTGGGACCGAATCAGCGGAGTTCCCACATGGTTGCGGACAGCGACAGCAACATCGCCTGGCACCGGGTTCAGTTGAAGAAGAATCGCGCCGAGTTGAAGGCGCTGGAGACCGCGCGCTTCACCATGGGCGAGATCGCGTCCTCGAAGCGCGACGGGCAAACCCAGAAGGCGATCGCGGAACTGAAGCGCAAGATCGCGCAGTCCGAGCGCGCCATTGCCGACCACGACAAGCGCACGCGCCGGCCGCTCGGCACAGATCTGCAAAGCCTGAGCAATGGCAGCTGGAGTCACTGGGACGCCTACACCAATCAGCAGCAGCGCAAGGCCGGTCCGCGCTCTCAGGGGCGCGGTTAGTTCCGCTGCGCGAGAAGGGCTGGTTGCGGCCCTTGCGCCAGCGGTCTCGCTCACCATCTGGTTGAGGCGCCACCAACCATCCCGGTGATTCCATGGCACCGCGCCTCGATTTCACCAGCGAGACCTTCTTTCGAGATCCGCCCAAGGCCATCGCGGCCCTGCGCGCGACCGGACCCGTGGTCGCGACCCGCTTTCCGCTCGTCGGCGATGTCTGGATCACCACGACCCACGATGCGACGGCGCAAGTGCTGAAGGACAGCACGATCTTCACGCTGCGCAAGGAAGATGGCGACGTGGCCGGCCTGCGCTGGTGGATGCCGGGGCTGATCAGGACCATCGCCAACAACATGCTGACGATGGACGAGCCTGACCATACCAGGCTGCGCAGCATCGTCGACGAAGCCTTCCGCCGCCGCGCCATCGTCGCGATGGAGCCGCGCATCCACGCCATTGCCGACGATCTTGCCGCCGGGTTGTTCGCGAGCGGAAGCCCGGCCGATCTCGTCGCGCGCTATGCGCGCATCCTGCCGCTGTCGGTGATTTCGGAGCTGCTCGGCCTGCCGATGGCCGATCGCCCGCGCTTCATCGCGTGGGCCAATGCGATGTCCTCGCTGACGAACGTCGTCAGCTTCTTCCGCCTGCTGTTCGCGGTCCGCAGGATGCGAAATTATCTGGCAGGGCAGCTGCAGATCGCGCGCGAGCGGGGTGGCGAGGGTCTGATTGCCGAACTGGTCCAGGTCGAACGCGAGGGCGGCGAAATCGGGCCGGACGAAATGGTCTCGATGGTGTTCCTGCTGCTTGCGGCGGGCTCGGAGACCACCACGCATCTCATCAGTGGGTCGGTTTACGAACTGCTCCGGAGTCCGGGTCTGCGTGACTGGCTGGAAGAAGACTGGAACCGCGTCGGGCTCGCCGTCGAGGAATTTCTGCGTTTCGTCTCGCCGGTGCAATTTTCAAAACCGCGCTATGTGCGGCGGGATGTCGAGCTCGACGGGGTGCAACTGAAGAAGGGCGATCGTGTCATGGTGATGCTCGCCGCCGCCAACATGGACCCGTCGGTGCACGACCGGCCCGGGCAGCTCGATCTCGAGCGCAAGCCGAACCGCCACATCTCTTTCGGCACGGGAATCCATTTCTGCCTCGGTCATCAGCTGGCGCGGATCGAAGGCGCGTGCGCACTCAAGGCGCTGTTCACGCGCTGGCCGCGGCTTGGTCTTGCGGTCGATCCGTCGCAGATCCACTGGCGCAAGAGGCCCGGTATCCGTGCGATCGCGAAACTTCCCGTGGTGGCAGAGACAGGCGGAACATCTGACGCGGCTGCGCCGTTCGCGACAATCGATCGTTCCCTTGCTCAGGTGAACTGACGCACCTCTGCGAAACTATCACCGTGTGCGATCTGCCAGGAACGAGGCTCGGTGACGTCGGTTGTCACCGAGAGCTTGCAGCGATGATGGCCTACGAGTTCCGCGCCAACCGCCCGCAGGGCTTCACATTCATCAGGAGGCAGCATCATGACCAGCAAAATGCCACCTGTTCCTCCGGACAATCAAAGCCGAAAGGGAACTGGTGACGACAAGCAGATGTCGGCCAACCAGGCACCACGCGGCCGGCAACGGGTGGAGAACCCGAACGAGCAGGGACAGCAGGGCAACATCAAGCAGAACACGACCAATCAAGGCTATCAGCAAGACCGCTGAGGAGGGCGACATCCATGTCGACATCCACCAAGACTCCGAACAGCATTCGTCAGGGCGGACCCGGCGCCTCGCACGAGAACGCGAGGGCGCGGCTTGAAGTCAACAAACCGCCTGCGGACGATTCACGCCGTAGCCACAGCCGCGTCTCGGGGGGTGGAGGCGAGCACGACTCTCATCACGCGCACGATCCGGCCGGCAAAGGCAAAGGCAAGTGAAGATCGGAGATCCCAATGCAAGGCAGAAAAACTCACGAGCAGCAGGTACGAATTCTCGAGCGCAAGCCGGACGTTCCGGACGCGCGAGAGCTGGATTGGGCTTTGGACCGCCATGCCGACGACACCAGCCGTCGTGCACAGCGAGAGGTGCCGGCGCAACAGAAGCACTGAGCCTTCAAGAAGCGATCACGGCAAGAGGAGAGAGCAATGCCAGGTGGTCACGGCAGCAAGACGCATTTCAGATCCGGCGTGCACGGTAAGGGCGACGGCACCGGCGCATTGACCGACGTACCGAAGGAGATGATTGGCGACAACATGGTGCTGTCCAACCGCGACAAGAAGCAGCACTCGGACATTCGCGGCATGGACGGCAAGTCCATCCAGACCGAGCAATATCAGGATCATTCGGCCAACCGGCTCGATGAGACCGACGAGACCTGAGAGGGCGGTCCTCCCGCCTGACTTGCGGACTGGCGTTCAGCCGGTCCGCCTTTTTGTGGAAGCCAGATCGCGTTCCCAGCCGAACACGGAGCGGCCGTCGAGGTCCGGTGATGCGGTACGTTCACCTGCAATGAACGACTCGACCGACGGTCCACTCACCGTGCGCTCAAGGCGCCGCGCCTGATCGTCGAGGCGCTTGATCGCCTGCATCTCCTCCTCGCGCCCGAGCTTCGCGCCCTGGATCGCGCCCTTCAACACGCGGATGGTCTCGTCATAGACCTTGATCGGAACGGGATAAGGATGCCGATCCTTGCCGCCATGGGCGAGCGAGAAGCGGGCGGGGTCCTTGAAACGATAGGGCGCGCCGTGCACGACTTCGGCGACCATGGCGAGCGAGCGCACGGTGCGCGCGCCGACACCGGGTGTGAGCAAAAGGTCTGGAAAGTCGACCGGCCCGCGTTCGGCGGCGGCTGCGAGTGTGCCGTGCAGGCGGCGTGCGAACACATCCTTGGGCCTGACATCGTGATGATCAGGCATGATCAAATGCGGCAGCATGGCCTGCGCCGGTTCGGCTGCGGTGCCGGCAAGCCGCTCGAATTCGGCGAGGATGCGATCGGGACCAAGATCGCTGAGCAGGTCGAGCTGCGCGGTGCGCGAGACGCCGGCGCGATGGTCGGTCAGATTGACGATCTCGCCCTGCTGCGGCCCGTCGATCGCGCTGTGCGGCGCATCGACAAAGCTCTTCAGTGCCTCCGAATGCCAGTGATAGCGCCGCGCCTGGCGCTTGTCGCCGTTCATGCCCTGCTGCACCACAGTCCACTTGCCGTCGGCGGTAACGAAGAAGCCGTGCAGATAGAGATCGAAGCCGTCCTGCACGGCGGCACTGTCCACCTTTGCCACGAGGCGGCTCGCGCGCGTGAGTTTCGCGCTGTCGAAGCCGACGCGCTCCCCGAGCTGCAGCAGCTCATCCGGCGTCTTGCGCGAATGCTGGCCGCGGCCGCCGCAGACATAAATGCCAAGCTCGTCCTGGAGCGGTCCGAGCCCGCGCTTCAGCGCACCGATCACGGAGGTCGTGATACCAGAGGAATGCCAGTCCATTCCCATCACGGCGCCGAACGACTGGAACCAGAATGGGTGCGAGAGCCGTTGCATGAACGCATCGCGGCCGTAATGGTGCACGATCGCCTGCGTGACGATCGCGCCCAGCGAAGCCATGCGGCTTGCCAGCCACGGCGGAACCCGTCCGGTGTGGAGAGGAAGATCGGCGCTGCCGGTGCGTCTGGTCATGTGCGCTCCAAACTAGCGCAATTCGGCACGGTTGCACCAGAGGAATGCTGCGTTGCACTGCGCGGGGGAGCGAAGCGCGTTGGAACGCGTTGGCGCTGCAGCGAATGCAATCCGGGGACGTGAATGAATTGGCAGGTTGTCATGGCCGACATCGACAAGATGTTCGAATGGGTGCCATCATGGTTCATCGGCCTCGGCCTGGTCGTCGGGGCGATGATGATCGCATTGCCGTTCTACCGATTCGCCGTATGGCTGCTCAATCGCGCCTTCGGAACCCGGCTTCCACTGCTAGGCGTGTTCATCGAGCGCACCTCCGGTCCGGCCCAGCTGGCGCTGTGTCTGGCTGCCGTTGCGCTGGTCCTCCCGCTCGCGCCCTTGGACGATGCGTTCCGCACGCCCCTGACGCGCCTGTTCGTGGTCGCCTTCATCGCGCTGATCGGGTGGATCTCGATTCGCATCGTCGACATGAGCGCCGCGCGCTATCTGCAGAACTTCCGCGATGTCACCGAGAACTTCGTCGCGCGCAAGCACGTGACGCAGATCCGCGTGTTCAAACGCGTCACCGACACCATCATCGTGATCATCACGGTATCCGCTGCGTTGATGACGTTCGATTCTGTCAGGCAATATGGCGTCAGCCTGTTCGCTTCAGCGGGCGCCGCCGGTATCATCGTCGGCCTTGCCGCGCGGCCGCTGCTCAGCAATTTGATCGCGGGTCTGCAGATCGCGATCACCCAACCGATCCGGATCGAGGATGCCGTCATCATCGAGAACGAGTGGGGATGGGTCGAGGATATCGCCGCGACCTATGTGGTGATCCGGCTCTGGGATTGGCGCCGCATGGTGGTGCCGCTGTCCTATTTCATCGAAAAGCCATTCCAGAACTGGACCCGCGACACCGCGTCCCTGATCGGCGTGATCGCGCTGCACGTCGACTACCGTGCCGACGTGCCGCGCATCCGGCGCTGGCTCGAGGGAGCGGTGAAGGAGTCCAAGCTCTGGGATGGCGCGGTGGTCAATCTCCAGGTGATCGACGCGGATTCCCGCACCATCGAGCTGCGGGCGCTGGTCAGCGCCCGCAATGCGCCGCAATCCTGGGACCTGCGCTGCGAGATCAGGGAAAAGCTCATTGCTTTCATCCGCGACGAAATGCCGGAAGCCCTGCCGCGCGAACGCGCGATCCTGATCCCCTCGGGCGGCGATGCTGACGAATTCCCGCAACGCGTCGCGCCGGAGAAGATGCGCGCGAGCGCGCATAACTGATCATCGCGATCAGCGGGCGCTGACCACGGCGGCGTCGGCTTGCCGGTCACGCCGAGCGCGTGGCTTGCGCAATTTCCGCCGTGCCCAGATCAGGAGGCCGGTCGACAGCAGTGTCAGCAGAGCGATCGACGTCACCACATTGAGCGGCGCGGCGATCCCGGCGGACCAGTTTCCCTCATGAATCAGGCGAGGCCAGTTGCGCGGCAGCGGAGTGACACCGGATGAATCCACGGCATAGGCGCACAATTCGTCGCTCTCATAGATCCGCGCCATCACGCGGCCGCCCCGTGCGCCGATCGAGATCACATGCGAGAGATCATGGGAGGCCGCGATCAATCGCACCGCATCGGGCAGGGCGATTGGGCGTCCTGTGGAGGCGGGAGCAGACCCGCTCTGCAACGTCAGGCCGAAGGCCATGAACAGGCCTGTGAGCGGGCTCAAGAGGATCAACGGCAAGGTGAACCAGGCGGTGCCCTTGTGCCATCCGGACATGGTGTTGCGCAGCCTCGGCAGCCCCATCAGGATGCCGAGCGACATCAGACACACCATGGCGATCGTCGAACTCGTCACGAGCCAAGCCTGGCCCAGCAGTCGTTCATGCGTGATGCGCGCCAAACGGAAAAGATCGGAAAGACCTGACCCGGTGGCGGCGGGCTCGCCCGTTGCGAGGTCGATCGCTGGACCTGCCGTGCCCTGCAATGTCATCCGCTGTGCGCCGGCATTGATCGAGAGCCCGCGGGCCTTGCCATCTGGATCATATCGCTTCACCAGCTCGACGATATGCGCGGCTTCGATCGGCGCGCCGCCGATGCCGCTCACTTGCACCATAGGCTCGAAGGACAGGATCAGCCCGGTGGCGATGATCGCGAACAGGGGAAGCGCAAAGACCAGCGTGATCCAGCGATGCAGTTTCAACAGGAAAGGCTTGTTCATTCTCGGTCTCCGGCGATGCCAAGCTTTGCTCGCCCAGCGCGCCCCCGAAGACAAATGACGCTTTATCCATGTTGTTACGTTGATCTGCAGCAAATGCAGCCAGTCACGCCGCGAAACTGCGATCGCCAATCGTTCGCAGCCTCGCGCGTCGGCCGCTTCGGAAGAGTTACTGCGCGCGAATGTCGGCGGCTCTCAACACGGGCTCCCATTTGGTCGCCTCCGCGTGCATGTAGGCGTCGAAATCCTTGGCAGAGGAGCCGACCGGAGCTGCCCCGATCTTGCCGAGCGTCGACAGCACGCTGGGATCCTGCAGGGCGGCCTTGAGATCGGCCTCGAGCTTCGCCACGATCTCCGGCGGCATCTTTGCCGGGCCGAGCACGCCCCACCACACCGAGACGTCGTAGCCGGGAACGCCGGATTCGGCGACGGTCGGGACATCGGGAAGCGCCTTGGACCGCTCGGCCGAGGTCACCGCGAGCGCGCGCACCGGACCGCCGTCGAGCTGGCCGATGGCTTCCGCGAGCGGATTGATGCTGAGCGGGATTTCGCCCGATATCACGGCCGTCAGCGCCGGGGCGCCGCCCTTATAGGGGATCGCGACGATCTTGGTGCCGGACATGTACTTCAACAGCTCTCCGGCGAGATGCGCCGAGGTGCCGTTGCCCGACATGCCGTAGGATAGCTTGTCCGGCTCCTTCTTGGCGGCGGCCAGGAGATCGCCGAGCGTTTTGTAAGGGCTGTCCTTGGCGACGACGATCGCCAGCGGGGAGGAGGCTACTTCAGTGATCGCGGTAAAGTCCTTGAACGTGTCATAAGGTACGCTCGGATAGATGAACTGATTGAGCGGATGGCCGCTCGCGACCAGGATCAGCGTGTAGCCGTCGGGGGCTGCCTGCGTCAGCGCCTGCGACGCGACGATGCCGCCGGCGCCGGGGCGGTTGTCGATCACGGGCTGCTGGCCCCAGGTCTTTGCGAGTGCCTGGCCGAGCGTACGCGCGAGGACGTCAACCGCGCCGCCGGCCGCATAGGGCACGAGGATGTGGACCGGCTTGCTCGGATAGGTGTCGCCGGCCTGCGCGGCACCGCCCAGCAGTAGGCCGGCGCTCAGCATCAGACCGCCGATTGTCTTGTTCAAACCCAGCATTATTCATCGCTCCGGGAGGGCACTCGCGTCCGTGCGGCTCGCCGTCCGAGCTGCTACCCATGCTGCATCGTTTTTGTTGACGAGACCTGATCTTTTGTACGATAGTACAAATTCCATGGTACGCAAGCCCACCAGCAAGGAAACGGCCCGCAAGCCGAACATGCGCGAGGCAATCCTCGCCGCGGCCGAGGAGCTGTTCGCCACCAACGGCTTCAATGCCGTCTCGGTGCGCGACATCGCGCAGGCCGCCGGGGCCAATCCCGGCAGCGTGACCTATCATTTCAAGACCAAGGACGGCTTGCTGCTGGAGATCTACCGGCGCCATTGCGGGCCGATGAACCTGCGGCGCTCAGAGCTGCTCGCCGCCGCCAGGCGCGTGCGTGATCTGCAGGACCGGCTGGAGGCGATCGTGCGGGCCTATGTGGTACCGGCCTTCACCTCGGGCAGCGATCTCGCCGGTGGTGGCGCGCGGTTCACGCGCCTGCGCGCGGTGATGTCCGCGGAAGGGAACGAGGTCGCGCGAAAGATCATCGCGCAGACGTTCGACGACACCAGCCATGCCTTCATCGACGCGATCCACGAGAGCCTGCCGCACATTCCCCGCACCGACATCGTCTGGCGCAGTCACTTCCTGCTGGGCGCGCTCTATTACTCGCTGGTGACGCCGGATCGCGTCTCGCGCCTGTCGCGCGGCCAGGCCGATGGCAGTGATGCCGCGAGCGCCATCGAGCAATTGGTGCAGGCCACCGTCGCCGCGTTCCAGGCGCCCGCTCTGGACCAGCCCGCACCGGCCCGGCGGCGAGCCCCTGCAAGTAATAAGACCTGAAAGAAATCGCCCGGGGGAGCGCATAGCAGCGCTTCCGCTCGCAAGCGGACATGTGACGGAGTGATGAGGACATGAACAGGCGAGAGTGCTTGCATCTCTTGACCGGACTGGCCGGCGCTACGCTCGCGAGTGAAGCGCGGGCGGAAGGAACCGAGAGGTCCATCCCGACGATCGCACCGCCCGACCCCAATCCCAAGACACCATCGTTCAAGCTGCCGCCAAAATCCTGTGACGGCCACACGCATATTTTTGGGCCGGCGTCTCGCTATCCGTTTTCGGAGAAGCGCCCGTACAACACCGCCGATGCGCCGCTGGAGACGTTCCGCAGCGTCCACGAGAGAATCGGGGTCGAACGTTGCGTGATCGTGAACGCCACCGTACACGGCACCGACAACCGTGTCGTCACCGACGCGATCGCGCAGAGCGAGGGCGTCTACAGGGGCATCGCCAATGTCAGCGACGAGATGACCGAGAAGGAGCTCGCCGCGCTCGACAAGGCCGGTATCTGCGGTTGCCGCTTCGCGTTTCTGAAGCGGCTCGGTGGCGTCGGCGACATGAACAAGTTCCAGCGCATCGTACACCGCGTTGCCGAGCTCGGCTGGCACATTGATGTCTATTTCGAGCCCGGAACGATTGCCGAGTTCGCGCCGGTTCTCACCGCGCTGCCGACGCCTTATGTGATCGACCACATGGGAACCGTGCAGGCGGGAAAGGGATTGGATGATCCCGGTTTCACCGCGCTTCTCGATCTGCAGAAAAGAGATGAGAAGTGCTGGGTCAAGATTACCGGCCTGGAGCGGGCTTCTGCTGCTGGCAAGCCGTTTCACGACGCCGTGCCGTTCGCGAAGGCGCTGATCGACAATGCGTCCGACCGCGTCATCTGGGGCACCGACTGGCCGCATCCGAATGTCAAGATCATGCCGAACGACGGTGAGATCGTTGATTTGATTCCCCTCTACGCACCTGACAAGGCGATTCAGCAGAAACTGCTGGTCGACAATCCCGCGCGCCTGTTCAAGTTCAGCTGATAGCGATGATGTACACGCCGACCATTCCGCCGCCCGATCCGAACACGCGCACGCCAAAGTTCAAGCTGCCATCGCTGTCCTGCGATGCGCACTGCCACATCTTCGGGCCCGGGGTGAAGTACCCTTACGCACCTGACCGATCCTATACGCCGCCGGACGCGCCGCTCGATGATTTCAAGGCCTTGCACGCCAAGCTCGGTGTGGAACGCGCCGTCATCGTCAATGCCAGCGTGCACGGCACCGACAACACGGTCGCGCTTGACGCGATCGCGCAAAGCAATGGCGCCTATCGCGCCGTCGCCAATATCGACGACACCATCACCGAGCGCCAGCTTCGCGTGCTGCACGAGGGTGGCTTCCGCGGCTGCCGTTTCAACTTCGTCCGTCATCTCGGCGGCGTTCCCGACAAGGGCGTGTTCAACCGTATCATCGCCATGGTCGCGCCGCTCGGCTGGCACATCGATCTGCATTTCGATGCCATCGACCTGCCTGAATATGCCGATATGCTGACAAAGCTGCCGCTGAGCTACACGATCGACCATATGGGACGGGTGAAGGCCTCCGAGGGCCTCGACCAGCTTCCGTTCAGGATTTTGATCGAGCTGATGCAACGCGACGAGAAGTGCTGGGTCAAGATCTGTGGTTCCGAACGCGTCTCCTCGGCCGGCCCGCCATTCACGGATGCGGTGCCGTTCGCGCGAAAGATCGTCGAGACGGCGCCGGACCGCGTCATCTGGGGCACCGACTGGCCGCATCCCAACGTCAAGGTGATGCCGAACGATGGCGATCTCGTCGACCTCATTCCATTGTTCGCGCCGGAGCCGGAATTTCAGCACAAGATCCTGGTCGACAATCCCGCACGCCTGTTCGAGTTCGACCGATGACCGCGATGGCGATCGACAAGCCGCGCGGGCGCGCCTGGTGGAAGGAGCTCTGGATCCAGGTGCTCATCGCCATGGCGGCCGGCATCGCGCTTGGAATCGTCAACCCTGAGGCTGGGGCCAAGATGCAGCCGCTCGGGGATGCCTTCATCAAGGCGATCCGGATGCTGATCGCGCCGATCATCTTCTGCACCGTCGTCCACGGCATCGCCCATATGGCTGATATGGCCCGCGTCGGGCGCGTCGCGGTGAAAGCCATCATCTATTTCGAGGTAATGACCACGATTGCGCTGGTCATCGGTCTGGTCGCGGTGAACCTGCTCAGGCCGGGCGCCGGGATGAACATCGACCCGGCGAGCATCAATGCCAGCGCGGTCGAGCCTTACGTCAAGCAGACCGCGGTGATCGGCTTCGTGCCGTTCCTGATGAACATCGTCCCAGTGACCTTCATCGGCGCCTTTGCCGAGGGCAATATCCTGCAGGTTCTCTTCATCGCCGTGCTGTGCGGCTTCGCACTGGTGCAGCTCGGCGAGCGCGCCGCGCCGCTGGTCAATCTGATCGACATTGCCGCGAAGATGGTGTTCGCCGTCGTGGGCTTGGTGATGTGGGCGGCGCCGATCGGCGCGTTCGGCGCGATCGCCTTCACGGTCGGTAAATTCGGGGTGGGTTCGCTGGCCTCGCTCGGCAAGCTGCTGGGCGGGTTCTACCTGACCTGCTTGGTCTTCATCATCGTGGCTCTCGGCCCTGTCGCGCGGCTCTGCGGCTTTTCGCTGCTCAAGCTGATCCGCTACATTTGGGAAGAGCTGCTGATCTGCATCGCCACCACCTCGTCGGAGACGGTGCTGCCGCGGATGCTGACCAAGCTGGAGAAGGCCGGCTGCGAAAAGAGTGTGGTCGGGCTGGTGATCCCGACCGGCTATTCATTCAATCTCGACGGCACCTGTCTCTATCTTGCCGCCGCTTCGGTATTCCTGGCGCAGGCGACCAACACGCCGTTGGGGCTCGCCGAACAGATCGAGCTGCTGCTGATCCTGCTCGTGACGTCAAAGGGCGCGGCGGGGATTGCGGGGGCTGCCTTCGTCGTGCTGGCGGCGACGCTGTCCGCCACCGGCACCATTCCGGTGACGAGCGTGGCGCTGGTGCTCGGCATTCATCGCCTGATGTCGCAGGGATTGACACCGACCAATCTGATCGGGAACGCGGTTGCGACCATCGCGATTGCCAAATGGGAGGGCGCGCTCGACGGTGAGCGCCTGAAGCGCATGCTCGACGGCGAGGAACCCGTGCCTGCTGCGGTTTAGAAATCTGCCGGCATGAGGTAGGCAGCTTAAGATGTCGACGAAGAAAGAGGGGAGTTCTCCCATGAAAACAGGTCTCGTGATCACCGCCCATCCCGGCGATTTCGTCTGGCGCGCCGGCGGCGCGATCGCGCTGCATGCGAAGAAGGGCTACCGCATGAAGATCGTCTGCCTGTCGTTTGGCGAGCGCGGGGAGAGCCAGTTCGCCTGGAAGGAGAAGGGCGCGACGCTGGAATCGGTCAAGGCTGGCCGCAAGGAAGAGGCCGAGCGCGCGGCGAAGCTGCTCGGGGCCGAGATCGAGTTCTTCGACTGCGGCGATTATCCGCTCAAGCTGACCGAAGCGCATTTCGACCGCATGGTCGACATCTACCGCGAACTCAACCCGAGTTTCGTGCTGACGCATGCGCTGGAAGATCCCTACAATTTCGATCATCCGAATGCGGCGCATTTCGCCCAGGAGACCCGTGTGGTCGCCCAAGCCATGGGTCACAAGCCCGGTGCGCAGTACAAATATTCGGCGCCTCCGGTGTTCCTGTTCGAGCCGCACCAGCCCGAGCAGTGCAACTACAAGCCGGACATGATCCTCAAGATCGACGAGGTCTGGAAGGAGAAGTACGAGGCATTCCAGATCCTCGCCGCCCAAAAGCATCTCTGGGGCTATTACGAGCGCGTCGCGCTCAACCGCGGCATCCAGGGCAGCCGCAACACCGGCGTGCCCATGACCTATGGCGAAGCCTATCAACGCCTGTTCCCGACCGTTGCGGAGGAATTGGCATGAAGCCGGTCGTCGTCCGTAACATCAAGCGAGCCGATCCGGCCGGGATGGCCGAATACGGTGTCTCGACGGTGCACGAAGCCTATGGCCGCCTCGGTTTGATGAAGCCGTATTTGCGGCCGGTCTGGGCCGGGGCATCGATCGCCGGTCCCGCTGTCACCGTGCTGGCGCAGCCCGGCGACAACTGGATGATTCATGTCGCGGTCGAGCAGTGCAGGAAAGACGACATCCTCGTCGTCGGCTGCACCACCGACAATACCGACGGGATGTTCGGCGAACTGCTGGCGACCTCGCTGCAGGCGCGCGGCGTGCAGGGCCTCATCATCGATGCGGGCTGCCGCGACGTCAAGGCGCTGCACGAGATGAAGTTTCCGGTGTGGTCGCGCGCGGTCTCGGCCAAGGGCACGGTCAAGGCAACGCTCGGCTCGGTCAACATCCCCGTGGTCTGCGCCGGCGTGAACGTCGATCCCGGAGACATCATCGTGGCCGATGATGACGGCGTCGTCGTGGTGCCGAAGCGTTACGTCGCTGAGGTCGCCGGGAAGGCGAAGAAGCGCAACGCCGACGAGGGCGGCAAGCGCGCCCGTCTGGCCTCGGGCGAACTCGGCCTCGACATGTACAGCATGCGCGAGGCGCTGGCGAAGGCCGGGCTCGTCTATGTCGATAATCCCGAGGACGTGTAATATTGTTTTGAGCATGATCTCTTCGGAAAACCGCTGCACACTTTTCCGGATCATGCTCGCGAAAAGCGGAGCGGGTGGATGGATCGTCTCAAGCTGAAGGCCGTGCTCGGCAATCACCCTCACGTCAAGGCGGTGAAGAGCGGCGAGCTCCGCTCCGATCTGTTCGAGCTCGACTTTATCGAGTACACGCCCACCAACACCGCGTTCAAGCCGATGGTGCGCGAGCAGGCCTTCGACGTCTGCGAGATGGCGATCGTCACCTATCTGATGGCGAAAGCCCACGGCAAGCCGCTGGTGCTGCTGCCGGCCACCATGCTCGGCCGCTTCCAGCATGCCTATGCGCTGTACAATCCGGCGCACGGGACGGTTGGACCATCCGACCTCGAAGGCAGGCGCGTCGGCATCCGCTCCTTCACGACGACGACCGGCGCCTGGATCAGGGGCATTTTGGCCAACGATTACGGCGTCGATCTCGGGAAGATCAAATGGGTGACCTTCGAGGATCCGCATGTCGCCGAATATGTCGACACGACCGAGCGCGCGCCGAAGGACAAGAAGGTTCTGCAGATGCTGCTCGACGGCGAGCTCGATGCCGTGCTCGGCGAGACCTCTGATGATCCCAAGCTGAAGCCGCTGTTTCCCGATCCGGCCGCAGAAGCCGCGAAATGGTATGACCGGCGCGGCGTCGTGCCGGTCAATCATCTCGTGGTCGTGACTGAGCAGCTCGCGAAAGCGCGTCCCGACGTGGTCGCGGGCGTCTATGATCTGCTCAAGCGGAACAAGGAGCAGGCGGGACCGGCGGCGACGCCCGACGTCGTTCCGTTCGGGATCGAGGCCAACAGAAAGCCGTTGGAGCTGATCGTCGACTACGCATTCCAGCAGGGGCTGATCCCGCGCCGCTACGCGGTTGAAGAGCTGTTCGACGAAACGACACGAGGGTTGAACTGATGGTGGATCCGAAGCGGTGGCAGATCGGGCTTGTCGGTTATGGCGAGGTCGGCCGGATCCTGGCCGAGGATCTGCGCCAGCAGGATATCAAGGTCGCGGCCTACGACATCAAGCTCGGCGGCGAGCAGGGCGCGCCGCTCACGGAGCATGCGGCGAAATTCGGCGTGACGCTCGCGGCCTCTCACGCCGAACTGACGGCGAAGTCGGATTTCATCGTTTCGGCGGTGACGGCTAGTCAGGCCGTGCCGGTGGCAAGAGCCTGCGCGGCCGCAATCAACCAGGGCACCTGGTTCCTCGATTTCAACTCGGCCTCTCCGGGCGCCAAGCAAAGGGCCGCGGCGCTGATCGACGGTGCCGCGGGCCGCTATGTCGAAGGCGCCGTGATGACCTCGGTGCCGCCTTACCGGATCAAGGTGCCGCTCCTGCTCGGTGGCACCGGCGCGAAGGAGCTGGAACCGCTGCTGAGCGCGATCGGCTTTGCGGCCAAGGTCGCGAGCGACAAGCTCGGCGTCTCATCCGCCGTGAAGATGTGCCGCAGCATCATGATCAAGGGACTCGAGGCCATGGTGATCGAAAGCTTCACCACTGCGCGCGCCTATGGCGTCGAAGATGCCGTGTTGGCCTCGCTCGCGGAGACCTTTCCGGCGATCAATTGGGAGAAGCAGGGCGCCTATTTCTTCCAGCGCGTCATCGAGCACGGCCGTCGCCGGGCCGAGGAGGTGCGCGAGGTCGCCGAGACCGTGCGAGAGGCGGGGCTGACGCCGTGGTCGGCGCAGGGCACGGCCGAACGTCAGGCCTGGGTGGCCGATCTCGCTGACGAGGGTCTGTTCGGACCCAGGGGAACGAAGGAGTTTGCCCGCAGTCCGGACTGGCGCACCGAGGCGGATCGGATCCTGGCGAAAATCAAACGCTGAGGCCGAGCGCCACGTTCAGCTCAGGACCATGCCACGATAGGTCGAGACTTCGTCGCGGGCGGCCTCGATCAAGTCAATCAGGCTCTTGGCTTGGCGGACGACGTCCTTGGTGCGCACGCTCCTGAATTCGGTCAGGATCATGCGAATGCATTTGTCGGCGGTGTCGAGCGTCCACAGCGCGCGGGCCATGTCGTCGCGCGAATGGATCGCCGAGATATCGAGGCTGGAGAGCGCTTCGCCGATGCCGTTCAATCGCTTGACGGCCATTTCGGCGGGTGTGTTGGCCCGAATAGACTGGTAATCGATGCTGCTGAATGCGCTGAACAGATCCATAACTTCCTCAGAGAACGCAGACGGTCAGGGCGCGTGTTGTATTATGGTTAGTGCCACCTTTCTCGCAACGCGTTGGGATACGGTCCGGGATTCTACCGGACTCGGGATTCGGCCGCGAATTCGCGAGAAATCGGGCCGAAAAGACCCAATGATCAGCGTTGTCTCCCGACAATCGTACCGTTAGACGCAACAAGCATACCTGCCTTGTAGACAGCGCGGCCCGGGGGCGCCGCGACCACGGCCTCCGGCACATGCTCTGCGTCCAACGTCACGAAATCGGCTTTGGCACCCACCCGCAGGCCGTAATCTTCGAGCCTCAGCGCCTTGGCGCCCGACGCAGTGACCAGGTCGAATGCGACCCGCAACTCCCCGTCGGTGTTGAAGCCCGAGCGATAGCCGAGCGTCGTCGCCCGGCGCAGCATGTCGCCGTCGCCATAGGGCCACCAGGAATCGCGGATGTTGTCATTGCCGCTGAATACGGTGACGCCGGCATTGCGCAGGACAAGAATTGGCGGGAACGGCCGCGTGCCCGGCGCATTCGTCATGATCGCGACGCCGGAACGAGCGAGGGTGTCGGCGACTGATTTGAGCTGGTCCATCGTGATGTCGCCAAGTCCATAAGCGTGGCTGATGGCGACGTGGCCCTCCATGCCCAGCGCGCGCGTCCGCGCCGCGATCTGCTCGATCTCGAAGGCGCCGAGCGTACCCATGTCGTGCAAGTGAATGTCGACGTCGACGCCGTGCTTGTCGGCGACGCCAAACACGACGTCGAGGTGCTTCTCGACATCGCGATCAAAGCTTGCGGGATCCAGCCCGCCGACGAGGTTTGCGCCGAGGCCGATGGCCTCGTCGAGCAGTTGCGGTGTGCCGGGGCTCGTCAAGATGCCGCTCTGGGGAAAGGCGACGAGCTGAATGTCGATCAGGCCGCGATAGTCCTCGCGCACGCGCAAGATCGTCTCCAGCGACTTCAGGCCGACCGAGCCGTCGACCATGACGTGGCTGCGCATTTGCGTGGTGCCGTGACCGATGCAGAGATCGAGCTGGTTGCGCGCCCGTACGTCCATCGGTGCGGCCTCAGCCATGTTCTGGGCCTGGAAGGCGACGCGTTCGTGCACGTTGAAACCGTTGGTGCAGGGCTTGTGCGGACGCCAGGCATCGCCATAGAAGCTGGTGTCGAGATGGATGTGGCCTTCGACGAAGCCTGGAACGACCAGCGCGTTGCCGAGGTCGATGGTCGCGGCGCCGTCTGTGGGCGCATCAGTCGGCAGGAGCGCGGCGATGCGACCGTCCTTGACCGCGATGTGATGCGGCGTCCCGTCGTCGAAGCGGGCGTTCAGGAAGATCTTGTCGAAGGCCATCCGGTGCTCCGTTGATCGATTGATGTCGCGCGCGCTCAGTTTCGCGGACGAAGCAGCTTGGCCGGCGCGCGCTCAAAGGTCTGTCGGCCATTCTTGAAGCCCATCAGGATATCCGGCAGCTCCGCCACGGCGAAGCGGCTGTCTTTGATGTCGAGCACGACGAGATCGGCGAGCTTGCCGACTGCGATCCCGTAATCCCCGAGGTTCATCAGCCGCGCCGGCAGCTCGGTGACAAGGTCGAGGCAGGTGTCGAAATCGCTGACAGAGGCGTGGGCGGTGTTGGCGTAGAAGTTCGCCATCCGCAGCAGCGAGGCATCGCCGAACGGTGTGAACGGGTTGAGCACGTTGTTGGTCGCGACCGAGCAGACGACACTGTCGCCCGCGAGCTTGTGCGCGAGCGTCAGCCCGCGCGGCGCGTTGTGGGTGGCCTCGCGTCCCATCAAATAGAGATCGGTCGCCGGCAGCACCGTGACGGCAACGCCGGCCTTCGCCAGTTGCGCGGTGGTAGCCTTCAGCCGGTCCGGCGGCATGGCGGATAGTTTTGTGGCATGCCCGATCGCGACGCGGCCGCCGTAGTTGCGCCGCTCGGTCTGCCTGATGACCTCGTCGAGATGCGACCAGGACGGATCGAGATCGAAATCGAGATGGAGGTCGACGTGGAGGTCGAACTCCTGGGCGAGGTCGAAAATGCGTGCGAGATGTGCGCTCGGGTCGGTGTCCGTATACGGGCAACCACCGATCGCATCAGCGCCGTCGCGCAAGGCCTCCACCAGCAGTTCGTCGGCTCCGGGATCGTTGGTCAGGCCTTCCTGCGGGAAGACGCAAAGCGACAGATCTATCGCCCAGGCATAATCGCGCTTGAGCGCTTTGATTGCCTCGAAGCTCCGCAAGCCGATGCGCGGGTCGATCTCGACATGGGTCCGCATCCGCGTCGTGCCGTGCACGATGGCGCGCTCGAGCACTTTGGCGCCGCGCGCATAGACGTCGTCGGTGGTGAAGTCACGCTTCATCGCCGAGACGGTACGGATCGCATCGCCGAGCGTGCCGTGAATGTGCCCGCAGCGCTCGAGGATGCAGGCCTTGTCGAGATGGATGTGGGTGTCGACGAAGCCGGGCAGGGCCAGCCGGCCCTCGAGATCGACTTCGACGGCTTCGCAGGCCAGCCTGGGTTCGATCGCGGCAATACGCCCGACTTTCACGCCGATATCTACGGGCAACGGGGATGAGCGCAATCGAGCGTTGCGGAAGATCAGGTCGAAGGCTGTCTGGGTGATCATGGCAGGGAATCTTGATCGAGAACTTATAGCAATCGGGGAGATGGCAGGCGTGCAGCAATGTAGCGCGGGATTTGATCAAAATATATGCGTTCTCCCTGATGTCCTCGCACCTATCGAAGGCGGGGATAGCTGATAGACGCGGGCTGATCTGGTGATTGGCGCGCGCCTGGGCTACCAGAATCTCGATTGCGCCCGAGATGGAGGCGCAGCCCATTCAGGAGCCCCCCGATGCGTCTACCCGCCGTTGTTCTGGCCGTCACATGTCTTGCAGGCGCGGCCTCGGCCGAGGATCTCACGGGGACGCTTCAGAAGGTCAAGGAGACCAAGAAGATCACCCTGGGCTATCAGGAAGCCTCCGTGCCCTTCAGCTATCTCGACGGCAACCAGAAGCCGGTCGGCTTTGCCATGGACATCTGTTTGAAGATCGTCGATGCCGTGAAGAAGCAGCTCGCCATGCCCGACATCGCCGTCGACTATGTCGCCGTCACCTCGTCGAACCGCATCCCGCTGATGGTGAACGGCACGCTCGATCTGCACTGCTCGGCGACCACCAACAACGCCGATCGCCAAAAGCAGGTCGCCTTCACCAACACACACTTCCTCAGTGCGACGCGATTTGCAGCGAAGAAGGCCGCCAAGATCAACACTATCGACGACCTCAAGGGCAAGGCGGTCACGGCGGTGGGAGGTTCGGTCAACCTGAACCAGCTGGCCAAGGTCAATTCCGAGCGCAACCTCGGCATCAAGATCATGCCGGCCGTGGATCAGGCTGAAGCGTTCCTGTTGCTGGAGACCGACCGCGCGCAGGCCTATGCGCTCGATGACGTGCAGCTCGCGGTTGCCATCGCGCGCTCCAAGGAGCCGGGCCAGTTCATGATCAGCGAGGAGACCTTCTCCAAGCCTGAACCCTACGGCATCATGCTGCGTCGGGACGATGCGCCGTTCAAGGCGCTGGCCGATCGCGCGACGGCCGAACTCTATGCGAGCCCGGAGATCGAGGTGCTCTACAGGAAGTGGCTGGAATCGCCGACGCCGCCGAACGGCCTCAACTACAACGTCCCGATGTCGGCCGCCTTGCGCAACGCCTTCAAGAACCCGAGCTCTAGCGCTGATCCGGACGTATACCTGGTGAAGTGAGCCGGGGGCGCCGCCTTTAAACCCAGCCGGTGCGCGGCGCTCGGGAACCCCATGCGAGATGCCGCGAGCCGGTCGCCATTTCGTGATCGGCTCTAGGATTGCGAGCTAATAGTTAGTCTCCTATCTATTTGGCGTGGTTCCCTCCCAGGCTCATATCCACAGCGAAATCGGCCGGCTCGTCGCGCGCCTCGCCCGCCTTTGGCGGCGCGAGTCGGATCAGGCACTGTCCGACCACGGCCTGTCCTACGCGACTGCAATTCCACTTCTGGTGCTGTCGCACCAGGGCGAGAACGTGCGGCAGGGCGTGCTCGCCGACGAACTCGGCATCGAGGGACCGTCGCTGGTCCGGCTGGTCGATCTGCTTCAGGCCGAAGGCCTGGTGGAGCGGCGGGAAGACCCGACCGATCGCCGCGCCAAAACGCTCCATCTGACCAAAGCGGGCGAAACCAAGGTCGAGGAGACCAACCGGGTGCTGCGCCGCGTGCGGGCCAGCCTCCTGAAGGATATCCGATCCGAGGAACTTGCCATCACCTTCAGGACTCTTCAGCGCATCGAACAGCGAGCCGCCCGGCTGCAGGACGCCAAGGCCGGCCCCGAGGCGAAGTAGCGATGCGCGCAGATGAACCGTTTCTGGTCCGCCACGCGGACCTGATCTTTGCTTTGAAGACGTTTGCCGCGTCGATGCTGGCGCTCGTCGTCGCGCTCGCCATGGACCTGCCGCGGCCCTATTGGGCAATGGCGACCGTCTACATCACCTCGCAACCGCTGGCCGGCGCCACCAGCTCGAAGGCGCTTTTCCGCGTCATGGGCACGCTGGTCGGGGCGATCATGACGGTGGTGCTGGTGCCGAACCTGATCGACGCGCCGGAATTGCTGTGCCTCGCCATCGCGCTCTGGGTCGGGTTCTGCCTTTATCTGTCGCTGCTCGACGGCACGCCGCGCAGCTATGTCTTCATGCTGGCCGGTTACACGGTGGCGCTGATCGGCTTTCCATCGGTGTCCGAGCCCGGCGCGATCTTCGATACAGCGGTCGCGAGGCTCGAGGAAATCTCGCTCGGCATCATCTGCGCCAGCCTGGTCTCGACCATCGTGCTTCCGCGCAGCGTGGCGCCTGCTGTTGCGGCCCGAGTCGATAGCTGGCTCTCCGATGCACGCCACCTCAGCCAGGTCGTTCTGCTGCATGAGGGCACAAGTGAAAGCCGCCGCGGCAGGCGTATCAAGCTCGCGACCGACATCGTCGAGATCGACACGCTCTCGACCCATCTGGCCTACGATCGCCTGACCGATCGTAACGTGGTGAGCGGTCTCGGCGAGATCCGGCTGCGGATGCTGATGTTGCTGCCTGTGATCGCCTCGCTCGAAGACCGGCTCGCTGCCCTCGGCGACGAGGCGCTGCGCCGGCAACCGGAACTGAAGCGATTGCTGGAAGATCTGGCGCGGTGGATCGTCAGCGATGTCGGCGCGCGGCAGCCGGCCGAACGAATTCGCGACATGATCGCCGAGCGGCAAGCCGTGCTCGATGACAGCACGTCCTGGGAGCGGATCATCATCACGAGCCTGCTGTTGCGGTTGCGCGAGCTCGTCGATCTCTCGGGCGATTGCCGTGAACTGACCGAGGCGATTGCCGAGAGCCGAAGCGTATCGACCCTCGACCTGACCTTCCATTCCGAGGCTGGCGCCGCGCCTGTACGCCATCGGGACCGCGGCCTCGCGTTGTGGTCGGCCGCCGGCGCGGCAACGGCCATCTTGATCTGCTGCGGGTTCTGGATCGGCACAGGCTGGCCTGACGGCGCCTCGGCGCCGATGATGGCGGCGGTGGCCTGTTCCTTTTTTGCCGCGCAGGACGAGCCTGCGCGCTTCATCCGCAGTTTCGGCCTGTGGTCCCTCGTGTCCATCGTGGTGGTCGCGATCTATCTGTTCGCGCTGGTGCCAGGAATCTCGCACCTGGAAGTGCTCGGCCTCGCGCTGGCGCCGGCTTTCCTGATCTATGGTTTCCTGATCGCGCGGCCGGCGACCGCGGGCACCGGCATGGCGCTCGCGGCCAACACGGCAACGCTGCTGGCGCTGCAATCCACCTACAGCGCGGATTTCGCGTCCTACGCCAATTCCGCCGTCGCCTTTTTCGTCGGCGTCGTGATCGCCGAACTGGTGACGCGGATCGCGCGCGGAGTGGGGGCCGAGTGGATCGCCAACCGTCTGGTGTTGTCGGGTTGGATCACGATCGCAATCGCCGCCGAGAGGCGGGGCAAGCACGACCGCGCGGATTTCGCGGGCCTCATGCTGCACCGACTCGGGCTTCTGGTTCAGCGCATCGCCTTTCTCTCGGAGAGCGACCGGCGCGACGCCGAAAGCCTGGTGCAGCTCCGCATCGGAATCAACATCATTGATCTGCGCCGAGCGCGCTACGGCCTTGCGGTATCGACCATCTCCGTCATCGACGACATGCTCGACCAGCTTGCCGCCGCCTGCCGCAACTATGCGGGCGGTGGCATGCCCCAAGAGCTTCTGACCAGCGTCGATCGCGCCCTGGCCCAAGCCGTGAAGGATCCCAATGACCGCGCGCGCGAAGACGCTCTGATCGGCCTTGTCGGCATCAGGCGGGGCTTGTTCCCGGACGCGCCGGCCTACCGGCCGCGCGCAGGCGAGAGTCTGGCGGCATGAGATATGTGATCGACATCTACGGCGTGCTCGTGCCGGCGCTGCTGCTTTGGATCATCATCGCCTATGCGCTGAGCGCGCTTCTCCGCCTGGTCATGCAGCGCTTCGATCTCTACCGCCTGGTTTGGCACCGCGCGCTGTTCGATTTTGCTGTCTTCGTCTGCTTGCTCGGCGGCGTCGTCTATCTCTCGGAGTATCTCTCATGAAAGGGTATTTTGCCTGGCTCGGCCGCCTTGCAGTGACCATCATCGCTGTCATTGCCGCGATCGGCGTCGGCCGCGAGCTGTGGGTCTACTACATGGAATCGCCGTGGACGCGCGACGGCCGTGTCCGCGCCGACGTGGTTCAGGTTGCGCCCGATGTCTCGGGCTTCGTCACCGACGTGCTGGTCAGGGACAATCAGAACGTCCGCCGCGGCGAGGTGCTGTTGAAGATCGACCGCGAGCGGTTCGCGCTGGCGCTGCGGCAGGCCGATGCGTCGGTCGCGGGGCACCAGGCCACGCTCGATCAGGCCAATGCCGATCTGAAGCGGTACAGCGCGCTGACGACGGATGCGGTGTCGCAGCAGAAGCAGGAGCAGGTGCTTGCGACCCAGCTTCAGGCCAAGGCTGCGTTCGATCAGGCTGTTGCCGACCGCGCGCTCGCGCAGCTCAATCTCGATCGCAGCGAGGTTCGGGCCTCCGTGAACGGTGTGATCACCAACATGGATCTGCGGCCCGGCGCTTACGTCACCGCCGGGAAAGGCGTGATGGCGCTGGTCGACAGCGACACGCTGCATGTGGAGGGTTATTTCGAGGAGACGAAGCTCGCGCGCATCCGCATTGGCGACAAGGCTCAGGTTCGCCTGATGGGTGAGAAGGGTACCCTCACAGGCCACGTCGAAAGCATTGCCGCCGGCATCGAGGATCGCGACCGCGCCGAGGGCGCAAGCCTGCTTGCGAACGTCAACCCGACCTTCAGCTGGGTCCGGCTGGCCCAGCGCGTGCCCGTACGCATCGCGCTGGACAAGGTGCCCGAAGGAATGTCGCTGGTCGCGGGGCGTTCCGCGACGGTGGAGGTCGTGAACTAGCCGGTTTGACGCATTCGAATATTTTGGGCCGACATCGGGTAGAGCGTCTCAGGTCCCGTTACGACTGGCCGCGATCTAACCAATTTCCAGATAGTCCGGGCCAGGCAGCGTTGGAAACGGCGAGGTCGGCAGCGTTTGATACCAGAACGCGACCGAGGCGATATCGTCCTGCAGCGGCAGGTATTTGGCTTCCTTGACGCCGGGCAGCCAGCCCAGCGCCTGGATCGTCACGCGAAGGTCGCTCTGGAAACGGATGGGGTCGGGGATGTGCCAGCGATACATGCCGAAGCGTTGCTGCGACTTGTAGACGCCGTCAGGGCGGATCACTTGCGGCAGACCGGCGTAGGGCGTGGTGAACTCCACATAGCGCGATTGTAGCTGGCCCGCATGCGCGACACAGGGATCGAAATTGTAGGCACCGCAGAAATAATCCTCGGTGCCGGTGCCGCAGATGGTCGGGAATTCGCCGTCGCCGTCGATGAAGAACTTGATCTCGCCTTCGCCCCACCAGCCGTTGTTGTTGACGCCCCACGCCATGTAGGTGCCGACATAGTGGCCGCGTCCGCTCACGCCATCGAGGATGGTGTAGACTTCCTTGTAGGGAAGCGGATTGGTGCGGCGGAATTGGGCATGGAAGTAGGCGCAATCCTCGGGCACCTCGGTCAGGGTGTAGTTGATCTGATAGTAGACCGTGAGCGCTTCCTCGCTGCGGTTCTCCATCGTGAGGCGGGCGCGCTTGCGGAAGGGCATTTCCCAGTAGCAGTTGAAGGCGCGGCCCGGATTGACGCAGACCGCGAGCGACGACACCTGCGCGAACTCCTCCCATCCGCAGGCGAAGAAATCACCGGCTGGACATTCTACGCTCGGATGCTCCTGATCGTCCCAATACACGCGCAGGATCGAATGGCGCAGGCGGCCGCGCGCCAGCGTCATCCAGATCTGCTGGATCGCGCCCTGGCCCGTGATGTCGGCGAGTGTGAACGTCGCGCCGGGCTCGATCACGACATAGGGCGACACCTTCCAGCCTTGGCCGAGGTCACGGGCCTGCCGTGCCGCGGGACCGTCGACGGCCATGCCGCCCTTGCCCTTTTCGCCTGTGAAGTTCTCGGGGCTGATCGAACGCGTCTGCGCGTTCGACAGGCGCGAGAGATTGCCGAGATGCAGGCCCAATCCGGAAAACGCCATGATGTCCTCGAGAAGGAGTAGCGATGTCTCGGATATATCGCCGGCGAATCTACCAAAAGGTGAAGATCATCGCGCAATGAGAAGGGCTAACCTATCCGGCGCGATATTCCCTGAACTTCTCGCGCAGTGCCGATTTGAGCACCTTTCCGGTACCGGTCATCGGGAATTCGTCGAGGAACTCGACCGCGTCCGGCATCCACCAGCTCGCGATCTTCGGACGCATATGGTCGAGCAGGGTCTTGCCGTCGATGGTCGCGCCCTTCTTGCGGACAACGAGGAGAAGAGGGCGTTCCTGCCACTTCTCGTGCGCAATGGCGACCACGGCGGCTTGCAGTACGTCGGGATGGGACAACGCGATGTCCTCGAGCTGGATCGAGGATATCCATTCACCGCCCGATTTGATCACGTCCTTCGAGCGGTCGGTGAGCGTCACGTGGCCGTACTGATCGATCACGGCCATGTCGCCGGTGATCAGCCAACCGTCGCGGTCGAGTCCCTCGTCGAGCTTCATGTAGCCGGAGGCGACCCAGGGCCCGCGGGCGCGCAAATGACCGACGGTCTTGCCGTCGCGCGGCAGCTCGTTGCCGCTGTCGTCGACGATGCGCAACGTCGTGCCGAAGCAGGCACGGCCCGAGACCTGGCGGCGGTCGAAGATCTCGGTTTCGCTGAGATGCTCCGAGCCGGGTCGCAGCCCTGGCATCGAGCAGCCCAGCGCCTCCGTCATGCCCCAGGCCTGGATATAGTCGACGCCATAGTCGCGCTTGAGCTTCTCGACCATCGCGCGCGGCGGTGCCGAACCTGACGAGAGTGTTGCACGCAGCCGTGAAAACTTATTGCCGGTGCGGCCGAGCCAGTCGAGTAGGATCAACCAGAAGCTCGGTACGCCCGCCGACAGCGTCACCTTCTCTCCCTCCAGCAGTTCGTAGAGCTTGTCGGGTTCGTAATTGCGGCCGGGCAGCACCAACTTTGAGCCGGTATATGGCGCGGTGAACGGCATATTCCAGCCGTTGCCGTGGAACAGCGGCGCCATCGGCATCATCACCTCGCGCACCCCCTCGAGATGCCCGGGAATAAAGTCGGCGCTGCAGCAGGTCATGGTCTGCAAGATCGCGGCGCGGTGCGAATAGATCACGCCCTTGGGATTGCCCGTCGTGCCCGAGGTGTAGCAGATGGTGGAGGCGGATTTCTCGTCGAACTGCGGCCAAGCGAATCCCGCATCGCTCTCTCTAGCCAGCAGCTCATCGTAGCAATGCACGTTGACAAGCTTCGTCTCCGGCATGCGTTCGCGCGATGACATGATCACGTAAGCCTCGACCGTCGTCAGCTGCGGCGCGATCGCCTCGACGATCGGCAGTGTGGCGCGGTCGACGAAGAGGATGCGGTCTTCCGCGTGATTGATGATGTAGACGAGTTGTTCGGGGAATAGCCGTGGATTGACGGTGTGCAGCACATAACCCATGCCTGGCGCTGCATAGAACATCTCGAAATGGCGGTGCGTATTCCAGGCGAGCGTACCGACGCGGTCCCCCTGGGTCATGCCGAGCCGCTTCAGTGC
Source organism: Bradyrhizobium sp. UFLA06-24 (assembly GCF_054967145.1). Taxonomy (NCBI): domain Bacteria; kingdom Pseudomonadati; phylum Pseudomonadota; class Alphaproteobacteria; order Hyphomicrobiales; family Nitrobacteraceae; genus Bradyrhizobium; species Bradyrhizobium sp. UFLA06-24. The sequence goes on from NZ_JADFUE010000014.1 coordinate 127,760, forward strand.
CAGCGCCATGCGCTTGATGCGCTGATGGGCCTCGGCATAGGTGTAGCGATGGATGTCGCCTTCAATCTCTCGCGCGACGATCTGCGCTTCGCCGTGATAGTCGGCGGCATATTGGATCAGCCCGCTTATCAAGAGCGGCATGTCCATCATCAATCCCTGCATCGTCCCCTCCGAAAAGCCGTGCGCCTTATCATGTCGTTGCATGCCGCGTTCGTGCTTGCGTGGAAGGTAGCGGAAAGCCGCGCCACGTCCACGCAAAAAGCGCCCGATATGATTGCGTGCGTTGCTTTTTCAGGGCTAACTGGCGCGGGTTGCCGCCGAAGCGGCGCACCGCCGTGGAGGAGATCGATGTCAGCGGAAAGACACAAGACCGGTGCAGCCGGCGCGCCTAGCATCGATGTTGACGCCTTGCGTGCGCGCTATCGCGACGAGCGCGACTTGCGGCTGCGCGCGGAAGGCAAGGCGCAGTATGTCGAGGTATCAGGCGGCTTTGCTCGCTATCTCGACGATCCCTGGGCCAATGCCGGATTTGCACGCGAGCCCGTCAGCGAAGAGACGGAGGTCGTCATTGTCGGCGGTGGCTTCGGCGGTTTGCTGTGTGGCGCACGCCTGCGCGCGGCTGGCATTACCGATTTCCGCATCGTGGAAAGGGCGGCCGATTTCGGCGGCACCTGGTACTGGAATCGTTATCCGGGCGCTGCCTGCGATACGGAGAGCTACATCTACCTGCCGCTGCTGGAAGAGACCGGGTACATGCCGGTGCGCAAATATGCGCGCGCGCTGGAGATCTATGAGCATTCGCGCCGCATTGGCCGTCACTTCGGCCTGTACGAATGCGCGCTTTTTCAGACCGTCATCTCGCGCATGGCTTGGCAGGAGCAGGAGAGCCGCTGGCTGGTCGAGACCGATCGGGGAGATCGCATCCGCGCGCGTTTCGTGATCCTCGCTGGAGGACCGCTCAGCCGGCCGAAGCTGCCGGGCATTCCCGGCATCGAGACCTTCAAAGGCCACAGCTTCCATACCAGCCGCTGGGACTACGCCTACACCGGCGGCGGCGCGGAGGGGGGTCTCGAGGGTCTGGCCGACAAGCGCGTCGGCATCATCGGCACGGGCGCGACCGCGGTGCAATGCGTGCCGCATCTCGGCCGGTCAGCGAAAGAGCTCTACGTATTCCAGCGTACGCCGTCGGCGATCGGCGTGCGGGACGACCGTCCGACGGACCATGCCTGGGCGGAAAGCCTGAAGCCCGGCTGGCAACGCGAGCGGATGGACAATTTCACCGCGGTGATTTCGGGCGAGCCGTTCGAGCAGGATCTGGTGCAGGACGGCTGGACCGGCCTGCTTGGCGAGATCCTGCTGGCGCCGCGCCGTCAGCCGCAGCCGGTGACGTCGATGGACGAGGCACTGAGGGTGATTGAGCAGGCCGACTATCGCAAGATGGAGGAGATCCGCGCGCGGGTCGACACCGTGGTCAAGGATGCGGCGACAGCAGCGGCACTGAAGCCCTGGTACAAGGCCTTCTGCAAGCGGCCGTGCTTCCATGACGAATATCTCGACACGTTCAATCGGTCCAACGTGCATCTCGTCGACACTAAAGGCAGGGGCGTCGAGCGCATCACGGAGAGTGCGGTCGTCGTGGACGGCAAGGACTACGAACTTGACGGCCTGATCTACGCCAGCGGCTTCGAGGTCGGAACCGACTATGCACGCCGCATGGGATTTGAGGTCTATGGCCGTGACGGCATCAGCCTGTCCGAGCGCTGGCGCGATGGTGTCAAGACAATGCACGGCTTCTACAGCCGCGGCTTTCCGAACTGCTTCCTGATCGTGACGGTGCAGGCCGGACAGAGTGCCAACTTCCCGCACATCATCGACGAGCAGTCGCAGCACATCGCCTATGTGATCGCAGAAGCGCGCAAGCGGGGCGCCAGGACCTTGGAGCCGACGCTCGCTGCCGAGAACGCCTGGGTCGACGAGGTCGTCAAGGCCGCGGTCGGCCGCCAGACCTATCTCGCCGAGTGCACGCCCGGCTACTACAACAATGAGGGCGTGTTCGATCCTGTCGCAGCGCGAAACAGCCAATATTGGCGTGGACCAATGGCGTTCCTGCGACTGCTTGCCAAGTGGCGGAAGGAGGGCGGGCTGGATGGTTTGGAATTGACCTATGGACCAGACGTGAAGGCCGGCGGTTCCCCGGTTCCGGCATGAGCGGTATGATCCCGGCTCCCACGGGGGCGACGCGGCTCTACGCCATCGTCGGCGATCCCATCGCGCAAGTGCGTTCGCCCGCCGGCGTTTCCGCGGAATTCGCTGCGCGAGGTCATGACGGCATTCTCGTTCCGGTGCAGGTTGCGACGGCCGATTTGTCCAATTTTCTTTCCGTAGCGGTGCGGCTGAAGAATCTCGACGGGATCGTCGTGACCATCCCGCACAAATTCGCCTGCTACCAGGCATGTACCAGCGCGACCGATCGCGCGCACTTTCTGCGCACGGTCAACTTGATGCGCCGACGCTCTGACGGATCGTGGCATGGCGATATGGTCGATGGTCTCGGCTTCGTGGGCGCGGCCCGGGCGAAGGGGATTGATCCCCGCGGCAGGCGGGCGCTTCTCGTCGGCGCCGGTGGGGCAGGCTCGGCCATCGCGCTTACCTTGGTCGAGGCCGGTGTGAGCGAACTCGCGATTCACGACAGCGCGTCCGAGCGCCGCGACGCGCTGATCGACCGCCTCAACGGTCTCGGCAAGGTGCCGGTGCGGGCCGGCACGATCGATCCGGCAGGCTTCGACTTTGTCGCCAATGCCACACCCGCGGGGATGGTGGACGGCGATCCGCTGCCGGTCGACGTCACGCGGCTGACGCCGGCGGCCTATTGCGGCTGCGTCATCACCAAGCCTGAAATTCCGCCTTTCATCGCACAAGCCCGTAAGCTCGGTTGCATCACCGCAACCGGCACCGACATGTACCTGCAGCACCAGAGCATCATGGTGGATTTCCTGCTCGGGACCGACGGCGGGCGGTAAGCCTTCGATTGATGTCAAGCACATTGCTTGCATTGATTGCACTGGCTTGAGTGCGCGGGGCTGACGTAGGATCATGCCGGCGCGCGCCTGTAGCGCGATGAAGAGGAGGGAACGCAGGAATGACTGAGGGCAAGACCGTTGCGACGGCGATGATCGGCGCGGCCGCGTTCCTGTTGGCCTTGATGCCCGCCGCCCATGCCGCGCAATGCGGCAACGGGCCCGGCGGCTTTGAGGCCTGGAAACGCGAGTTCAGCGCGGAGGCGCAGGGCAAGGGCATCGGTCAGACCGCAATCGCGGCCCTGATGCAGACCAATTACGCCAGTGCCACCATCAATGCTGATCGCAGCCAGCACAGTTTTTCGCTCTCCCTCGAGCAGTTCCTGGCCAAGCGCGGCGCCACCACCATCGTGGCACGCGGCCGCTCGCTGAAGCAGTCGCAGGCGGCGATGTTCGCCTCGATCGAGCAGCGCTACGGCGTGCCGCCGGGCCCGCTGATTGCAATCTGGGGCATGGAAACCGGTTTCGGCAGCCAGCGCGGCAATCAGAACATGCTCTCGTCGATCGCGACACTGGCCTATGACTGCCGCCGTCCCGAATTCTTCACCGAGCAGCTCTATGCGGCGCTGAAGCTGGTCGATCGGGGCGTGCTGTCGGGCTCGACCCGCGGCTCCATGCATGGCGAGGTCGGCCAGACCCAGTTCATGCCCAAGAACATCCTGGCCTACGGCACCGGCAATCTCGATGTCGCCGCCAACGCGCTGAGCTCCACGGCGAACTTCCTGAAAGCCAATGGCTGGCGGGCGGGAGCCGGTTACCAGCCGGGTGAGCCGAATTTCGCCGCCATCCAGGCGTGGAATGCGGCTGGTGTCTACCAGAAGGCCATCGCGCTGATGGGTCGGCAGATCGACGGGGGCGGCGGGGCGGCGGCGCGCTGAGGCGCTCCGCAAGGCGTGACCGCGCATGCCGAGAAAGTTGTTGCTTTCGGGAACCGACGGCACGACGTTTGCTTTGATCGAGTTCAGGGCTGGGCATGAGGAGACTCAACATGGCTACCCAGATCGTGATGGACCAAACGGGCGATACGCGCCACGAGTTTGATCCCGAGAATGCCGAAGCGCTGGCGCAGGCCGAACAGCGCTTTCGGGAATTGACCGGCGCGGGCTTTACCGCTGCGTACCGGACCGGACCCGGCGAAGTCACGCGTATCAAATCGTTCGATCCGACCGCGCAGGAAACGCTGTTCTATCCCCGCCTGGTCGGCGGCTGATCTGAACGGCCGATGATCGCGGTCTTCAGGTTTCGCGCGCCCGCGCGAGCGCGTCTGCACGCGCTCCGCGAGCTCTATCGGCGCTTCTTCGGCGAGAATACGCCCGAGGCGCGCGGACGCCGGTTATTGTCTGAATGGCTATCGGCCGAGCAGCGCGCGCAGTTCGAGCAGCACCGGCATTTCGACGTCGTCGGTTGTGACAGCGGCAAGCGCTATCGCATTCATTACGGCACTGCCGCAAATGTCCACGAAATCGATGAGGCCGGAATCGCAACGATGGGGTGGTGCTTCGTGCCGTCAGGCTTTCTCGTGCCTGGTGACGTGATGCTGGCGCAGAAGATCGCGCTCGAAACGGACGAAAAGGGGGCCTTGGCGCTCGCCAACCGGTTTCCGCCGGCAACGCATTCGGAGCATTTTTACCGGAGGCCGTTCTAGGATCGCGGGCGCCGGTTAGTCGTGCGTCGCACGATAGGCATCGAGCGCGTGCGCCGCGAAAACGCCGATGCTGCAAAGGGCGAGGAGGGCTGACACCAGCTCGATCATAGTTCGTCCTCCCCTAGAGGCTGGGCGACGAGGTGCTGGCAGCAGGCATATTCATAGATCAGGTCGAGGATGAATTGCATGACACGCGTCCCTGTATGATTTTGACGGCCAGTTAACCGGCCCTCTGTTTCAGGCGTGTTTCGTCGAGATCGGAAAGGGGTTTCGCGGGGAACCGGAGCTGGTTTGCGGGTGAAGAAGCCGCTACATCTCGTAACCGACCCATCCCTTCCAGCGGTGCGCAATGCGCCGGCGGCACGTTCCATTTCGAGGCAAAATCATGGCTCAGATCGCCTGGTTCGACGATCTCTCCGTCGGCATGCGTTTCAAATCCCCCGAGATCGAAATTACAGAGGCCGACATCAAGCGGTTTGCCGCCGAGTTCGACCCACAGCCGATGCATCTCGACCACGAGGCTGCCAAGCAGACCCTGTTCAAGGGCCTGGCTGCCTCGGGCTGGCACACAGCGGCGATTGCCATGAACCTCGCGATCCATACCCGACCGTTCGGGCCGCACCCGCTGATTGGCGCCGGCGTCGACGGGCTGCGCTGGACCATCCCGGTGCGGCCGAATGACCGACTGCATTTGGTCGGCGAGGTCATGAGCCAGACCCCATCGAAGTCGAAGCCGCAAGGCATCGCGCTGGTGAAGTGGACGATGTTCAATCAGAACGGCGAGGAGGTCTACACCTTCACCCCGATCGCCATCGTGCCGCGGCGTGCCTAGAGCGGCTCGCGCTTTGAATAAACGGCCGATGTCTCGGATATTGGCAGACAGGACTTGAGCAAGAGGCAATAGCGATCGCGAGACGGTGCGTGATGCGTGGCACATAGCCCGCTCGCTGTTCGCATTTATCCTAGTCTTTGGCGAAAACGTCCAAGCCGCACCCTGCGGTAGACGTTACGCAAGGACGATGTTCGCTATTCCAGCATTTCTCTCCGACGTCTTTTCGTCGACGATCACAGGTGGTTGGCGTTTCCTCGTTGCCGGCCTGCAGACTGCATTGCCCGCCCGATGACGATCGTCGAGGCGCAAAGATTCTCCTTGCTGGTCGGCGAGATCTACGACGCGGCCGTCGATCCCGCGCGGCGAAGCGCCGTCCTCGAGCAGGTTGCGGGTTTCGTCGGCGGTTCGGCTGTCACCATTCTCTTGCGGGACGCAGCCCGGCTCTCGATCGAAATCCACCAGCATCATGGAATGGACTCCCGCTTCCGCGATCTCTACCGGGATCGCTACGTCGAACTCGATCCGTTGCTCGATCGCCACCTCGACCTTGCCGTCGAACAGACCATCGGCGTGGCCGATGTGATGCCCTATCCGGACTTCGTGGCTACCAGGTTCTATCGGGAATGGGTGGAACCGCAGGGCGCCGTCGACCTCGCGACCGCCGCGCTCGAACGATCGAACGCGCGCATGACGGTCATGCAGGTCATGCGCAGCCGATCACGCGGGACCGTAGACGACGCAATGCGCGAACGCATGCGATTGATCGCGCCGCACATCCAGCGCTCCCGCGCCATGAGCAGGCAGATCAGAGCCCGCTCGTACACCGTGGCTGACCTCGCGGAAGTGCTCGACCGGCTGAGCACGGCCATCTGCCTGTTCGACGCAGACGGGCGAGTCGTTCATGCCAATGCGGCCTGCCGCCAAATGTTCGCCGACGGCGATCTGCTCGCCACCGTCGGCGATCGCGTGGTGGCGCGTAACACCCAGGCTGACAAAATACTCCGCACTCTCTTCGATGTCGCGGCTGGCGGAACCGGCTGGGCCGACCGCCGCAACATCGACCTCATGACTTCGACAAGCGGTCAGCACTATCTGGCTCACGCCTTTCCGACCACACACGCCCGCAACCTGCAACGCGACGGCGTAGCGACGGCGCTTTTCCTGCAGAAAGTATTGATGGCCCCGCAGTTCGCAACGGCGGCGATGAGCGCGGCTTTCAAGCTGACGCCATCTGAACTGCGGGTACTGATGGCGATCGTCGAGCTCGGTGGAGTTCCCGACATTGCGGCAAAGCTCGGAATTGCCGAGACGACGGTGAAGACGCATCTCGGTCGCCTGTTCGAGAAGACCGGCGCCGGCAGACAAGCTGATTTGGTGAAGATCGCGGGGGGCTTTGCTGCGCCGTTTGCGCTGCCGAGCGGTCCCGACAAGCCCGTGTGATCCAATTCACATCGTGCGCGGTGAGAGTGCGCCATCTCAATCCATTGTGAAGACCAGGCTGCGTTCGTCCTCCGAACGCATGACGCTTGTCATTTGATACTTCCGTATAGGCGTCTCTTTGAAATGAGAGGGGCAATGCGCGCCACCACAATACGCTCGACCGGATATGAGGCCGGAGAAAAAGCGGAACGTGGCCGAGCTTCCTCGTCCATTGGAGGATTGCAGTGAGCGGCAATGATGAATTGTTCATTGTGAACGTTTCCACAAACGATATTCTTGAAAGCGAGCGCGCGGCGACGTTGCGCGATTTCTACTGTCGCGGGGTGAAGGCCGATATCGAGATCCGTGACGGTGAGCGCCTAGCGGCTAACCTCACGGCCCATTCGCTGCCAGACGTGCAGCTGATGCTGGGCACGCTGTTCGGCGCCCGGGTCATCCGCACCAAGCAGCTCGTTGTCGACGGCGACGACAGTCTTGCCCTGATCTGCAATCGATCCGGAACCATCGGCATCAGGGCGCGGGGACGCGAACTGCTCGTCGGCCCCGGACAGGCTGTGCTGGCCAGCGCCGAGGATGCGTCGACTTTCGAACGTTTTGCGACCGGCGAGTGCGTTTCGCTGCGCGTGCCCCGGCGCATTCTCGTGCCGATGCTCATGGATGTCGACGATACGGTCATGCGCCTCATCGGGAACCGCCAGACCGAGATCAGAGTGCTGGTCGATTACGCAACGTCGCTCGTGCGTGAGAATGCGCTTGCGACGGCAGCTCTGCGTCAGCTTGGCGTCGAGCACCTGCATGATCTCATCGCGCTCGTGCTCGGCGCCACCGACGACGTCAAGGAAGTTGCCGCCCGGCGCGGTGCGAAAGCCGCTCGGCTGCGCAGGGCAAAGTTCCTGATCGCCGACAATTGCTGGCGGCAGGACCTGTCGGTCGGCGGTGTCGCGCAGGAACTCGGCGTCACGCCGCGCTATCTCCAGCGCCTGTTCGAAGCCGACGGCAAGACGTTCTCCTCCTTCCTCATCGAGCAGCGCCTGAAGCGCGCCTATCGCATGTTGCGGGAACCGGAATTCGTCGAACGTCCGGTCTCTTCGATCGCCTATGACGTCGGCTTCGGCGATCTCTCTTATTTCAATCGCTGTTTCCGGCGCGCCTATGGTGCCACGCCGACAGACGTCAGGAGCGGCACGGCGGACTGATCGCGTCCCCGTGAAGCGGCCGGGTCATCCGTTCAGTCGAGCGGGGAATTTTTCATGGGATGTTTGATCCTGCAGTCATTGGCTGTGCCGGATGCGTTGCATGCGGCGCCGCTCGTTGGAGTTTTGAATGCGCCGCTTCTTCTTCGATCTGCTGGTCGATAACGTCGTGAAGATCGATCCGGGCGGAATGGTCTTCGAGCATGCCAAGGCGACGTTCGTGGTCGCCGACGAGATGGCGCGGCATCTGTTCGTCTGGCGCGATGATCTGCGCGACCGCAATGCCTGGATCCGCGTCAGGGACGCTGGCGGACAGGAGATCTATCGTGCCGCGGTCTGGGCTGAGAGTGCAGAGAAGGCGGGTTGGGACCAGGTCTGAAGCGGCAGTGTCGCAACTTTGCACCACTGGCAGTTGAAAGGGCGGCAATTCGTTCTGAGCGGAAACCCGGTCGCTTCTGTCCAAGTCGGACGATGGCCTCCTTCTACCTTAGCGTTAGCGATTCACAGTTCGCAGCGTCAGCCTCCTTCGATCGGAGGATGCTGACGCAACAAGCCTGCATGCCCCTCGGGCGGAAGGCATCGCTTGGGGAATGAAGATGAAACGAAAGCTTCTTGCGACCGTCAACCGCGGTCTGCTGCGGGTCCCGGTGTCGGCGGTCCTGCTGGCGCCGTTGCTGGTCGCCAATCGGGCCGAGGCCGCCTGCACGCCGGTCGCGCCGGTGAGCAACGCAACCATTGTCTGCTCGGGAAACGTCGACACGCAGCAAGGCGGCGTTACGGGATATGGGACTTTCAATGACAACAATAATAGCTATCGAGTCGAAGCGGGGGCGCAGGCCGACGGGACCTCCTTCGGCATCAGGACCGGCTCCGGTGGCACTCTCACAAATCTCGGCATCATCGACGGACCCAACGGCGCCGGCCTCACGGCAGGCGATGTCGGTGCCTAACGCCAGTGGCGCCACGATCTCCGGGTTCAACGGCATCACGGCATCGACGCTCAATCTCGACAATGCCGGAGCGATCGCAAGTGGCCTGCAAGGGCACGCCATTGATGCGATTGCCGTCACCGTGAGCAGTTCCGGAACGATCATCGGCATTGGTGCGAACTCGATCGGAATTAACGCAACAACGGTGAACGTGACGGCAAACACGGGCACGATCGCCGGTGTCCGGTTTGGCGTTTCGGTAACGGCCGATGCCGCCATGGCCAACGCTGGAGGCGTAAAGGCAACCGGCGCAAATGGCGTCGGCATCACCGCTGATGGCAACGCCTCGATCGACAATCGCGGAACGATCTCGGCGCTGGCTAGCGGCGGCAGCGCAACATTCCTGATCTTGTAAACTTCGATGATACCGCCGCGGTCGCTTTTATCAGGAATGGCTGCGTCCCCAGGGATGTGCCGACGCCGCGAATGTAGTTCTGGAGCAGGCGAATTCGTCCTGTCCGATGCTGATGACGGTCATTCCGGGCAGGCAGATGCTGGACGCGAAGATGCGTGCGCGCATGCGGCTGGTGGCCCCGCATGCAAGCCGCGCCTTCATGATCAACCGGACGATCGAGCAGAAGCGACAGAAGTCGATGGCGCTGGCCGATGTCGTCGATCGTCTCAATGCCGGCGTGATCCTGCTCGATTCCGCCTGCAACATCGTGCACAGCAATCCGGCTGCCGATGCGATCCTGCATGCCGAAGATGTCCTGCGATCCGTTCACGGCCGGCTGCTGGCGCGGTCGTCTGAAGCGAATGCAGCTCTGCGCGACGTCTTTCGCGGCGAGGCGGAGGTGGCTGCTGCGGTGGCAACGGACCGCAAGATTCAACTGACATCGCGTGATGGATCCCACTACATCGCCCAAGTGATCGCGCTGCCCTCGCTGTTACGAGAGGGGAATGCAGGGCGCACCCGCGGCGCCATCGGCGCCCTGTTCGTCTGGATGGCGAAGCTCGATGTTCGCGCCTGCGCCGGGTCGATCGACCGCACTTTCGAACTGACGCCTGCGGAGCTCAGGGTTCTGCAGTCGATCGTCGAGGTCGGCGGTGTGCCGGAGACGGCCGATGCGCTCGGAATCGCAGAGACGACCGTGAAGACGCATCTGCATCGCGTGTTTGCCAAGACTGGTACGAGCCGCCAGGTCGACCTCGTCAAGCTCGCGGCAGGGTTTTCCAACCCGCTCGTTCACTGACGCATCGTGCGCTGACGAGGACGTCAGCACCAAATCCGCAATCTCTTCATCAGAATGTTATTGCGCATCATTCGTTTGGCTGACGCGATTTGCTGCGTTCTCTCCTACGAGAGCAGACACGATTTCTTGTTCGTCGCGTTCGGGCATTCTGTGAAGCAACTCACAGCGAGCGGAAGTCAATTTCATCAATCTCGCTTGCAGGTTGATGAGGAGACCGTCATGCGAACAGCGTCCCGTAGCTTTGCCGAGAAGTTCCATGGCGTTGTCGATTACATGGTCGCAGCGCTGCACCAACAACGTGCAATCGAAGCGCGTCGCGTCTTGCAGCGCTACCACCATTTGCTGCACGCGCCGAGCGAATCCTCGCCTTTGAACGAATGCATTTCCGTCCGCAATGAAGAGGAATTTTCAGCAAATGCCCACAAATCTGCTGCGCGCGAGCGTTCAGCCCCGCGTCCAAGTCTCGAGCGCGCGTAACCTCAATATTGTCGCCATGGCGCTCACCGCAGCGCTCGTTACCCTTCAACTCGTTGGTCTTGTCATGCTGGAGCGGTCGCACGCGCATGCCATGCAGGTGTCGTTTCCGCGCGAGGCGACGAGTTGCGCTGACAGCGCCGCCGCATCGGTATCGCCAATTCCCTACGACTAGGCGGGGGTATACTATGCCTGACATCACGACACTGCTGTTGCTCAGCCTCGCCGTATTCGCCGGGGCCTTCGTCTCGGGGCTCTCGGGCTTCGCTTTCTCCGCGGTTGCCGGCGCCGTCCTGCTGCGCGTGTTTCAGCCGCTCGAGGCGGTGCCGTTGATGATGGCGTGCAGCATCGGCGTGCAGGCGACCAATCTGTGGGCGCTCCGGCGCAATATCCGCTGGGAAGGAAGTCTGCTCCTGATCATCGGCGGACTCATCGGCGTCCCGATTGCCGTCTCGCTGTTGCAGAGCACCGACACGCATCTGCTCCGGCGAGGCTTTGGTCTCGTCGTTGCGCTCTACGCCGGCTATATGCTGCTGAGGCCGACGCTGGTCACCGCCGGCGAGGCCGTCGGCCGCCCCTGGGTCGCACTGATCGGCTTCGGAGGAGGGCTTGTCGGCGGGCTCACCGCGATGCCCGGGGCGATCCCGACGATCTGGTGCGACATGCGCGGCATGCCCAAGAGCGAGCAGCGCGGCCTGGTGCAGCCGTTCATCGCCGCGATGCAGCTGTTTGCGATCGTCCTACTGGTCGGGCACCAGGACCTGTCGTCAAAGGTCTTCGTCGACCTCGCGGTCAGCTTGCCGGCCTTGTTTGCCGGCTCGGCGCTCGGCGTTATCGTCTTTCACCGGGTAAACGAGACGGTCTTTCGAAAGACCGTGCTCGTTCTCTTGCTGGTGTCGGGAATCTCTCTGCTTTAGTGCCCGGCGCCTTGAACCGGTGCCGCGCTGATGTCGCTGCCATGATGCACCAGCGGCTTCATGCCGGTAACGGTCCGCAGCAGCACATAGAACACGGGCGTCAGGAACAGGCCGAACACGGTGACGCCGATCATACCGGAGAACACCGCGACGCCCATCGCGCGCCGCATCTCCGAACCCGCGCCGGTGGAGAGCACCAGCGGCAGCACGCCCATGATGAAGGCCATCGACGTCATCAGGATCGGGCGCAGCCGCAGGCGGCTCGCCTCGATCGCGGCCCGGATCGGCGTGCGGCCTGCGAATTCGAGCTCGCGCGCGAATTCGACGATCAGGATCGCGTTCTTGGCGGAGAGGCCAACGAGCACGATCAGGCCGATCTGCGTAAAGACGTTGTTGTCACCCTTCGAGAGCCAGACGCCGAACATCGCAGCCAACAGGCCCATCGGTACGATCATGATGATCGAGAGCGGCAGGGTGAGGCTCTCATAGAGCGCCGCCAGCACGAGGAACACCAGCAGGATCGCCAGCGGGAACACCCAGAGGCCGGAATTGCCGGCGATGAACTCCTGATAAGTCAGGTCGGTCCATTCGAAGGCGAAGCCGGGCGGCAGCACTTCCGCCGCGATTCGGGTCGCCGCTTCCTGTGCCTGGCCCGACGAGAAGCCGGGCGCCGCGGCCGCGTTGATGTCGGACGACAGAAAGCCGTTGTAACGGATCGCACGCTCAGGTCCTGCGCTCTGGCGAATCTTCAGCAGCGCCGACAAGGGCACCATGTCGCCGGATGATGAGCGTACCTTCAACTGCCTGATGTCGTCCGCACGCGCGCGGAATGGCGCATCGGCCTGGACATAGACTGAATAGGTGCGGCCGAACTTGTTGAAGTCGTTGACGTAGTAGGAGCCGAGGTAGATCTGCAGCGTGTTGAAGACCTCCGTCACCGGCACGCCAAGCTGCAGCGCCTTGGTGCGATCGATGTCGGCGAACAGCTGGGGCACGTTGACCTGGAAGCTCGAGAACACGCCGGCGATCTCCGGCGCCTTCTGCATCGCCGCCATGAATGCCTTGGTGGCCTCGTTCAGCGCCTCATAGCCGAGGCCCGCGCGGTCCTCGATCTGCAGCTTGAAGCCGCCGATGGTGCCGAGGCCGTTGACGGGCGGGGGCGGGAACATGGCGATGAAGGCTTCCTGGATGCCGGCATATTTCTTGTTCAGCTCGGCTGCGATGGCGTTCCCGCTGAGCGATGGATCCTTGCGCTCGTCGAATGGCTTCAACGTGGAGAACACGATGCCGGCGTTAGAGGAGTTGGTGAAGCCGGAGATCGACAGGCCCGGAAAGGCCACGGAGCTTTCGACGCCGGGCTGGGTCAGCGCGATGTCGCTCATCTTGCGGATTACCTCTTCGGTGCGGTCGAGTGTCGCGCCATCGGGCAGGCGGGCGAAGCCGACCAGGTATTGCTTGTCCTGGCCCGGCACGAACCCACCAGGCACCTGCTGGAACAGGAAGGCGGTGAGGCCGACCAGCACCACGTAGAGGCCCATCACGGCGGCCTTGCCCGAGATCACCTTGGTGACGGTGCCGCTGTAGCTGTTCGAGGAGAAAGTGAAGGCCTGGTTGAAACGCCGGAAGAACCAGCCGAAGCCGCTTTCCATGATAAGCGTCAGCCGGTCCTTTGGCTCGTTATGCCCTTTGAGCAGCAGGGCCGACAGAGCGGGCGACAGCGTCAGGGAGTTGACGGCCGAGATCACGGTCGAGATCGCGATGGTCAGCGCGAACTGCTTGTAGAACTGTCCGGTTAGGCCGGAGATGAAGGCGAGCGGCACGAACACCGCGATCAGCACCATCGCAATCGCGATGATCGGCCCCGACACCTCGCGCATCGCCTGGTAGGTGGCATCGCGTGGCGACAGGCCGCCTTCGATGTTGCGCTCGACATTCTCGACCACGACGATGGCGTCGTCGACGACGATGCCGATGGCGAGCACGAGACCGAACAGGCTGAGCGCGTTGATGGAGAAGCCGAACACGTGCATCACCGCGAACGTGCCGACGATGGAGACCGGCACGGCCAGGAGCGGGATGATCGAGGCGCGCCAGGTCTGCAGGAACAGGATCACCACCAGCACCACCAGGGCGATCGCCTCCAGCAGCGTGTGGATCACGGCCTCGATCGAGGAGCGCACGAACTGGGTGGGGTCATAGACGATCTGGTAGGACACGCCGTCCGGCATGTTCTTCTTGATCTCGGCCATGGTGGCGCGGACGTGATCGGAAATCTCGAGCGCATTGGAGCCGGGCGCCTGGAAAATCGGGATCGCCACCGCCTGCTTGTTGTCGAGCAGCGAACGCAGACCGTATTCGGAGGCCCCTAACTCGATGCGCGCGACGTCGCGCAGCCGCACCACTTCGCCGCGCATGCCGGTCTTGACCACGATATCGCCGAACTGCTCCTCGTTGGCGAGGCGTCCTTCCGCATTGACCGAGAGCTGCAGGTCGATGCCCTTGACGTTCGGGGACGAGCCGACGACGCCGGCGGCGGCCTCGACGTTCTGCGACTGGATCGCCTTCACGATGTCGCTCGCGGTCAGGCCGTGCTCGGCCGCCTTCTGCGGATCGACCCAGACCCGCATGGAATAGTCGCCCGCGCCATAGAGCTGGACGTCACCGACGCCATCGATCCGCGCCAGCCGGTCCTTGACGTTGAGCACTGCGTAGTTGCGCAAGTACGTCATGTCGTAGCGGCCGTTCGGCGACAGCAGATGCACGACCATGGTGAGGTCGGGCGAGGACTTCTTGGTGATGATGCCGAGCTGGCGCACCACGGCGGGCAAGCGCGGCTCGGCCTGCTGCACGCGGTTCTGCACCAGCTGCGTCGCCTTGTCGGGATCGGTGCCGAGGCGGAACGTCACCGTCAGCGTCATCGCGCCGTCGGTGGTCGCCTGGCTCGACATGTAGAGCATGCCTTCGACGCCGTTGATCTGCTCCTCGATCGGGGTCGCCACCGTCTCCGCGATCACCTTGGGATTGGCGCCGGGATAGGTCGCGCGCACCAGCACCGAGGGCGGCACGACATCGGGATATTCCGAGATCGGCATCGCGAACAGCGAGATCAGGCCGGCGAGGAAAATCAGCACCGACAGCACGCCGGCGAAGATCGGACGGTCAATGAAGAATTTTGAGAGATTCATGGCTTTGCCCCTGCGCGAGAGACAGCTCTCCCGCACTCCGGGACGCAGGTCGTGCCTGCGAAGGCCGGAATCGAGATGCGATGTCTTGGTCGGTATGTCCGGATCATTCCGGACGCGTGTCGCGCGTCGTCCGGAATGAGGTAACTAGCGTTGCACCACGTCCTGGTCGCTGTGGTTGGAGGCCTGCTGGCCGCGCGCACCCATCGCCGCGACCTCGGTCTTGAGGAGGGCGCCGGGACGCACGCGCTGAAGGCCGTTGACCACGATGCGGTCGCCGGTCTTCAGGCCTGCGGTGACGATCCGCAGGCCGTCGACGGCGCCGCCGAGCGTGATCGGCCGATAGACTGCGCGGCTGTCGTCGCCGACCGCCATCACAAACTTCTTGTCCTGGTCGGTGCCGATCGCACGCTCGTCGATCATCACCAGTGTCTGCTGCTTCGGCTGGCCCATGCGCACGCGGGCGAACTGGCCGGGAATGAGACGTCCGTCGTCGTTGGGGAATACGGCTCGCACACGGATGGTGCCACTCTGGCCGTTGACCTGGTTGTCGATGAGCTGGATGTGGCCCTTGGCCGAGAGGCCGCCCGATGTCGTCATCTCGACCGGGATCTGGTCGAGATTGCCGCGTCTGCCGGTGCTATCCGCGATCGAGTTCAGCGCGCGCAGAACGACCTCTTCGTCCGCGTCGAACGAAGCGTAGATCGGATTGACCGAGACCAGCGACGTCAGCACCGGGGAGGCGGTGCCGGCGGCGACGAGATTGCCGATGGTGATCTCGATCTTGCCGACGCGGCCGTCCACCGGCGCGCGCACCTCGGTGTAGTCGAGATTGAGCTTTGCGGTTTGGAGCGTCGCCTCGGCGGCCTTCACGTTGGCAATGGCTTCGCGATTGGCATTGTCGCGCTGATCGTAGTCGCGGCGGGTGACCACGGCGTTGCCGACCAGCTGTGCGCCGCGATCGAGCTCACTCTTGGTGAAGACCACGCGTGCCTTCGCGGCCTCGAGCTGCGCGGCTGCCTTGTCGACTTCGGCCTCATAAGGAGCGGGATCTATCTTGAACAGGACGTCACCGGCCTTCACCAGCGCGCCTTCGGTGAAGTTGGTGGACAGGATCGCGCCAGCGACGCGCGGGCGAAGCTCGACGCGTTGGATGGCCTCGAGCCGGCCGGAGAAATCGTCCCACAGCACCGTCTGCTTTGGTTCGATCAGCGCGACGGTTACGGGGACGGCCTGCTCGGCTGCCGCGCCAGTTGCGGTCGCCTGGGCTGCATGGAAGTAGTGCCCGGTCGCGATCGAGCCGGCCGCGGCGAGGGCGCCAATGATGGCGACGCCGCCAAGCAGGCGGCGGAAACGGCCGGCGGGGGAAGTTTCTTGGGAGGGGTGCATTTGCGCGCTCCAGATATGTAGTGTTCACTACAGATGTGGAGCTGGATACCGCAGCGCAAGATACTTATGTACCATTCACGAAGAAAATTGTAGCCGCATACCGCAAGAATTGGAAGAGCCCGGAAATATAAAGCTAGAACAAATAGATAGGATTCGACGTTAAGCCTGAGGCGGAACGTGAATCCGAGGAGACAGGCACATGGGCATTGGACGCCCCCGCGAATTCGACGCCGAGACGGCGTTGGACCGGGCGATGGAAGTGTTTTGGCGCCATGGCTATGAGGGCGCCACGATTGCCCAGCTCACCGAGGCGATGGGCATCAACCCGCCGAGCCTTTATGCGTGCTTCGGCAACAAGGAAGGCCTGCTCAAGGCTGCCCTCGACCGCTACACCAAGCTGCGCGGTGTGTGGATGGACGAAGTGGTGGCGGCGCCGACCGCCCGTGATGTCGCCGACCGCATGCTGATGGGCATCGCCGAAAAGCAGACCGACCCCGCCAATCCACCGGGCTGCCTGCTGGTGCAGGGCGGCATCGCCTGCGGCACCGGCTCCGAAAATGTCCCCTTCGAGCTCGCCGCGCGCCGCGCCCAGAACGAAGACCAGCTCCGCGACCGTTTTGTCCGCGCCAAGGCGGAAGGTGATCTCAAGGCAAGCGCCGATCCCGCCGCGCTCGCGCGCTACGTCTCGGCGGTCGCCGTCGGCATGGGCGTGATGGCATCGTCCGGCGCGGATCGTGAAGCGCTGCGGCAGGTGGCGAGCGTCGCCCTGCAGGCGGTCGAGGCGCAGTCGAGGCGGGCGTAAGACGCGCTCGGGGCGGACCTGCCCGCTGGACAAGTGACACCCATGTTCGCCCTGACATTTCTCGGAACCTCGGCCAGCGTCCCCTCCGCAGAGCGCAACCATCCGGCGTTGCTGCTGGAGGTCGCCGGCCAGCGGATGCTGATCGATTGCGGCGAGGGCACGCAGCGCCAGCTGTTGCGGAGCGGCGCCGGTTTTCGCCGGCTTGATCGCATCCTGCTGACGCATGGTCATCTCGATCACGTGTTGGGCATCCCCGGCCTGTTCTCGACATGGGGCTGCGGCAGACTTCCGACGCGATGACCATCCATGGTGGTCCTGGCACGCTCGACATCGTCATCCGCATCCTTGCAGGCCTGTGGGGACCGGGATGGGCGCCGATCTCGGTACAGTTCGCGCCGGTCTCCGAGGGGCAGGTGGTCGACACCGGGGACTTCACCATCGACTGTTTTCCGGTCCGCCACCGTGACACCGACAGTTTTGGATTCTCGTTTCGGAGTCCCGCGCGGCGCCATCTCTTGTCTGATCGCCTGTCCGCGCTTGGCGTGCCTGACGGACCCATGCGCGGCGAGCTGGCCGGGGGGCGCACCATTACCCTTGAAGGCGGCCGGACCATCAATCCGGAGGATGTGCTGGGTCCGCCGAGCGGTGGCAAGAAGCTGGTTGTGATCGGCGACACAGAGACGACGGACGGTCTCTCCAAACATGTCGCGGACTCCGATCTGCTGGTGATCGAGGCGACATTCCTGGATCGCGATGCCGCAACCGCGCGCGATTACGGCCATCTCACCGCGGCTGAGTCGGCCCGGTTCGCGGCCGCGAATAACGTCCGCCAACTCGTGCTGACGCATCTGTCGGGCCGCTACGAGGACGACGAGATCCTGGCTGAGGCGGCAAAGATATTCCCGCACGTCAGGATCGCCGCCGACTTCGATCGTATCGATGTTTAGGCAGCGCGTTGCACAGCCGTTAATCTTACCTGTCAAGGTTGACGCGACTTCATTCCCGCAGCCGTGCATCGGCGCGATATTTTCGCAACATCAGCAGTCAGCCCTGTATTGAGAGTACTATGTCTCGTTCCGTTGAATTGATCGTCCAAGGCTATGTGAAGCTGAACGATCGCGATGCGCTGGAAGACATTCTGGCGCATCGGCAGGACCTGTTGCGGCAGCTCGTGGTCGTGACAGGTGTAGACCCGCAGCAGGCCATCGCGCAGGTCAACGGGGAAATCACCATCATCGAGGCCGGGCTTGCGACGCTCGTTCCGGAATAGACGCAGCGTGCCGGCGGAAGGCGCGCTCAGCTCACTAGGCCGATTTGATCGCGAGCTCTTGCACCGTGCCTGTCAGCCGCATCAGCCTGGGCAGCGCGTGATCGCGAAAGGTCGGCGTGTCCATGCGCATCGCATCCACGGTGTCGCTCAGTCCCGCGATCACGGAGGGGCGGCGTCGCCAGCGTGCGCAGGCCGGCATCGGAGACCGCGTGGCCTCTCTTCTCGCCCCACATCGCCTCCGAAACGGAGCGGTGGAAGAAGATCTTCGAGGCCGCCAATAACGAGTTGGACCAGGCTGTGATCCATCCACGGCAGTGCTTGCCAGCGTGGGGACGAGCAGGTAGAAGGCTGCACGCCTGAGCCGTGATTTGCGCCGACCGCGCTTCCGGCCAAAGTCGGACAGATCAGTAAGATATTGAATTTGTTCGGCTATTCCGTTGGGGAATGGTGTAACGGTAGCACAACAGACTCTGACTCTGTTTGTCTTGGTTCGAATCCAGGTTCCCCAGCCAAACCGGATGCTCGGACGGATGCAGGCCTCCGCTGCCGCTTCCGCCGCCAGCTTTGGCAGTTACTTCCGCAATTAGATCAAAGGGCTGCCGGAAGGTTGCCGAAAGCTCGCCATTCATCCAGGTCGAGTTCGACAGTACAAAATTCAGCAAGCGGCGCTGCTCGCTCGGTTCCTGCCTGCCGAACAGCTTGAGGGCACCATTTGCCAGCTCGATCAGGGAGACACCCTCTTCCAGATAGGCCCGGTCAGCAGCTTGATGACGGGCAATTTCCCGTTCGAGCCTTTGAAGATCTGCGTTCCAGTTCTGTGAGATGTGAGCGTAGAAATCGCTGTCAATGCGCCCGTCCACCTTGTCGAGGTAGATGGTGTGCAGCCGCCGGCGCGTCCTATCGTGCTCGGCCTGGAGACGGCCCACAGCGGCCTCGTGCTCCTTCTGCTGGTCGTCGTGGCTTTCAAGCAAAGCCTTCGATAGCCACGCCAGGACTTCGTCCCCAAAGCACAACTGCCCGAGGAGACGGGAGAATTGCTCGCTGACGACTTCTTCGCGGACGTAGGGCTCCGGACACTTACCCTTGTAGCCGGTGCAATGGTAATAAACGTAGCGGCCTTTCTTGAGCTCGCCGACCAAGGCGCAGCCACAGTGACCGCAGCTCATGAGACCGGAAAAAGCAAAATCACGCTTCGTGGCGCGTGTCTTACGGGCATTTCGAACGTCCAACACATCCTGGACTCGTGCCCACAGCTCTCGAGTTACGAGTGGCGTGTGACTGCCGACATACCGTTTGCCATTCCAATCAAAGTCGCCCGTGTAAAGACGGGTACGTAGCATGCCATGCAAGTTACTTACTGAAAGTCGTGCGCCTGTGCGGCGCTGAACGATGCCGGAAGCGAAGGCTTTGTCAGCAAGCTCGCGTAAAGAAAGCGTGCCAGCTGCATACCAGGCAAACAGCTGAGCAATCGGGCCGGCCAGCTTCGCATCGGGTTCAATGATCTTCTTGCCGTTGGGACCAGTGACGTTGAGGTAACCGAGAGGTGCCTTCGTGGGCCAGATGCCCTGCTCAGCTTTCTCAAGCTGACCCTTGCGAGCCTCTTCGGACAAATTGTCGATGTAGTTCTTCGCCATCAGAACTTTGATGCCGTGAACGAATTTTTCAGACGATTTGGAATCGCGAGATAGAACCACGCCTTCTTTGACCATGTGGATTTCAATATCCAACTCGTCGAGCGTGACCCAATCCTTGAGGTTGCGGTAAAGGCGATCCGTTTTCTCAACCAGGACAATCCGGACGCCTTTGTGCGTACGAAGATATTGAACCATTTTCTCGAAATTGGCTCGGCCCGTTTGTTTAGCGGTCTCGACGTCGATAAATTCTTCAACAATCGTTAGGCGATTGGCTGCCGCATAGCCGGACAATGTTTTCTGCTGAGCGGGAATGGAGAACCCTTCCTTTTCCTGCTCTTTGGAGGAGACGCGCGCATAGGCGACCGCACGAGGTGGTCCTGAAGGATGCTGAGCATTATCGCTGTTCGACTTGCGCATTCGTATCGCTCACTTGCAGTCAAATGACAGGCTAACCAAAAGTCTGCCGAAGTGAGATTCCGAGCGCAATATAAAAATGAGGATGCAATCAGATTCCAACTAGGGGTTATTCCTAGGCGTTCGCTTTCGTTCGGCGTCGCTCCATTCTTTGAGCACCCGAAAGAAACCGGTCATGTTCTCGATGATTTCGCGACCATCTTCGCGCGTAAGCGGCCGCTTGGAATGCTTCTGCCAGATTGAAATGGTCTCATCGATCAGGTCGCGGCTCGGACCGGCAGCACCGCGGCTTGCAGTTGCTGCCCTTGTTCTAAGAGTCTGATGATCGCGCTTGCGAGCCATTGCGTGTACCCTTTCAGGCACCATTAAGCCGCAGCTGCGATGCGATTGCTTTCGTAAACTTTGTGTAATCCGAAACATTACGAGCGATTACAATTCAGTCTCAAACGGTCATGTCTTGATCGCGCAAGCCGTCGCGCAGAATGAAAACGCGCGTGGCGCTCGGCAGCTTTTTGTTCACGCAAAGCCTTTAGGGCGGTCCTTCGCCAGTCGCAGATTTCTCGCCTCGCGCCTGGTCGTGCACGGGGTGGCAGCCAGCGAACAGCCGCGAGCTTATGGCGGAATTCGATTTCGATGGCGAGTTCCGAAGCATCGCTTTCCGCATCTGGTTCGCTGATCGATAAACTTTCCGTCTCTTCTTTCGCCAAAGACGCTGGGGGCTCGGTCGTGGCTGGACCGGCCCCATGGTCATTCTCGGGAAATCTCCCGGTCGCGCATGCGCCAGGCAGCATCATCTTCCTCGCGGCCCTGCTGTTGCTGCTGCTTAAGAACGTTTTCCGCGGCCTCCCGGAATTGATCAGCTCTCTCCTCAGCTGAAATAGGCTCTGGGCTGGCCGAGCCCAGGTTTGTGAGGCTGGTGAAGATGCTGTCCGCGAAAGCCCCAAGGGTGTCTATAGCCCTTTGCGGACCTAAATCGGCGGCCTGAACGAGGCCACGGCGCGATAGATGACCATGATCGTGACCATGTTCGACTTCCGCCCATTCTGAAGACCGGGACTGCTCGGCCTGCCCATTGCGCGTCAGTTCGGCAGCCGCATCGCGGAAGCCAAGAGTGGCTTCGTGCTGGCGCTGCCTCTTTGCCGTTAGCTCGTGGAAGAAGTCGGAATTATCTATCCCGACTTCTAGCCGCGAGCGGAATTCGGCCCTAGCCTCGCGCTGGCTATCGAGAATGCCGCGATACTCAAGCTTTCGAGCGTCGAGCAGGTCGGCGCAGGCAGCATCGCGCCGTGGTTCAAGCGCTGCCTTCTGGTCGGCGAGGATCTGGGCTTTGACGCCGGCGAGAAACCGGCGGTCTTCGCCGACTGTCTTTTTGTCGGCCTGATAATAATCGGCCCAGCGTTCGCGAAATTCTTCGCGGACTTCTCGATAAATCGATGAACGCAACTCTTTAAATTTGATTTTGCCGTCCGCGAAGAACTGCTCACGTTCATCGCGCTGGATTTCCTTCAAAATTGTCCACTCTGTACTCTTGCGATCTTCGGCGGAATATTCGGGAGTTTCTGGTAGTGCGCGTAATTGCAGCTCGGATTTCAAAAATTGCTGTTCATT